>CAZDGB010000370.1:0-6308 GCA_964504645.1 uncultured Planctomycetaceae bacterium | reverse complement strand
GACAAGGTCATCGGTATGATCCGCGACAAGCTGATGGTCACCCCCTGCCCGCTGCAGATTCCGATCGGCAAAGAGTCGGCGTTCGAAGGCGTCATCGACCTGATCGAAATGCGCGCGTGCTATTTCGACGGCGAAGACGGCGAAGACGTCCGCTACGAGGCCATCCCTGCCGACCTCGTCGACAAGGCCAAGACTGCGCGGCAAGAGATGCTCGAAACGTTGTCGATGTTCGACGACGATCTGATGAACATGCTGCTGGAAGAGCAGGAAGTTCCCGTGGAGATGATCCGCAAGATCGTCCGCGAAGCGACTCTGGCGTACCAGATCACGCCGGTGATGATGGGCAGCGCCTACAAGAACAAAGGCGTGCAGGAACTGCTCGACGCCATCACTTACTATTTGCCGAGCCCGCTCGATCGCGAAATCACGGCGATCGACAACGACCTGAAACCGCCCGTGGGAGAAACTCCGACCGATCCCAACTGGAACCGCATCAAGCTCGCTTCCGATCCGAGCCAGCCGCTGGTTTGCATGGCGTTCAAGACCGTGGTCGAGCAGTTCGGCCAGCTGTCGTACACGCGCATCTATCAGGGCAGGATCGTCAAAGGCGAAAGCTACGTCAATTCGCGCACGGGCAAACGCATCCGCTTCGGCCGGCTGGTCCGCATGCACGCCAACGATCGGGAAGACGTGGAAGTCGCGGAAGCCGGCGACATCATCGCGCTGGTAGGCGTCGATTGTGCGTCCGGCGATACGTTCTGCGCCGAAGGCTTGAACTACTCGCTGGAAAGCATCTTCGTCCCGGACGCCGTGATTCGTCTCTCGATCGAGCCGATGAAACGCGACGGCGCCGATAAGCTCGGCAAAGCGCTGGAGCGCTTCCGCCGCGAAGATCCGACGTTCCGCGTGCTCACCGACGAAGAGACCGGCCAAACTCTGATCGCCGGCATGGGGCAGTTGCATCTCGACATTTACGTCGAGCGCATCAAGCGGGAATACGGCGTGGAATGCCTGATCGGCGCGCCCCGCGTGGCGTACCGCGAAACGCCGACCCGCGAAGTGCCGTTCAACTACAAGCACAAGAAGCAGACCGGCGGCTCGGGCCAATACGCTCACGTTGTCGGCGTGATGGAGCCGCTGCCCGAGGACAGCCCGGTCCCCTACGAGTTCGTCAACGAAGTCACCGGCGGCCGCATTCCGAAGGAATACATCGCCCCGGTCGACAAGGGCTTCCGCCGCTGCCTCGTCAAAGGCCCGCTGTGCGAATGCGAAGTGGTGAATGTCCGCATGCGGCTGCAGGACGGCAGCTATCACGACGTCGACTCGTCGGAAATGGCGTTCGACATCTGCGGCTTCGACACCATGCGGGAAGTGTTGTCGAAGGCGCAGCTCGGCCTGCTCGAACCGATCATGAAGCTTGAAGTCGAAGTGCCGGATGAGTACCAGGGCAACGTCACCGGACATCTCGCCAGCAAGCGCGGCACGATCGTGTCGACGGAGACCAATCTCGGCGCCGCGGTGATCATCGCCGAAGTGCCGCTGGCGTCGATGTTCGACTACGCCAACGAACTTCGTTCGATGACGCAGGGCAAAGGGACGTTCAGCATGGAGTTCGCGAAGTACTCGATGCTCCCCCGCGGCCTGCAGGACGAAGTCGTCGAGAAGCGCCGCAAGGACAAGGCCGATCGCGCCAAGATGGCCAAGGCCTGATGACGTTGTGAAATCGCCAAATTGCAGAGCGGGAGATTTCGGTCTCCCGCTCTGTTTTTTTGGAGTCTCCTTTTGTAGGGTGGGCTGTGCCCGCCAGCCTTGATTCAAATGGATTGCCGGGCACAGCCCACCCTGTAGGAGTCTACTTCCATGTTGGTCGGTGATATGCACGCGCCGGGGAAAATCCGCCTCATCGAACGGCCGGAGCCGGCGCTCTCCCCTGCTCCGCCGGACGGCTGTTCCGGGCAAATCATCTTTCAGCCGGAAACGACCTGCCTGTGCGGCTCCGATCTGCCGTACTTCAACTGCAGCGGCGAATGGCCCATTGAAATCGGGCAGTCGCTGCACGAGATGATCGGCACCGTCACGGCCACCAACGGCAAGAAATGGAAAATCGGCGACCGCGTCCTCGCCGTGCCGAACAATCATCTCGGCCTCCAGGAACGGTTCATTCAAGACGAGAACCGGGCGATTTCCATCGCCACCAACGTCTCGGAAGAAGAGGCGCTGATGGCTCAACCCCTCGGCACGGCGCTGTTCGCGTTGAAGAAGCTGCCGAACCTGCTCGATCTCGACGTCGCCGTCGTCGGCCAAGGCCCGATGGGGCAATTGATGAACGCCTGCGTGCGAAATCTCGGCGCGCGAGAGATCATCGCCATCGACAAACTCGAATGCCGGCTCAAGACCAGCCCGAAGATGGGAGCGACGGCGACGATCTGCAACCAGACTGCCGATCCGGTCGCCGAAGTGAAGAAACTGTTGGGCGGCAACTTGCCCGACGTCGTCATCGAATGCGTCGGCCACGCGGATCAGGCGTTCCACCTCTGCATCGACTTGTGCAAATACAACGGCCGCATCCTGTTCTTCGGCGTTCCCGGCCCGGAGCTCAATGCCTTCCGGTTCCGCGATCTGTTCGCGAAAAACCTGACCGTCCATACCAGCGTCTACGCCGGTTTCGAGCGAGACTTCCCGTTGGCGATGAAATTCATCCGCGAAGGCCGGATCGACGTCAAGCCGCTGATCACCCACCGTTATCCCCTTGCGGAGATTCAGCAGGCGTTCGAAACGTTCCGCGACCGCAAAGACGGAGCGATCAAGGTGATCGTGGAATTTCCGGCGAAGCAAGTCGTAACGTAGGCGGCTCGCCTGCAGGACTTTTGCGATGGAACAACACAGGCGAGCCTGTGCTACGACACTTACGTCGTGTAATCCGCGTTGAGTTCGACGTACTCTTTCGTCAGATCGCTCGTCCAGAAGCGAATAGCGTCGTTGCCCAGCGTCAGCTTCAGTTCGATGAAGACGTCGCGCTGGTCTTTCATCGACTGCGATACCTTCCCGGCATCGAACGGCAGCGGCGTGCCGGTGCGGTAGAGTTCGAAGCCGTTCAACGTCAGCGAGACGTCTTCTTCTTTGAGATTTACGCCTGCGTAACCGGCCGCGGAGACGATGCGGCCCCAATTCGGATCGGCGCCGCAGATCGCCGCTTTCACCAGCGGGCTCTCGGCGACGGCCTTCGCCAGCCGGAATGCCTCTTCCCTATTCCGGCAACCGTTGACGTCGATTTGCACGAAGTGATGCGCCCCTTCGGCGTCCTGTATGATCGCCTTCGCGAGGTCTTGAGCGACTTCGCTCAGCGCCTGCTGAAAGGCGCTTCGATCGGCGGCGCTGGTCACGGCGGCGCCAGCTGCTCCATTCGCGAGCAGAAGGACGGAGTCGCTCGTGCTTTCATGGCCGTCGACGCTGATGCAGTTGAAACTGTCGCGTACGGCCGCCGTCAGATATTGCACCGCTTCACCCGACGCCAAGCCGGCATCGGTCATGATCACGCACAGCATCGTCGCCATGTTCGGGGCGATCATCGCCGCCCCTTTGCACACGCCGCTCACCCGCACCGGCTTGCCGCCGATGGAGATGTCGCGCGACGATTGCTTCGGGACCGTATCGGTCGTCATCATCGCCTGCGCGGCGAGGAGGAATGCATCGGATGTACCAGCAAGTTTCCCCGAAGCCGCCGCGATGCCCGCCGCGATGCGATCCATCGGCAACATCCGACCGATGACGCCGGTCGAACAAACGAGAACGTCGTCCGGCGCACAGTCATTTTTTTTTGCGACCAGCGCCGTCATTTGTTCGGCATCGCGCGTCCCCTGCTCTCCCGTGCAGGCGTTCGCGTTGCCGGAATTAATGACCACGCCGCGCGCCGTGCCGCGCGGCAGTCGGCTGCGCGAAACCTTCACCGGCGCGCCGCAGACGAGGTTCGTCGTGAAGACGCCCGCGGCGGCGGCGGGACGATCGGAGACGAATAACGCCAAATCGAGTTTGTCGCTACCGGGTTTGACGCCGCATTTCACGGCGGCCGCGCGGAATCCTGTGGGCAATTCGATCATGCTGCTGCTTTTCGAGGAACGGATTTCTCGCCAAGAGGCGCCAGTGGACGCCACGGTTCGCGAAGTTTCCAAAACTTCGCGAACTCCGAGCGATATCTTATCGAGAAGCCGTCCCGAATTCGCAGCTATAACCGGAAGATTCCCGGCTGCAATCGAATGGCAAACTACTTTTCTTCGGTCGCCGGTTCCGCCGCTTTCTTGCCCTTCTCGGCTTTCTCCGCGCGCTTCTTCTTCGCGCCCATCTGAAGCTCGGCGAGTTTGGCTTTCTGGTTGGCCGTCAGCACGGCATAGACCTCGGCGTCGCGTTTTTCCTTCAGCTCCGCCATCTGCTCTTCCAACTCGTCGATCTGCTCATTGTGCTCGATGAGCACGTTCAAAATTTTCTCGCGTTGCTGATCCGATAGTTCCAGGCTGCGATAATAGTTTGGCATGCGGGCCGAAGGCTTTTTCGCTTCGGCGTCGTTCTTTGCCTTCTGTGCGACCTGGATCGGCGGACGGGCGGCAGATTTCTCTTGACCCAATAGGAGTCCAGCGGCGCACGCACCGAGAACGGACATTGCCAACGCATTGCGAAACTGCATAGTCACGGCCCTTCGAGAAATGAGAGGCAGACTTCGCTTCCCTGACGGAAATGATCCTCCTTACGACATGGCGCACACATTGTGCATTTGTCGATTGAGATTGCAAGTCAAAGTGTACGGAAATCTAGAGCAGTCCCGTCACTTCCGGATAGCCGCAGATGAGATTGAAATTCTGCACGGCGACGCCGGAGGCCCCTTTGATCAGATTGTCGAGGCAGGCCAAAACCACCACGCGATCTTTCACGACGCGGACTGTCATGTCGAAGTAGTTCGTCTGCGCGGAGTCCTTCGTCGCGGGCAGCCGGTCGATGACGCGGACGAACGGTTTGCCGCGGTAGAACTCGCGGCAGGCGGTGATCAATTCCGCTGGCGACGCCGTTTTTTTCGGGACGGCATAGATCGTGGCTTCGATGCCGCGATCCATTGGCACAAGATGCGGCGTGAAAATGACGTCGACGTTTTGTCCGGTGAACGTGGAGAGGATCTGCTCGATCTCCGGTTGATGCCGGTGTGTGCCGACGGAGTATGCCGAGAAACTCTCATTGCATTCGGCGAAGAGGGTGTTGAGTTTTGGCGTTCGCCCTGCCCCGCTAACACCGCTTTTGGCATCGATGATGATGCCCGTTGGTTTGACGAAACCGCCGGCGATCAGCGGCGCCAATGCCAGAATCGACGTGCTGGTGTAGCAGCCGGGGTTGGCGATCAACGATTGGCCTTTAATCTGCTCGGCGAACAATTCCGGCAAACCGTAGACCGAAGTCGCCAACCGATCCACATCGGTATGAGCGTGCCCGTACCACTTTTCGTAGACGCTCGCGTCATTCAAACGGTAGTCGGCGCTGAGATCGACGACTTTCAGCCCGGCGGCCAACAGCCCCGGCACCGCTTCCATGCTGGCGACGTGCGGCAAACATCCGAAGACCACATCCGCCCGTTCGGCGAGTTGCGACGCCGAGAGATTTTCGAGCTTCAGATCGAGCCGTCCGGCAAGAGATGGATGCACATCGCTGACGTGCCCCGTCTCGGTGCGGCTGGTCAGCGCCGTGATGCGAACGTGTGGATGCCGGAGCAGGATTTTCAGCAGCTCGAGGGCCGTGTAACCGGTCCCGCCGAGAATGGCGACGCGGGTCATGGATGGACTTCTTTCTGCAATGTGGCGAGGCTTTGAAGATGATTCTAGGGAAACGAAGGTCGCTTTGCAAAAACCGGGAACCGTCGTCAGAATGGCTGTTCTGACGACACACAATCTCTCCACCGGTTCAGTCCAGAATTTATTGGCAGGGTGCGCTCATGGCGAATGTGAAGGCGTTGGCTTCAGCAGCGTTGACGGAAGGCAAAGGGGTCTTGCGGCTGGCTCCCACGTGGGTGCCTCGATCGTTCTTGCAGCCGGGCCAGCGGTTGAAGCTGCATCCGCACGATTATTACGCCTTAGGGACGCATCGCGGCGGCATCGATGAGCGCTGGTTCGCCTCGACGACAGAGGCCGCCAACGAAGGCCGGTCGCACGATGAGGGGCTGAGTTACTGCGTCGCCGGCAAGGAGAAATTTCTGCTGCGGGATGTCGTGGCCGAACTCGGCGCGGAGACCGTCGGCGACTACATCTGGGGCAAGTACAAGCGTTGGCCCGTCT
>CAZDGB010000369.1:0-6309 GCA_964504645.1 uncultured Planctomycetaceae bacterium | reverse complement strand
CTGCGCGCCGAGGTCGGTCGTTTCGATCGGCTGCAAGTCGCCGGCTTGTCCCGTCTCGCCCTGGGTGTAGAGGACCGCCGTCACGAGCGTACACAGGTCGAGCAGCGACTGGGCCGACGCCTGCTCGTTGGATTCGACGAGCGCCGTCACCGCTTGAGCCGCCTTGGCGAAGACCGGCGCTTTGGCCCCAGCCTGCTCCAACGGCGGGACGAGCTTCTTCAACCGGAAATCGCCCCCCGCGACGACGCTCCCCGCAATCGCCAGCCGGCGCGTTTCGTCGTAAACCTGATTGAGGACGGCGATGCTCATGATGATATCCTTGCGCGGCGACTCAACTTGTCGAACTCATGTCAGTCCGCGATCCATTGTCCCCCTCTCTCTAGTTCACAGAGGCGAGGAGACCAGACAGAAGGCATCTATAGCGTCAGTCGCACGATGTTGTTCGCAGTCACGATGCTGAGCGGTTTGACTTGCAGCTTGCGGGTGTCGAGATCGTGCCGGAAGCGGACGATCATGGTCTGGTCGGCGAAGACTTCTTTCGGCAGGAGCGACAAGAGGTGGCAACTGGCCGGTTCCTCCGTCATGCCGGCGTCGGTCAGCACTAATCGTTCGCCCTTGGCATCCTCAAGGACCGGGGTTCCCTCGATCTGGCCGAGCCGCTGGAAATGGAGCGCGTAGATCGGCTGCTTGTCCGAGAGCGGGCCTTTCAGATGCGTCTTCACGTCCTTGATCACCGCGGCGAAATCGCGGTGGCTGTGGCCGCGGATTGTTTCGTAGTCTTTCGGCACGAGCGGCCGCGGCAGCATGCCGTCCCAACGAACGCGCGGATTGACGTCGCCGGGATAGACGCACAATTCCTTCACTTGCGCGACCTGGAAAAAGCTGTCATCACTTTTGATGTACTTCACCGCCTTGTATGGCCGGAAGTTCTGCGTCAGGCGGATGCGGCCACTATTCAGCGTCATCCACACGCCGGTGTCGATGTATTCCTTCCGTGCCACGTCGTCGTGCGAGTTGAACGCGAGTTGCACGAGTTCGGCGTCGGTTTCCACCAGCCCCGCGTCCTTCAATTCGCGCAGTTGCCAGGCGTGTCCCAGCCATGCGGCGATGCTGCTGTCGGTTTCCGGGGCGAGTTCGGGGTCGTCCAAGCGGCGCTGCAGGTAGGCTCGGCCCTGCTTCCCCAGCGAATGCAACCGGCCGAGTTGATCAAGAGCTTCGCTGAAGCTGCGTTCCATTGCCGCGGCGCTGTCAAGCTGTCCGTCCTCGCCGGCAAACAGCTTCGTGTAGTCGTGCAGCGCAGCCTGCGCACCGGGGAGATACGCGTTGCCGAGTTGCTTGGCCTGCTCTTCGATCTCTTTCGCCGTCTTGGGATTCATGTTGCCGATGCCCAGCCGGACGAGATCGCACGTCAGCTTTTCCAACAGATCGATCCCGCTGAGCTGCGCCTGGATTTTTTTGGCGAGGGCCTTCTTGTCGACGGTCTTGGGTTTGTCGGCCTCGACGGCTTTTTTCTCCGTGCGTGCCTGCAGCTTCTCGCGTTTGCCTTGTAGTTCCTCCGGGACTTCCGCCGGGGTGAACTTCTTCCCCTGCACGAAGGCGTACATCAGGCCGAGGCAATGTTTGCAGGGGAACTGCCGGCTGGGGCAGTTGCAGCGATGCGTCGCCGCTTCCGGACGCTGGAAGTCGCACGAACACTGATACGGCGACTTGCCGCTTCCCTGGCATTCCCCGAAGAGGAGCGTTTCGTCCTCGGAGATGTGCAACTTGAGGAACTTGCCCTTGAGAACCAGGCCGCGCCCGTTCTTGGCGGCCTCGGCATTGGGCGCAGCGGAATCCACGGTGCTTTCATCGAGCGCGATCATGTCGGCGACGCCGTTGGAACCGAAGGGACGGGAGATGGCTCGGATCGTATCGCGGCGGAAACAGACGCTCAAGGATATCTGTTAAGGATTCACTTCTCGATATCCACCGGCGAGTTTCGACTCGATGAGTTTATCGCGTTCGGTCACGGCGGCGGCGGCGGACGCGAACGTCTTCGTCTTCGACTGGCCGTCGGCGCCGATGCGGCCCCAGCGCGTCGTCAATTCGTTGTCGGTGACGCTCACTTCCCAGAACTTGCTCGCGTTGTCTTCGGTGTTCTCAAAATAGCGGCTTTCGCCGGATGCAGTCGCGGCGGGACTCGAACGTACTTGCACCTTCGACGATTCTTTCTCCCGCGCGGACGCGCTGGAAACCGCGGCGACGGGCGGCGACGCAACCACATCGCCCCGCAGGCCGACGAAGCTCGGAAAACGGGGGATGCCGGCGTCGGAGAGTTCTTGATAGCGGAACGTGATCAGCGCGCCGACTGGCGGCGGCTGGGCGCGATCGCGGTCCGAGAATCCGGTGCCGACGGAGAACTCCTTGCCGTTCGGCAATCGCACGGCGAGCGCGCCGAGCCGGCCGGTGTGCTTGCCTTTGCCCGGCTCGTGGCGGACGACGGTGGCCTCCGCGTCGTGGAACGTCTTCACTTTGAGCAGCGTCGCCGAACGGCCCGCGACGTATTTCGACGCCGGCTCGCGCAACATCAAGCCTTCGCCGCCGAGCGCTTCGATCCGCCGCAATTCCTCGCGCAGATGTTCGACATTCCGGCATTGCGTGTGGTCGTGAATCGCCGTGAATTCATTTTTCCAGCCGTGGATGCCGTCTTGCAGAAACGCCACGCGGTCCTCGAACGGGCCGGTGGCGGCGGGTGCGTCGAAGATGAGGTAGCGGATGGATCGCCACTGCTCGCCTTTGTCCTGCCGGCGGACGATGCTGACGGCCCGCTGAAACGCCTTGCGATCGAGCCACAATTCGCCGTCGAGCGGCACGTTCGGCAGCCCGGCGGCGAACCAGTCCGGCGCGTGATACAAATTTCCCTGCCGCGAGAGAAACTGTTTCCCATCCCAGTAGGCCCGCACGCCGTCGAGCTTCTCGCTCATCCACCAGCCGGCGGGATCGAGCACGTTGTCCCACGATTCAGCGAGCAGGAGTTGCGGTTCCGATCCCGATTCGTCGCCATCGTCCGACTTGGCCTTCAACGGTTTGGCCGGCAAGGCACCGCCGATCCGCGTTTCCTCGGCATCGTCGCCGCGGTACTTGCGGAGATGCTTGCAGGTTCGCTTCTCGATGCCGATCGACTGGTTTCGCCACGCGGGACACGTGCAAGAATAGACGCCGCCAACATTCTTCAGAACATAAGGCTTGGCCCCGGAGCCTTGCAACTCGACGATTTCGCCATCCGGAATATCGGGCATGATGCGATCCTGGAGCGAAGTGAGTTGAGTCGATGCCGTCTTTGAAGCAGAACGGCGAGGAAAGTTCAAGGACCGGCCACTATCATGACGGCGTGATCGCTCCCCGAAGTCTCGATCAGGAGATGCGCAACATGAGTCTCACTCTGAGTCGCCGCGATGTGCTGCGGACAGCGCTTTGTTCGGCCGGTGCGATGATCGCATTTCCACGTCTGGCGAGCGCGGCCGGCGCCCAACCGCTGACGGAACGTCTCGCCTTATTCACGGATCATCTCGACGATTTCGGGTACAGCTACGCGGAGGTCGCGGGCATGCTGCGTCCGCTCGGTATCGCGGGGCCGGACCTTACAGTGCGGGCCGGCGGGTTGGTGCCTCCGGAGCGAGCCGCGGACGAATTGCCGAAAGCCGCCGCGGCGTTTCGCGACCAGGGGATGTCGATCCCGATGATCAGCACCAATCTGACGCACGCCGGCGATCCGACGGCGAAACCGATTCTGTCGACGATGGACAAGCTCGACATCCGGTACTTCAAACTCGGCTATCTCCACTATCACGACCTCGCGAAGTATGCCGAGGAGATCGAATCCGAACGGACGAAGCTCGCCGGGCTGGTCGCGCTGGCGAAGGAGCACGGTGTGCAGGCCGGATTCCACAATCATTCCGGAGCGGGAATCGGCGGGGCGATCTGGGACGCGTGGGAGTTATTGCAAACGCTCGACGCCGACGCCATCGGCTTCTACTTCGATTCGGGCCATTCCAGCGTCGAAGGAGCCAAGCACACGTGGAAACTCAACCTGCAGCGCGTCGCGCCGCGATTGAAGATGATCGCTCTGAAAGATTACGTCTGGGAAAAATCTCCCGGAGGCTGGCAGACGCGTTGGGTGCCGCTCGGCGAGGGAATGGTCAATTGGAACGAGTTCTTCCCGCAACTCGTGAAGCACCCCTTCGCCGGGCCGATTTCGATTCACATCGAATACGATCCGGGCGGGAAAACGCGCCCAGAACGGATCGACAACAACCTCGCCGCCGCGCAGAAAGACGTCGCCTTCGTGAAGCGTCACCTGGAGGTGGCGCTGAAGTCGTCGTGACCATCCCGGTTCGGCTCTGCTAACCGGGATTTGCTTTCCGTATCGTGGTCTCAAAAGCAAAACCCGGTTAGAAGACGAACCGGGTTTCAGAACTCGCCCAAAACTTCGCCGCCGGCGCGGGTGCTGAGCGATTGGTACAGCCCGAAGTCGATATTCTCCGTCAGGCCGCGCACCGAGCCGTCGCCGAAGGCGAAGTTCGCGTAGCCGACGTGCGGGGCGGAGACGTCGCGGTCGTCGCTGAAACCGTCGTTGGGGACATGGCCCGATTGGAAGAGGATCATGTGGCCGTGGTCGTCGTCGGGTTCGTCCCAGTCGCGGACGGCTCCCGACCAGTTGGTCTCATACGTGAAGTGTACGCCGTGCGGAATGCCTTTGCGGAACGGGCCGTTTTCCCGTTCTCCAAGCATCAGCGTGTTGCTGAGTCCGTCGGTGACGTCGCCGAACCGTGTGCGGCTGTTGCGGCTGAACATTCCGTCGCGTTTCTCCTGCGTGTCGTCTAGATCGGGCGGGCCGAAGCAGGCAACGTAACTGGCCATGGCGTAGTATTCGGGCAGCGGCCCCATCTCGAGGAAGCCGCCGTCCGACTTGGAATCATTCGGACAGAGAAACACCTTCAGGTGCCGCTTGCGGGGCGTCTCGTTCGCGGCGTGATAGATCGCCACGTTCCAGTTCAATTCGTGGTAGACGCTCGATTGCTCGATGTATGGGAGAATCATGGCTCCCCACGAAAAGCCCGCCCCGTTGTTCGGCGGCGACGTGCTGAAATCGGGCCGATAGACGTACCCCGACGGCAACGTTTGATGGGCGTCGTGATAGTTGTGCAGCGCCAGCGCGAGCTGCTTCAGATGGTCGCGGCACTGCGTCCGCCGCGCGGCTTCCCGCGCCTGCTGCACGGCGGGCAACAGCAACGCGACCAACAGACCGATGATGGCGATCACCACCAGCAATTCGATTAGCGTGAAACCGTCTCGTCGCGTTCGCTGGTAGGACCGCATGGTGATTCTCCCAACTGAGAGGAAGCCGCGGGTGAAGAAAGGACCAACGGGGCGCTGCCCGTCAGCTTCCTCGGAACAATAACAAACAGAATTTGCATTCGCCACGCATGCGGAACTCGGTTTGCAGAATTTTCATCGCAAGTTAAGCTGGCGTAGGTCGGTCGTTTCACGCATCTTTTCTCGCCACGGACGGACATCATGCCGCGACAACGGATCGCTCAGATTCTCAGAGAGGGCCAGCCCGGAGCCGCTGTCGACGTCCGCGGTTGGGTCCGCACCAAACGCGAATCCAAAGGGGATTTCGCGTTCCTGGAACTCAACGACGGCAGCTGCTTCGGCAACATCCAGATCGTGGCTGACGCGACCGTTCCCGATTACCACGCGCTGCTCAAGCAGATCACCACCGGTTCGAGCGTCGCCGTTGCCGGCGAGATCGTCGCCTCGCAGGGGAAAGGCCAGCGGATCGAAGTCCGGGCGAAATCGCTGCAACTTCTCGGCACGGCGGACCCGGCGACATACCCGCTGCAGAAGAAAGGCCACAGCTTCGAGTTTCTCCGCGAAAAGGCCCATCTGCGTCCGCGGACGAATTCGTTCGGCGCAATGGCCCGCGTGCGGAATGCGCTGTGCTTTGCGATTCATCGCTTCTTTCAAGACCGCGGCTTTCTCTACGTGAACACGCCGATCATCACCACCAGCGACTGCGAAGGCGCCGGGCAGGTGTTTCAGGTGACGACGCTGGATCTCGCGAAACTTGCTTCATCGAGCGGGGTGCGTAAGCCCCCTGATTCCGCGTCAGCCGCGAAAGCCGCGCCCAACCAGGGGGCTCACGCCGCCCGCTCGGAAGACCTCGATTACTCCGACGATTTCTTCGGCAAGAAGGCCGGCCTCACGGTGAGCGGGCAACTTGAAGGCGAAACGTTCGCCTGCGCCGTCGGCGACATCTACACGTTC
>CAZDGB010000368.1:0-6340 GCA_964504645.1 uncultured Planctomycetaceae bacterium | reverse complement strand
TCCGGCGTGCGCATCGTGCCGATCAAGCCGTTGCTCAGCAGTACGAATCGCTCGTCGTCGCCGAGTTCCGGCTCGAAGATCAGGAGTTCGCCTGCGGACGACGGTTGGACACTTGGGCGATAGAGGAACTCGAAGCCCGGATGCGCGGGGACAGACCATTCCGCCGCGACGCCATCCTGCGCCAAGGGATACACGCCGCTGTTGACCGCCGCGTATTGCAGCAGCGCGAGGCGCAACTGCTCGAGGCCGGCCCGGCGTTTCTCGCGGAAATGGGGTTCCGGCGGCGGCGCCGCCGCTGCGAGCTTATACGTCCAACCTTGTTTCCGCCACGCGCCGGGCGTCATCAGTTCCCGCGCGCCGGAGATCATGGTGAGAATCACGATTGCGACGAGTCCCCACAGCAGCGTGAAGGCGAGCGCTCGAGGATACGTCAGCGCCGGCAGTTGCGGCCAATCGTGCCGAGCGAGATTCCATAACCAGCGCACGCCCGCCGCGCAAAAGAGCAGGGCGACGATGAAGAACGAAAGCGCCTGCAACCGCTCATCGACCCACGGATCGAGTGCCGCGGCGTGCGGGAATTTGTCCTTGGTATACGGCGTCGGCAGCGGCGCCGGCATCCCCGCGATAAGCGCCGCCGGGAACAGCCCGCAGGCCAAAGTCAGAAAAGTGCGTAACCGCCTCATGCGACCAGCCCTTGCCGCAGAGTGGAAATGGAAGAACGATCGAGACGTGATTTCCGAGGTGTGCGAAAATTGTTCGGCGATTGATGAAAGCCGTCAAGCGGCGAAAATCATTTGCCGTTCCAGATCGCATCCATCTCTCGCTGCATCGCGGCGACGCGGTCTGATTGCTGTGCCGCGAGGTTGGATTCCTCGCGGGGATCGGTAGCGAGATCGTAGAGCTCGATCACATCTGCCGGCACGCGCTGCGGATTCGGCACAATCAGCTTCCAATTGCCGGCGCGCAGCCAGCGGTATTGCCAGTTCTGCGCCGGGTCGTGGATGTCGATCGCGTTGTGCTCGAAAATCTCGCCGTAGATCGCCGGCCGATTTCGCACGGTCTGTTCGTCCAGCAGATTGATCCCCGGCAGCTTCTCCGCCGGTTCGATGCCCGTCGCGAGAAGAACGGTCGGCGCGAGATCGATGGAACTTACCGGCGTCTCGTCGCGCCGCGGTTTCACGCGGCCGGGCCAGCGGATCAGAATCGGCGTCTGCACGCCCCCTTGGTACGGCGACCGCTTCGATTTCGGCGCGAACGCGTTCTTCTCCGGGTCTTGAATCCAGCCGTTGTCGTGCAGGTAGATGACGAGCGTGTTCTCCGCGAGCCCCTGTTCATCGAGTTCCCGCAGGAGTGCGCCGACCGTCTCGTCGAACCATTCGCACATTGCCCAGTAGCGGGCGACGAACGGTGAATCGGTTTGGTCCTGGTAATGTTCGACCAGCCGGGCCGGCGGATTGTGCGGCGTGTGGGGCATCATCGGGGCGTACCACAGATAGAACGGCTGCCCGGCGGTCTTCGCGTCCGAGAGAAATTTCACGACAGGCTCTAAACCGTCGCGGCCGATCGTCAGCCCGGCGTCGCCATGCCGGCCGCCGCGCTCCGGGTCGCCGTGCGTCATGCCTTCCGTGAACCCGCCGCAACGACAGGCGTTCCCTTCCCACCATTTGCCCGATTGATGGCTGAGATAGTTCTTTTCCGCGAGCCACTTCGGCAGGTTCGGCGACTCTGCGAAGATCCGCACCATCTCGGCCCGCTGCGCGCGGACTTCGGCCGGCGTCAGCTTCAACGGCGGATCGTTCGACGTGATTTTGTGCTGATGCGGATACCGCCCGGTGATGATCGTCGCCAGGCTCGCCCGACACAAACTCGACGGCACGTGCCCGTGCGGAAAGACGAGACTCTCCGCCGCCAGCTTGTCCAGATGCGGCGTCCGAACGTGCGGATGCCCGAGAAACCCGTAATCGCCGGAACCTTGATCGTCGCCGATGAGGAAGACGACATTCGGCGGCGCGGCCGTGGCCAGAGATGCGATGCCGAGAAAGGCGAGCGTGCAGAGCAGGGTGGGTTTCATGCCGCCAGTTTCTCGCACGATGAGCGTCCGGTCAAATCGAAGCCGATGAAAAGCGATTCGAATAAAATGGAAGGCAGGGCGGCCACGAAAAACACAAAAAGGCACAAAAAAAGAAGAGCGATCGAGAGGCTGTGCACACTGCGGTAGCAGTTGGTTTTCTTATCGTGCCTTCTCTTTTTTTTGTGGCCAATGCCTTTGAATTCGTCTTTCAGTACTTCTTTGCGGTACTCTGCGTCTTGGCGACTTTGCGAGAGAGTCCTTTTCCTGAGACACGCCGATGACCACCGAACAAGCCAAAATGCTCGCGGGCGAGTTGTATGATCCGCACGATCCCGAGCTCGTCGCGGCCCGCGTGCGGGCGCGGGACTTGTGCCAGGATTTGAACGCGACCCGCGAAACCGACGTCGAGGCGCGGCGGGCGATCCTCCAGCAGCTCTTCGGACGCGGGGGCGACTCCGTCTGGATGCAGCCGCCGTTCTTCTGCGACTACGGCTCGAACATTCACCTCGGCGAGCGGGTCTTCTTCAACTTCAACTGCGTCGTGCTCGACGTCTGCCCGGTCCGCATCGGCGACTGCACGCTGTTCGGCCCCGCCGTGCAGATTTATACGGCAACGCATCCGCTGGACGCCGCCTTGCGCCGCCGGCAGGAATTCGGCAAACCGGTGACCATCGGCTCGGACGTGTGGGTCGGCGGCGGAGCCGTGATCTGCCCGGGCGTCACGATCGGCTCGAAGTCGGTCATCGGCGCAGGGAGCGTGGTGACGAGAGACATTCCGGCCGGCGTCTTCGCCGCGGGGAATCCGTGCCGGGCGATTCGGGAGATTGAGACGGAAACGTGAGACATCGAGACGAACGAGTCGGCGACAAACGTCCGAAGGCATCCATGTTGTGAGCGAAGAGAAAAACCCCATTGGGGCCTCGATGGTGTTTTATGGGATTTCCTTGTCCGTTTGCTGACTCAACCAATACTCACGGAAGGCTTCCAGTCGGGGCAATGACTCGCGATCTTTTGCGCGATTTGCCGCCCGCTTGCTCGCAATGATGTCGTCGGGATGGCAAATGGGAAATCCTTCGACGTCGACATGCCGCCTCCAGGCGTCTTCAGCCGTTCGATCCCGTCGGGTGCGAACACAAGGTCGATATCAAACGGTCCATTTTTCAATTGGACAAAATCTTTGCCCCGTTCGATCTCAGCGGCTTGTTCCTCCGTGATGCGGAACTGAAGTTCGCGCAGTGCCGCAACGGCCGCCGTGCCATTTTGAGGCGATTTCTCCAGAAAAAGATCCGCGTCTGCGTGGTGTCCGGATATCCGAGCAACAGCGCGCCCGACTTGCCGATGAACAGATACCGCACGCCTTGCCGGAAGAAGGCATTGCGAATCTCTTCCGCCTGTCGGTACTCAAACGCGGCCATAGCCCAGCCAACTCGGCAGATTCTGCTCGCACCAGAGCCGATAGTCTTCCATCGTGCCAAACGAGCGGTACGCCGCGTCATCGAGCACGGGCTTGTAGGTCTTCACCAATCCGTAGTTCCAGCGTTGAGCCACCGGGTGGCGTGAAGTTTTTCTGGTGGAACCCAGACGTTCAGAGCAACGTCTGGGCCACTCGATGACAGGAATGCGAAATGCCTGCGGCGAACACAGTGGTCAATCCGAGTCTGGAGCGTGCTGTTCCCCGCGAATGGCTTGAGGAATTCGAAGCGGCGGCTCGCCGCACAGCGCAATACACTCAACTCTAACGTGCGAATTTCTCTTTTCTCAAGTCGTCGATGAACGTTCCGGCGGGAAAGTCGATCGTGAACTCCTCAGCGGGAAGATCGGAATTGATCTCACTTTCCCGCACCGTCGCGCGGGTCGAGGCGGAGAGTTCGCCCTGGTTGTAAAACCATTGCATCGTCCAGCCATTCAAGGCCCAGCCAATATCCTCGTCCGCGGAGTATTCAAAGTCGGTCTGACGAGCAACGCGGTCACCGTTCTTCAGGACATACCGTACCAGCAGGAAGTCCCGGTCCGGATCGAGGTAGAACGTCCCCGTCAGATTCCGCCGGAGTTCGTTGACAACGACACACTTGACGCCGTCGACGGCGATTCTCGCGTCTTGGGCAGAGAGGTTGAGCTTATCGACCTGCTGATCGCTCACGGGTAGACGATGCCATTGCAGGATCGGTTCGACGTAGGCCAGACTCAGCGTGTGGTTTTGCACATTCGGCGGATAGATACGACCGTAGTGCGTGTCGCGCTGTTTGTTTGGAAGCTTCAACTGCAGCCGGTTCTTGCCGTCATGCGTGTCTCGGAACTGCGTTCGCAGATACTCCCCCTCGACCTGCTGCGCCGCCAGCAACGAGGCGATGTGGTTCGTCCGTTTGCCATCGTAGCTGAACGTGTGAAATTGTTCGTAACGCATCCCTTCCTTCGGCAAGGGAGGCAAAGGGGGTTCGGGGGCGGGTTCCCGCGTCGCCGGATCGAATATCGACCCTTGGCCGGCAAAGCAGTCTTCCTTCCACGTGAAGCGCAACGACTTCAACCGGGCTTCGCGCTGGCGCAATCGCTCCGAGTGGGTTTGCGGGTTCTCGGCGACAGCGACGTTGAAGCCGATGCCCAGAAAGATGAGAGTGCGGGCTAGTAAGGATGTCACAGCGAACTCCTCACGTTTCCGCGAAACTCCGCGGATGCCATCCGCGGCTTTGAAGGCCGTCAGTACGCCCGGCGTTGGCGGGACGACGGGATGTCGAGCGCTTTGCGGTATTTCGTCACGGTGCGGCGGGCGAGGTTGTAGCCTTGCTTGGCGAGTTCGTCGACGAGGGCGTCGTCGCTTAGCGGGTCGTTCTTGTCTTCCTTGTCGACGATTTCTTTCAGCTTGATGCGAATGATGTCCCAGGCGACTTCCTCGCCGGTTTCCGTCGTCGTGCCGCCGCCGAAGAAACGCTTCAGCGGGAAGAGGCCGCGCGGCGTCTGGATCCACTTGTCGTCGACGGCCCGCGAGACGGTCGTCACGTGGACCTTCACATCGTCGGCGATCTGCTGCATTTTCAGAGGGACGATCGCCTCCGGGCCTTTGTCGAGGAACTCGGTCTGGTGATCGACGATGGCCTGGGCGACGCGCTTCAGCGTGCTGTTCCGCTGCTCGATCGATTCGATCAGCCATTTCGCCGAGTCGATCTTCCGCTTGATGTATTCCTTCGTCTTCGCATCCGGCTCGCCGCGGAGCAGCGTCTGGTAGCGCTTGCTGATTCGCAGACGCGGCGTGTATTCGTCTTCGAGCCGCACGACGTATTTGTTGTGCTCGTCCCGTTCGACGTACAGGTCGGGCGTCACCTTCTGCACGGGGCGGATTTCGAAGCCGGTGCCGGGATACGGGTTCAGCTTCAACAGTTCCTGGTACGCCGCCTTGATGAGATCGATGGAGTAGCCCGTCTTGCGTTCGATGAGGGGCAGCCGGTTTTGGGCCAGATCCTCCAGATGTGACGAGATTAGCGTCAATAACACGTCGCGATGCGGCGTATCTTCCTTCACCTGCAGCATCAGGCATTCGCGGGCGTCCCGCGCGCCGACGCCGGGCGGATCGAGTTGCTGGATGAGCCGCAGCGAGGCCTGTGCGTCGCGCTCGTTGATCGGTTTGCCGTAGACTTGAATCAGTTCGCCGAGCGGATTCGGCAACCGGCCGTTGTGGTCGAGGTTCTGGATGAGGAACTCGGCGAAGTCGCGGACTTCGTGCGGCGCGTTGAAGAAGCCGAACTGTTCGAGCAGGTATTCCTGCAGCGATTGCGGCCGCGTGGCGACATTGGAAATCAAATCGTGCTGCCGCTCGCCGTCCTCGCTGACGCGGTTGGCCGAGGGCCGGGTGCCGTTGTAATTGTCATCGGGCCAATCTTGCGAGATTTCGAGCAGGCGTTCGAAGTCGGCCTCGTTGTTGTGGGCGTCGTCGACGACGAGTTCTTTTTCGGCAATTCCCTTTTCCGTGGCGTCCTCGCGGGCCTCTTCGACGACGGTCTCTGCCGCGGGCGCGAACGGGTCGCCTTCGGTGTCTTCGAGGCAGACGTTCTCGGCGAGCTCCTGATCGATGCGGTCCTGCAGGGCCATCACCGGAAGTTGCAGAATCTCCATGGACTGGATCATCCGCGGCGCCAGCTTCATCTGCTGGCTCATCTTCATCTGCTGCGAAAGATTCAGTTGCATGGAGGTTCAATCGTCCTGGTAATCAACAACTCTGTGCTCGTTCGGCGCGGGTCTCCTGACCCCGCCGGCTTTTTTCTTGCGGTCTCCCGACCG
>CAZDGB010000367.1:0-6345 GCA_964504645.1 uncultured Planctomycetaceae bacterium | reverse complement strand
CGAACAACAAACCGGACGTGGACCCTTTCTGGCAGCAGCTCGAGCAAATGAGCGGCATGGAGGTGCCGATCGTCTGGGTCGTCAAGGCCGTCGGTTCGCGGCCGGACCACGAGTGCATCCTCGGCGACGGCATGGCGAAGACGTTGTTCTCGGTCGGCTGCGTCGGCGCGGTCACGAACGGAGGCGTGCGCGATCTCAAGGGGCTGCTCGGCGTACCTTTTGCGGCCTACTGTCCGGGAGTGACGATCCATCACACGGCGCTGCGGTTCGCCGCCGTCAATCTCCCCGTCGAGATCGGCGGCATCACCATTCAACCCGGCGACGTCATTCACGCCGATGCGGAAGGCGTCATCAAAATTCCCGCCGGCTGTCTGGCCCAGTTGCCCGCGGCGGCGATTCGCATGAGATCCTTCGAACACGAGGCCCATTTCGCGCTGCGCCGCGCCGATCTTTCCCTCGCAGACAAGAGGCTGGCAGTCCAGGGCGCGTTGGCCAAGCACGGTTTCGCCGCACCGTCCGAACAGCCAGGCGCCGCCGAATCTCGTTAAATTTGGCGAATCTTTCAGGACGAGGCAGCAACGGCCGCGCGGCACTCCGTAAGTGCGCGGAAGCGGCCCAACGTGTGCGCTCGCGAGTTCGCAGCCTCACTCGGCACGCACGCCCCACACCGCGACCCGGCAATCGTTTTTGTCGCGCTCATCAGTGCAACTCAGCAGCCGCGTCCCGTCGGTCGTGAAGCGGACCTGCATCACGTGCTGCGGCGCATCGAATCGGGCCGCGGATTGGAGTGTTTTCGCGTCCCACACGCCGAGCGGGCCTTCCCGCCCGGCCGTCACCAGCAGATCGCCCTGGGAGCTCCAATCCAGCGTGTAGACTTCTTTGCCTCCCGATTCCGCGGATCGATGCAGCTTGCCGGTCGCGACTTCCCACAGCCCAATGTCGCCGTCCACATACGCCACGGCGATCGATTTGCCGTCCGGATGAAAGGCAAGTTCTTGTGTGCTCCGCCATGGCAAATTGCGCAGCCGCTTCCCCGTGGCGACGTCGAACAGCCGCGTCTGGTCGTTGCGGTTACCGACGGCGAGCGTCTTGCCGTCGGGACTGAAGACAGGCGTCAGCCCCCCGTCTTTGCCGGGGTTCAACGTGTGCCGCAGCGTGCCGTCGCGCGTCCAGAGTTTCACCGGACCGCCGTAACCGCCCGTCACAATGAGTTTTCCATCGGGGCTCAGCGCCGCGCCGGCATGTTCCGTTTCGGCGTCGAGCGTCAGGACGAGATTCTGCGCCGGGTCTTGCAGCACGATGTTCCGGCCGGAATTCCCCCATTTGACGATTCGGCCGTCGTGAGCGAGGACGCCGTTCAGCGGCGGCTCTTCCTTCAGATGCGACTGCACGATGCCGAAATCGGCATCCGACACGACGTCGAACCGCTGGTTCCGAAAATACGTGAAGATCATCTGCCGCGGCTTCGGCCCGCGTTCGATCCGCCACAGCGCGGCGGCGAACTCGCTGATTTTTTCGAGCCGCCCGACGTTCTCGGCCGTGATGACCGGTAAGTCGTCGGCGAACAATCGTTCCCTGCACGGCAGCACGCAGGCCCAGACGAGCATCAACGTGCGAATCGCGGTGTGCATGGTCTCTCCTGCGCCAATTGGAAATGGAACCTGTGCCACTGCTTAGCCGCTCTGGGCCAAGCAGTGCCGTTCGGGCATAACGCACTGCTTGGCCCAGAGCGGCAAAGCAATGGCAGTCAGGCGGCGACAATTCGCACTCGCGGAGCAAGTGCGCTACGTGATTCACTCTGACGGAAACGACGAGATCACCGTCGCGTGTTTCAGCGTCGCTTGCAGGTCGCGCATGCCGTCCTCGCTAATGCTGGTGAACTGCAATTGTAGTGTGAAGTGGCGGTCCTCTTCGTTCGGCAAACGCTTAAACACATCCAGGCTGTCGTCTGTCACCCGCTTGTTCGACCAGAGCACAAGGTAGCTGAGTTTCGGTAACTCGAGTACGTGCTTCACTCCGGCGTCCGTCACCTTCGTATGACCGGCCGATATCGTCCATAGGTCCGAGCACTCGCACGCCGCAGCAAACGTTTCATCACCGATCGGGCATTGATTCAGGCTCAACCATTGCAATTGTTTCAGCTGCCGGATGGCATCGGCGACGCCGTCGTTTAGCGGGGCGCCGTCCAATGTCAAGGTCGTTAGTTTTGTCAACCGCGTCAGTTCCTCAACGCCGCGGTTCGTGATGGCTGTCCCCCGCAAATAAACCTGCTCCAATTGCGGACAATGGTCCGCCAGGGCGCGAGCCGTGGCGTCATCGTACTGCGGTCCGGACAGGTCGATGATTTGCAGTTTCGTCAAACGGGCAATGTCGGCGGGCTGAAGCACGAGGTCGGAGGAACGCGGATTGCGAGGCAAACGCAAGCTCTTCAAATTTTGCAACCGCAACTGGATCTCGAATGCCTTCGACGTGAAGTTCGGTGATCGCAAGGCCAACTCCCCCAGATTCGGCATCTCGACGAGCGACTCTAGAAACTCGTCCGTGACATGCACCCCCTCCAGGGAAATGGATGTGAGATTTTTGCAGGCGGCGACATATTTCATGCCGTCAACGGTGTAGCTGCCGTCGCCCAGGCTCAGCGATCCGTTCAATGGCAATTCGGGGAGCACAGCGAGCACGGCATCGTCGAGGTCCGCATGCGACAACTCCAAACTTTGAAGTTCCTTCACCGTCGTCAGGAGTTTTAGTTCTTCGGGCGCCGTGCGGATTTTTGGCAAATGCAAATGGAGCGGGACGCCGCGAGCGATGATCTCCACGTCTTGCAAACTGAAATCTTCCGTCATTTTTTTCGCAATGATCTGCACCCGATACTGCGAGTCGCCCCGCGGCCCGAACTCGCGAACGAAAACGCCTTTCCCCCGCAACCGGTCGATTGCCGCGTCAATTTCCAGGATTCGTTCTTGCGTCAGCGGCGTGACCTTCGGCTCCTCCTCATCCTTCTTCGCTGGCGAGTTCGCCGCCTTCGGTTCCGACAGCACGGGATGCCACGGCACGAGGCCGATCAATGCGACGAGCAAGACGATCGCCGCGGTCCATCGGAAAGACCGGCGCGGCACCTGCAGCGTGGCGATGCGGTTCGACATATCGCGATACGAACGGCTCGCCGTCAGCAGCGCCGGATGCAGCCGCGGCGTCGCGCGGGCTGACTCCGCGACGCGCAACAGCGTCTGGGCGTAGTCGGCCGGCGTGATCGATGTCGTCCTCAACACGAGTTCGTCGGCGGCCGATTCCTGCGCCAACCGCAACCGCCGCAGCGCCAGCCAGACGAACGGATGGAAGAAGTAGATCAGCCCCACGCCGCCGGCGAACAGGCTCCAGAACAAATCCCGCCGGCGAATGTGAGCAAACTCGTGTGCCAACGCCGTCCGCAGTTCCGCTTCCTGCGCGGCGTCGGTCAGCCAGTCCGGCAGGAGAATGCGCGGCCGCCTCCAACCCGTTACCAGCGGGCTGACGGCCTGATCAGTGACGAGCACTTCGATCTCGCGGGCGACGTCCACTTGCCGCCGCACGTCCGCGATCAGAGACGAAAATGTCTCGTCGATCGGCGCGGCGTCGCGCAGCAATTGGCGCAGTTGGAACCACTGCCAAAGCCAGATTGCGACGAGCAGCGCGATGCCGCCCAGCCAGAGGCTTGTGAAGACTTGCGCCGCGGTCCAGGCGCGCACTGCGGGTCGCGCCGTCCGATGGGATGCGTCGTAGTAGTCGCTCTCGGCGGAAGGCTGGGCCGGACGTTCGGCTAGAAGTTTCTCGATATTCTCCTGATGAACCTGCTGCGGCGCCTCGGTAACGGGAGTTCCACCGACTGGAATTGCCAGCGAGAGCGGGATGATCAATGCTGCGGCACATTTGCACAACGCGATCCGCCACAGCCACGCCCGACAGACCGGATGGCGAACTAGGCAGACCGCCGCCAGCCAGACGCAGCCAACGACGAGCGTCGCTTGCCACACGAGTCCCCAGAACCACGGATGCGCTGCGACGTGCCGCGTCAATTCAGTCATGAGACTTTCCTTCAGAGCGTTGACGTTCCAAGTCGCGGACTTGCCGCTTCAGAAGTTCGAGCTCTTCGTCCGTGAGCCGGCCGGACTCGGCGAGATAGTTCACGAACGGCGCGACCGACCCTTGCAGCACGCGGTCGACGAAATCGGTCACCAGCGTCGCGAGGAACTGCGGTTTGGTCTGCGTCGGCGAGTAATGCCAGGCGTTGTCGATTTTCTTGCGCGTGAGCAGCTTCTTGCGCCGCAGCCGCTCCATCGTGGTGAGGACCGTGGTGCGGGCCTGGCCGCCGCTCTCCGCCATGCGGGCGGCGACATCGGCGACGCGAACCGGATGCCGCTCGATGACGTGCCGCAGCACCTCCATTTCCGTCGGCCCCAACGGCGATATAGTGGTCATGCGCGTGTTCCCTTCGGGATGACTATCGCGATAGTCGCATCATGCCATTGACTATCAAAGTAGTCAATTAGAAAATTGGGGAATTCTTACGCTGTTGACGAATCACCCCCGATTCGGACTTCGTAAACATTCCCGGCTATCCCGGTTCCCCCAGAGTGACAGTCGGGAGTGTTTCGCAATTTCCGGATGCGCGCCGTGCGTCACGCGAGCGTCGAGATAACGCGCGGTAGCGACACGATAGCGTCGTGATAAGGATTTCAAACAGGCATTCAGCCTGCGATTCGCTGGATTCGTGAACACCGCCCAATTCGCGATTTTCCCGGAGATTTTCACCGCCTCGCCCGCTCGACCCGTGATAACCGCCGCAAAAACCCCGATCAACAGGCCCCCCTTTTGAATTTTTGGAGCCGTTCCCAGACACGTTCCCGCGAACCACCCTCGTCAGGCGTCGCTCCGTTGGGTATCATCAAAAGTCAGTGTTCGGAGTTTTGAGCCAACAGAAAGCCGTTGCCGTGTCGATCGTCGAACGTCCGCAAACTCAGGTGCAGTCCCCGGTTCTGGATGGAGCCGAGATCATGGTCCGAGCCTTGATCAAGCAGGGCGTCGACCTGATTTTCGCCTATCCGGGCGGATGCAGCATGCCGCTGCATCAATCGCTGACGTACCACCGCGACGAGTTGCGGACGATTTTGCCCCGCCACGAGCAAGGCGGCGCGTTCGCCGCCCAAGCCGTCGCTCGCAGCACCCCGGGAAAAGTCGGCGTGGCGATGGCGACCAGCGGTCCTGGCGCGACGAACCTTGTGACGTCGATCGCCGACGCCAAGATGGATAGCATCCCGCTCGTGGCGATCACCGGGCAGGTGCCGACGACCGTCATCGGCACCGACGCATTCCAGGAAACGCCCATCATCGAAATCTGTCGGGCAATCACCAAGCATCATTATCTGGTGACGAACGTCCACGACATTCCCCGCATCGTGAAGGAAGCGTTCCACATCGCGCGGACCGGCCGGCCAGGTCCGGTGCTCATCGACGTGCCGAAGAATATCCAGCAGACGAAGGTCGCCGAGGAGCCCGATTACGATCCGCCGATGAACCTGCCCGGGTACCATCCCGAAGTCCGGCGGGCGCACAAGAACCAGATCGCAGCGATCCTCTCGTCGATCCGCGAATCCAGGAAGCCGATCTTCTACGTCGGCGGCGGCGTGATTCAGGCCGAGGCTGCGGAGGAATTCACGAAGTTCGCCCGGAAGACCGGCATTCCGGTCGCCATGACGGTGATGGGCCTCGGCGCATTCCCCGGCGACGACCCGCAGTCGCTGCACATGCTCGGCATGCACGGCACGGTTTACTCGAACTATGCGATCAACGAGGCTGACTTGCTCATCGCGCTCGGCGTGCGGTTCGACGATCGCGTGACGGGGAAGCTCGACGAGTTCGCCAAGCACGGCAAGATCATCCACGTCGACATCGACGCTTCGGAGATTCACAAGAACAAGAAGGCGCACCTGGGCGTCATCGCCAACGTGAAAGAGGTGCTGCAGGGCCTCAATGCGATGATCGCCGACGAGGACGTGCCGAAGCTCGACGCCTGGTGGAAGCAGATCAACGACTGGCGCGACCGGTTCCCGCTGAAGGTGAAAGACGCCGGCGATTTGATTCTGCCGCAATACGCCGTGGAGGAGTTGTGGCGGCAAACGAAGGACCGGGACACCTACGTCGCCGTGGGCGTGGGCCAGCACCAGATGTGGGCCGCCCAATTCTATAAGTTCAACCAGCCGCGGCACTGGCTCAGCAGCAGCGGCCTCGGCACGATGGGCTTCGGACTGCCGGCCGCGATGGGCGTGCAGGCCCAGCACCCCGACGCGCTGGTCATCGACATTGACGGCG
>CAZDGB010000366.1:0-6387 GCA_964504645.1 uncultured Planctomycetaceae bacterium | reverse complement strand
AAGTCGTCCGCGACGTCCTCGTGCGTCGTCGCGAGCAGCAGCCCGACGCCGCGCTTCCGCGCCGTCTTGCCGAGATTGAACGCGATCACTTTCGCCAGCGTCCGATCGAGCGTCGCCGTGAATTCATCCGCCACGATCCACCGCGGCGACTGCGCGAACGCCAACGCCAGGTGATACCGATAGCGCTGCCCGTCGCTGAGTTCGCCCGGCGTGCGCAACATCAGCCGCGCTTCGCCCAGCCCGCAACTCGTCAGCAACGCGAACGTCTCCTCCGCCGGGCAATGCAACCCGTCAACGAGAATCCGCTCGCCGAGTGCGAGCGCATTCACATCGACCACAAAGCCCGGCGACAGCGTCGCCGGGACCCCGCCGTCGCCGACGGCGGGCTTTGGTTGTCGCGACAACCGCTCCGCCGCGGCCCGCAACAGGCTCGATTTCCCCGACCCGGACGGCCCGGTGAACAGCACCACGTCGCCGGCCCGAATCGGCAAGTCAAGCTTTTCCGCAATGACATGCCGCCCGGCGTCGAACCCGACGCCGAAGTGATCCATGACCAGCGCCGCATGCACGGAGGGCGTTTTCGGCAGCACGTCGTAGGCAACGGTGATTCGCATCGTTCGACTTCCCTCTTAGCGACGCTTCGCAGAAGCGTTCCCTTTCGTTGGCAACCGCACATGCACGCGCACTTCGTGTTCCGCCAGCAGCGCATCCAACTCGACGCGCACGGCGTCCCACTCGTCGGCCGGCACCTCCAACTGCACGCGAACGACCTGAGGATCCGCATCGTCGTCCACGTCCATCACGTCCTCCTCCGGGATCAGCAGCAGGTCGGCCAGTTCCTCCGCATCGAACCCCGTCAGCGCGACGTCGATCTCGGTCTCCTGCAACTCGCGGACGACGTCGATCAGCTTGCCGGCGTCCCATTCGCTGCCGACAAGCGAATTATTCAAGGCGATGTTGAGGGCCTGTTCCTTCTCCAGCGACAGCTCGACGACAACGGCCTCGACGTGCGTCACGCCTTTCGCCTTGAGAATGTCGAGCCGCTGATGGCCCGACACGAGATGCCCCGTGGTCTTGTTCCACACGAGCGGCTGCACGAGATCGAACTCGCGCAGCGACCGCTCGAGCCGCCGATATGCCGCCGACCCCGGCTTAAGCGGCTTCCGCGGGTTGTACGGCGCGGGCCGCAGGCGTTCGAGCGGGAGAGATTCAATGTGCATGGGGCGACTTTCGAAAGGCGAATTTGCCACGGATGAACACGGATTTTCACGGATGATCAGGAATTGCTTCGAGTTTCTGCTGACAGCGGCCCGGAGAACAATTTCGCCGGAGCCATCTCTTCTCCTGGACTTCTAATCCGTGTTCATCCGTGTGGATCCGTGGCGAATTCTTCTGTAGCCGATTCTTCCGCCAGCCACTCGCCGACCTCCTGCAAGTCGCGGCGGAGGTTCGTCAGGCAGCGGCTGACGTGGCCGCGCTCGTGGCCGAACGCGTTGCCGATCATGTCGAGCGACCAGCCGGCGTTGACCTGCAGCGCGAGCATCGCGAGGTATTTCCAACGGCACGGATCGGCCCCGGCATACCCCTCGCGGACTTCGTCCCAAAACGCCTCCGGCCCGACCCGCGGCAAAATCACCTTGTCCCCGCTGCGATTGACGACCGACATGCCCGCCCTTTGCGCTGGAAGGAAACTCGTTCCGTCACGACGAGCCACACGATGACTCCGGTACGGCGCGCCCGCCAAGAGCAATCCGGCGATTTTTCCCCAAACACGTTGTTTATGATCGAACGCGTTGAGCGACGGCAGAAGTGATCCGCAGATTTACGCCGATGAAAGCATTCCAAACAAGCAGATGCAATCCGCTTATCTTTAATCAGAATCTGCGTCCATCTGCGAAATCTGCGGATAGCTTCGTAGGGTGGGTCGAGTCTTCGAGGCCCACCGGTTCGGCGCGACGATTGGTGGGCCTCGCAAAGCCTCGACCCACCCTACGCCTGCAGCGCTGCCGCGAGTTCGCGCTCCAGGTCGCCGGGGTCTTCGAGGCCGACCGAGAGTCGGACGAGGCCGTCGCCGATGCCGCAGGCCTGGCGTTCGCCGGGCGTCATGAACTTGTGCGACGTCCCCGCGGGATACGACAGCGTCGTGCGGGCGTCGGCGAGCGTTGGCGAGAACGGAATGACGTGCTGCAACCGGCGAAACAAAGCATCCACGCGCGGCCGGCCGCCGTCGACTTCGAACGAGAGCATCCCGCTGCAACCGCGCGGCAAGAACTGCTGCGCCAAGGCGTGCGTCGGATGCTGCGGCAAGCCGGGGTAGTAGACCCGCGTCACGCCCGGTTGCCGCGCGAGAAACTCCGCGATCCGCTGCGCCGAGTGCGACACGCGCTCCATCCGCAGCGGCAACGTCCGCAGTCCGCGCGACGCGAGCCAGCACTCGAACGGATTCGCATTGAGCCCGAACAAGCTCGAAATCCCGCGGATTTTGCGGGTTTCCGTGCGCGGCCCGACCACGACGCCGAGCATCACGTCACCGTGCCCATTGAGGTATTTCGATGCGCTGTGCCAGACGAACTTCGCCCCGTGCTCGATGGGTCGAATGAGACACGGCGTGCCGAACGTGTTATCGACCAGCAGCGGAATCGTCCCCACCGCCGCGGCGAGCGCCGGCAGATCGGCGACTTCCAACAGCGGATTCGAGATGCTTTCGACGATCGCCAATTTCGTCTGCGGCGTGACGGCGGCCTTCCACGCTTTCGGATGCGCGACATCGAGAAACGTCACCGTGATCTCGAACGAATTTCGCAGATGATTCAACAGTTGCACGGTGCGGCCATACAAGGCCCGCGACGCGAGAATGTGATCCCCGGTCTTCAAGAGCGCGATCGCCGCCGCCGCGATGCCGCCCATCCCCGAGGCACAGACGACGCCCGTTTCCGCCCGTTCGAGCTGCGCGACATCGGTCGCGAACGCCTCGTGATTGGGGTTGCCGTCGCGGGTGTAAAGATACCCCTTCTGCTTCCCCGCGGTGATGGCGTCGAGCTGGTCCAAATCGTCGACGTCGAACGCCGTCGTCAGATACACCGGCGGCGCGCTGGCCCGCGTAACAAACTCCGGCGGCTGCCCGCCGCGCGCGGCGAGCGTGGCGTCGGAGGGATGCGTGCTTTCTTCGCGATTCTCTACCATGCCATTCCACGCCAGGAAATTGGGGATGTGAGAGCTTTCTGGTTAGAATGATGGCGGGTAAGTCCGTACTGAGCAATCCACTGCGTGAGATCTTGCAATGCGTTGGCCAGATGGTTGGCAGAAGATTGACGCGCAGACTGCTGAAGCCTTGCAGGCGGAACTGAAGCGTGAAACGTGCCCCGAACATCCTCTTTACGGACAGGAATGCAAAGCCATCGCCAGACTGAAAGGCCGAGACGACGTCCTCTTTGTCATGTGCGGGCCGAAGTGCCGTTATGCGCAGGTCCAACTGACCTGGAACGTTGAATCCGATCCCAAGTTTCCGTTAACGACGATCCACGCCTCTTTGGAAGGGTGGAGCTCGTGGGAAGAATGGCTGGCGCAATGGAACGGATAGTCGAAGCTGGTGATTGGTTGTAGAATACTGGTGTTGGCAACGAAAAGAGCAAATTTCCGGGACGAAGCAACCTGATATTTTTCTGGAGATATGCACCATGATGACCGCCAGCCGAATTGTGAACTACATCACCGCAGAGCCGTTTCGACCATTTCGGATCAAGATGACCAGTGGCGAAACTTTTGAAATTCGCCATCCCGAAATGATCCAGGTCGGTCGAACAACTGCCACAGTCTTTACTTGGATGGATGAAGGTCGTGAAGACCAAAAAGAACGAGAGCGGGAAATCTCGATCATCCTGATTGAATCCATCGAACCCTTGAAATCTCCGGCTCAAAGCCTCGCGGAATGACTCATCAATTGCCCATCGTCGACTTGCCGATCACTCATTCGGACCAGTCCAAAGGCACCTACGCCTTCGTCTCTCTCGGCTGCCCGAAGAATCTCGTCGACAGCGAGAAGATGCTCGGCACGCTGGCTTTAGACGGCTACACGCTCGTCTCCGAGCCGGACGGGGCCGATTTCGTCGTCGTCAACACGTGCGGGTTCATCGAGCAGTCGCGGGCCGAATCGACCGCCGTCATTCAGGAGATGATCGACCTCAAGCGGGCCGGGAAGACGCACGGCGTGATCGTCGCCGGCTGCCTGCCGGAGCGCGTCGGGCCGTCGTTGCTCCAGGAGATGCCGGAGATTGATCATCTCGTCGGCGTCTTCGGCCGCGATGAGATCGCCCGCGTGGCGGACCGGCTGATCGGCGGACGCACGGAACAGCGCGACGTCTTCCGACCCGCGGCGCTCAAGGCGATGGACGACGGCGCCCGGCTGCGGATCACGCCGAAACATTACGCCTACCTGAAAATCTCCGAAGGTTGCGACCGGACCTGCACGTTCTGTGCGATCCCGAAGATGCGCGGCAAGCACATCACCAAGCCGATCGAGATGATCATCGCCGAGGCAAAAGAACTCGTGGCCGATGGCGTTCGCGAGTTGATCATCGTCGCGCAGGACACGACGTATTACGGTCTCGATCTGTACGGCAAGGTGCGGCTGACGGAACTTCTCTGGCAACTCGATCAAGTCGAAGGGCTGGATTGGATTCGGCTGATGTACCTGTACCCGATCAACTTCTCCGACGAGCTGATCGAAACAATCGCCGGCAGCGAGAAGATTCTGCCGTACCTCGACATGCCGTTGCAGCACATCAACGACACGATGCTCAAGCGGATGCAACGCCGAGTGAATCGCGATCAAACGGTCGAACTCGTCCACAAGCTGCGCGACCGCATCCCGAATCTCGTCCTGCGAACGACGTTCATCACCGGCTTCCCCGGCGAGACCGATGAGCAATTCGAGGAGTTGAAAGACTTCGTGTACGACTCGAAATTTGAGCGGATGGGTGTCTTCACCTACTCACTGGAACCCGGCACGCCGGCCGAGAAGCTGAGCGATCATCTGCCCGAAGAGGTCAAGAATGCTCGCCGCGACGAGTTGATGGAGATTCAACAGCAGATCGCGTTCGATTTCGCTGACACGCTGGTCGGCTACGAACTCGACGTGCTGATCGACAGCGAAACCGACGAACCGGGCGTGTTCGCCGGCCGCACGTTCGCCGACGCGCCAGACATTGACGGCACCGTCTATGTCGAAGCCGAGGGACTCGAACCGGGTGACATTGCTCCGGTCGTTATCGCGGCCCGCCAGGATTACGACTTGCTTGGTGTCATTGCGTCCGAGGAATAACGCATGCCAGTCACGGACCCGACTGTTGAAACCGCGAATGCAACATCGTCAGCGCCACCGTTGCCGCGCATTGATCGGCGTTCGCTGAACGTCCCGAATTTCATCACGCTGACTCGGCTGGTTTTGGCGGTCGTCCTGTTCGCGATGATTTCGCTCGGCTCCTCGTGGATCGCGGCGGCGATCATGTTCGTGGTCGCGGCCGCGACCGACGCGCTCGACGGCTACATCGCTCGTAAATATGGCTTGGTGACGACGCTCGGCCGTATCCTCGACCCGTTCGCCGACAAGATCATCATTTGCGGAGCGTTCTTGTTCCTGGTGGCGAAGCAGCCAGAATCCGGCGTCAACGCTTGGATGGCCTTGATCGTCTTCGGCCGCGAGATGTTCGTCACCAGCCTGCGAGCGTTCCTCGAACAGCACGGCCGCGACTTCTCCGCCGTCTGGAGCGGCAAAATCAAAATGGTGTTGCAGTGCGCGGCCGTGACCGGCAGCCTGCTGTCGATGGATTCGCGATTCGCGGAAGTCTCGCAATTCCTTCTCGCCCGCGATGTGCTCTTGTGGGCGACCGTGGCCGTTACCGTTTACAGCGGCGTCGAATACACCTACCGAGCCTATCGAATGCTGCGAGCGTAGTTTCCTATTCGTGGTTGTCGTTGAATTTTACGCGACGGTGCCCAATTTGATGTGAGGGTCAAACAATGCGAGTTCTGTTTTCTCGTCGATCCGCTATTTGTTGGTCTGTCGGACTCATGGCGTTTGTGTTTGCCATCCGTTCTGGCGGGTCGGCGGAAGTCGTTCCCGAAGTGGTGACTCGGTTGACGTCGGATTTGAAATACCTCGCGTCGGATGAACTCGAAGGGCGTGGTGTCGGCACGAACGGGCTGAACGTGGCGGCGGATTACGTTGCCAAGGCGTTCAAGGACGCGGGGCTGAACGTGACCAAGGCCGGAGGCGATCCGTTTCAAGAATTCACGATGACCACCGGCGCGAAGCTGGGGCCGACGAACACGCTCAAACTGGTCGGCCCGGAAGGGAAGACTATCGAGTTGGCAATCGACAAGGATTTT
>CAZDGB010000365.1:0-6401 GCA_964504645.1 uncultured Planctomycetaceae bacterium | reverse complement strand
TACTCGGCCCAGCATTATCTGCACGAGAAACTCGTCGGCCGGAGCGATCTCGAAAAGCTCGACGTCGAGAATCGCCGCAATCTGGAAGCGTACATCGAAAACGTCCAGACGATGGAACAGCTCACGCGGATGCAGACAAACTTGGCGCTGCTCAAGATGCATCAGGCCCAGAACATTGCCGCCGGCAAGCGGACGATCGACGTCGAAGTCCTCGGCATCCGCATCGGCGACTTCGTGCTGGTGACGTTCCCCGGCGAACTGACGGTGCAGATCGGCCTCGACATCAAGAAGTCGTCGCCGCATCCCAAGACCTTCGTCGCCGGCTACACGAACGGCTACATCTACTACGCGCCGACGGAAGAGCAATTGCGGAACGTCGGCGGCGCGCAGGAAGACAGCGACTGCATTCTCGCACCGGAATGGCACCGGCAATACGAAGCCGCGGTGGCGGAACTGCTGAAGAAGCTGTGACAGCGCGGCGAACCCGCCAGCAAATTTCGAGAACGCCCTCGATCGACGCTTGCGGGTTCGCCAGCCTTATTTCCCCGAAGTCCCCGCCGGCGTCGATTGTACGACGAGCAACAGCCGGTCGTAGGCCAGTTGGAGGTGATCCTTCAGATGGCGCCGGGCGAGTTCCGGGTCGCCGGCCACCAGCGCGCGATAAATCTCCATGTGCGACGTTTTGGTCCGCTCGGCGTGGTACTCGTCGACCGCGCGGGAGAGAAGAAACGGCCGCAGCGCCGTCAGCAGCGACTTAAGCAGCGACGTCAGCACCGGGTTGTCGGCGAGCTGCGCGATCGCCAGGTGATACTGCATGTCGATCACCAGATGCTCGTCCGGCCGGTCCGGCTGGTGAATCGCCTGCATCGAGTCGAGCGCGTTGCGGCAGGGAAGTAAATCTTCCAGCCGGCGTCGCGTCGCTGCGCGGCTCACGAGTTCCATCTCCAGCGTTTGCCGCGCGTCGAGCAAATGGAACAGATGCGTCCCGCTCGCGTCCCAGGTTCCGTCGGCCAGACCGTGCAGATCGACCGCGCCCAACGCGGGCGTCGTCGTGCGCACGACGGCCCGCGAGCGCGGCCGCACCTCGACGTGGCCCATCGACTGCAACTGCATCAGCGCGTCGCGGACCACATGCGGCCGCACGGCAAACCGGACCGAGAGCTGCCGGATCGACGGCAGGCGGTCGCCCTCCGCCAGACCGTTCGTGCGCATGAGGGAGAGAAGTTTCCGCGCAACATCGGGCGAAGAAAGCTCTTCCTTGGCGGTCGAACTCATCGATAGCTCCTGAGACAAGGTGATCAGAACTGATCAACAGAATGGAAGGTCAAGAATACTGAAGAAGCCACCTGACAGTCAACAACTTTCGACAATCATGCTACAATTTGGCCGAAATGTCAATTGGCCCTTGACTCCGCGGGTCATGCTCTTTAGTTTAATAATCACAGCGCTCATTTCTGATGATCAGATAGGTCAGCATGTTCCACGCAGTCTGATAACGGCCCGTTTCCCCGGGTCGATACTAAGTCGCGATCGTGCACTGTTCCTTTCCTTGGTTGGAGGTGTCCATCATGTCGACTCGCCCGCGCGGATTCACGCTGATCGAACTGCTCGTCGTCATCGCCATCATCGCCATTCTCATTGCGCTCCTGTTGCCCGCGGTTCAGCAGGCCCGCGAAGCGGCGCGGCGGACCCAGTGCAAGAACCATTTGAAGCAACTCGGCCTGGCGATGCATAACTACCTCGATACGCACAAGGTGCTGCCGCCGGGAACGTTCACGGGCGTCTATGCCGAATACGCCGGCGGCATTGTCGGTTTTCGGCGGTGCTGGATGCAAATGATGCTGCCGTTCGTCGATCAGGCGCCGTTCTATAACCAACTCACGCCCTATTTTCAAAGCGGGACCGATTCGCTCAACATTCCCTTGTCGATCATCAACACCCCCGTGCCGCCGCTGGTTTGTCCCAGCGATCCGGCCGCGAAGATTTCGAATAAGGGACAGGGCTTCTTCGGCAACTACGTGGGCAACGCCGGCAGTGTCGACGCCCGCACCTTGATGGGCGGGTCGGACACGGGCCTGAAGCTGGACGGCATCTTCTACGGCCTCTCGAAATCGAGCACCCGCGACGTTCTCGACGGCACGTCGAACGTCTTGATGTTCAGCGAGGTCATCGTGGTTCCGGATGACTCGGGCGTGGGACCGTCGGGGTGTTACACCGGCGCCTACGATTATCGCGGCGGTTATTGGAATCCCATGAGTTGGGGCGTGATGTTCGAAACGCTGAATCCGCCCAACACGAAGGTGCCGGATCAGATCTGGAACGCCTGCGGAGATACGCAGGGCGTCAGCTATGCGCCGTGCAGCGGTTGCGCGCTGAGCAGCAATCTGGTGCATGCGCGCAGTTACCACACCGGCGGCGTGCATGCCGTCCTGTGCGACGGGGCGGTGCGCTTTATCTCGAACAATATCGACCGCACGACGTTCCAGTATCTCGGCAGCCGCAACGACGGCCAGGCGCTGGGCGAGTTTTAGAAGCGGCTGCAGCCTGGTTGCAGCGGAGCTTGTGAGAGTTCCGAACGAAAGTCTCACGAGTTCCGCGATTTTTTATTGCGGTGCGCTCGGACGGGCGCAGCGCACAGAAGACATTTTACAGCCGCTTTTCAGGAGCGAGGAATGAAACTCGTTGGGAAATCACCCGTTGGGAAATCACTCTGTGCGGCGGCGCTGGCCGCTGGTCTGCTGGCCGGTTGCGGCACGAAAGGCGAACCGACCTACCGCGTGAAGGGCAATGTCTCCTTCGACAGCGAACCTGTCCCCGAGGGGACGCTGATCTTCTATCCCAAGGATGGCCCCGGCGACGCGGATGTCGCCAAGATCAAGGACGGCCAGTATGAAACTCGCGTCAAAGCGGGCGAGAAGCGGGTCGAGATCATGGCGCAACGCGCCATGGTCCCGGAAAAGATCGGACCGTTGGGCGGTCCGGAAATGGAGCAGTACATCCCCGCCGAATTTAACCGCAAGAGCGAACTGACCGCCGACATCCAAGCCGCCAACGACAATCAGATCGACTTTACGTTGGAGAAGAAATAACGCCGGCGGGTTCGCAGGCTTCGCCTCACGCCGCGCGGCGCGCAGCTGCCGGCGCGTCGGCCGCGGACGGAAACGCAAGGATCGTGGCTGCCTCGGCCTCCGCCTCGCCGGCGATGCGATACACGAACGCCCACGTCAGGCCCAGCGCGAACAGCACGGCGATATGCCAGATCTCGTGCGGCCCGATGAGGCCGCGGATCAGCATCGGCTGCTGGAGCAACAGCAGGCTCGCGCCGACGGTGTAAGTCAGTCCTGCAGCGACCGGGATCGCGACGAACGTCCAGCCGCGCACCTGCCACAGTTTCACCACCGTGGCCACGCAGGTCCAGCCGTAGGCGAGGAACAAGACGATCGCCAGGCGTCCCGGCAATCCGTCGGAGACCGCGAGATGAAACGTCGCTCCGCAGACGGCGACCGTCCAGCCGCCGACGAGCGGCACCCACCGCCACGCGCCGCGAAACAGGATGGCATGCGGCGCCGTCGCGCTGCCGGCGATCATGCAGAAAATACAGGCCACGTCGGCCCGCAGAAAAAACTCGCGCCACGGCCCATGATCGAAGAAATGATAGCAGCCGCTCACGGACAGCGTCTGCAGCGTCGTCGCGATCAGCACGCCGACGGCCAGCTTCCGTTGCCAGGTTGCGCAGCGGTTCAACAGGGGAATGGCGAGCCCCGCGAAGAGGCTGGCGCCGGCCCAATGGCTGAGCGTGGCGACGGGCTCGCGCAAGCCGCACCAGGGGATGGCATGAATTTCGTGCATGGGGAGGGGGAATTTGTAGCGGGAAGCGGCGAGTGTGGAAAGGGGAGATTGCGCTGGAGTCCCGCCTTCAGGCGGTGCTTTAATCGGGCCGGCTAAAGCCGGGACTCCAACGAAGCCGCCTCACTCGACCGCCGTCGGCGTGAGATACACGGCGTTCGACGGAACGCCCGCGGCTTTCAGTGCGTCGAACAGCCGGTCTTCCGTCGTGACGCGCGACTCCGCCGTGCGGTCGATCACGGCGCGCAACCCGTCCTCGTTGGGCTTGGTCTGACGAATCAGATCGACCAACTCGCCAAGCTCGATCTCTCCCCGACTGTCGCCGCGCAGCAAAAAATAGCTGCGGTCGTCGATCAGCACTTTGATCAGCCCGCCCGGTGAAGCGCGATCGGGCGATGACTCGGGATCGGATTTCGATCGTTTCACGCCGACCAGATCCGCGGCGTCATCCGCGTCCGATCCGTCGATGTCTCCCGCGGAGCGGCCCGTGCCGGGCCCCAAGCCGGGGCCTTGGCCCGGTCCCCAGCCGAAACCTTTGAAGAGATCGCCCAGCCAGACGCCGGCGACAATCCCCAGGCCGAGCGCGACGAACAGCACGTTCCGCGTGCGCAACGGATTCCACTTCGCGACGGTTTTCATGGCGTGTCTCCTCGGCTCCGAGCAGCGGAAATGCATCTCGCGCAGAGACGCAAAGTCGCCAAGAATCGCCAAGCGGAAGCAGATTCCCGTGAAGCGGGCCTCAATTTCTGGAATGGTTCTCGGACCGGAAACCTCATTCTGATCTCAATCTCTTCTTGGCGTTTTTTCGCGGCTTTGCGTCTTTGCGAGAGAGGATTTGATTTCACGGGCGCGACTCCGGACGAAACCCGAGCACGGCGAAATCGAACCGGCTGCGGCCTTCGTCGTCGGCACGAATCTTTTCCAACGCCGCCGGCAGGCCGTTCAGCACCGCTTGCCGCACGCCGAGCCGCGCGTCGCCGTAACTCACCAAGACCAAGACCAAGCTCTTCGGCTGCGGCAGCGCTTTGTAAGCGTCGAACAGCCGCGCGGAAAACGCGCCGGTCTCTTCCGCCCGCAACACCTGCCGCTGCTCACCGACGGTCAACACGATCTGCCCGTCGTCCTGGATGTACAGATCCCACAAATCGCAACGTTTTCGCAATTCGTGGAACGTCAGCAAATGCTCGATCACTTCTTCGCCGCGGTCTTTGGCGAGTTTCTGCATCTGCTGTTTGAGCTGCTTGATCTCGGCGGCCGTCGGTCCGGGGCCGAGGGTCGATTTTTCGCGGAGGACCGCGTTCACCGCCGCTTCCGGCACGCGGAAGAGCTCCACGACCATCTCGCCGATCAGATCGCGCTGCGCCTGGACCCGCTTGACGTCCTGCGACAGCGAGCGGCGCTCCTCTTTCAGTTCGTCGAGTTCGGACACCTGCTGCTGCAACGCGACCAGTTGATGCAGCGCGTCGTCGAGTTCGTCGGTGAGGACGTGCTGCGCGGCTTCCAGCCGGCCGGTCTCTTGCCGCGTCACGGTCCGCACTTCCAGGTACTGCGCGAACATCACGATCAGCAGCAGATCGAGCAGCGGAATCAACTGGAACGTGATGCGGCGGGACGGCATCATGGCGCGGCGGCTCCCGACGACAGCGACATCTCCCGCTTGGCGCGGGTGATCGTCTCGCGCACGTGCAGCCGGTTTTCCGCCAGCCGATGGAAGCGAGGCTCCACCAGGCTGTTGAGGAACATCAGCGTGATCGCCGCCGTCAGACCGGCGAACGTGGCCCAGATGGAGTTGCCGAAATACTGCACGATGGCGCTGACCGTCGTCGTGGGGTCGTTGGCATTCTGGCCGTCCTGCAGCGCGGCGCCGATGGCGAGAATCGTGCCGAGGATGCCGGCCATCGGATAGGCCTCGATCATCGTGCGGCAGACGTTGTACGACGTTTCGAACGACTGCGACTGCAGGTAGCGGCGCTCCTCGTCGAGAATTTTCATCCGCTGCCACAATGCCTGCCGCTCGGCTTTCTTGGACGGGTCGTCGAGGATGTCCTTGATGTCGGCGAGGAAGGCCTCGATCTGGTCGGAGAGCGGCATCCCGCGTTCCAAAATGCTGCGGTGCTTCAAGTCGCGGGTGAAGGCGTCGAAATCGGCGGCCATCCGGCGTTCGTCCCGCCGCGCCCAGGCGACCAGCCAGAAAAAGTAGAGGAGATGGAACGCGAAGGCCCCGACGATGACCGGCATCGACAGGCCGGACAGGCTTTGCAGCAGTCCTTCCGGCAGCGCGGGCAAAACGGGCCATTCGGCAGGCAAGGCGGAATTCCTGAAGCACGACGTCACCGTCGAAGCCCAGTGGGAAGCCGCCGTCGCTGCCGCCATCGCGAAGTTCGGTAGCCTCAGCATCCTGGTGAACAACGCCGGCATCGAGACCGCCGCGCTGATCACCCAGTGCACAGTCGAGGATTTCCGTCGAGTCATGGACGTCAACGTCACTGGCGTCTTTCTCGGGCACAAGCACGCGATGCGCGTGATGAAGCCCGGTTCGTCGATCATCAATCTCT
>CAZDGB010000364.1:0-6461 GCA_964504645.1 uncultured Planctomycetaceae bacterium | reverse complement strand
ACATCCGCGCGAAAGCGAAGACCGCGGTTGCCAACCGCGGCTTTGAAACGAGGATATCCCATGCGATTTCTGTGCATCGTCAGTCTGTGCGCTCTGATCGGCTGTGAAGCGCAATCGCCGAAACCCAGCGCCGCGGCGGGAGCGAACGGCAAGACAGCCAAGCTCACGCCGGTCGAGATTCAATTGAACTGGTTTCCGGAAGCGGAGCATGGCGGCTACTACGCGGCGCTCGTGCATGGCTACTTCGCCGAGGAAGGGCTCGACGTCGCGTTGAAGCCCGGCGGGCCGGAAGTGCCGCTGATGGAGAGCGTGGCGATCGGAAGGGTAGCGTTCGGGGTCGACAATGCCGACAAGCTGCTCGGCGCGCGGGCGGCGGAGGCCGACGTGCTGGCGGTCTTCGCGCCGATTCAGAACAGCCCGCGGTGCATCATGGTGCATGCGGAGAGCGGCATCGCGAAGCTGGCCGACTTGGCCACGGTCGACGGCGTCACGCTGGCGTGGAACTCGTCGCAGCCGTTCGCCATGTTTCTCTCCAAGCAGTACGACCTGTCGAAGCTGACGATGATCAAGTACCCCGGCAGCGTCGGGCCGTTCCTGTTGGACAAGAAGTTCGCCCAGCAGGCGTACAACATCAGCGAGCCGTTTCTGGCGAAGAAGGAAGGAGCCGACCCCGTCAGCCTGATGCTGTCGGACATCGGGTTCAACACGTACACCAGCGTACTGTTGACGACGCCGGAATTGGCCAAGGAACAGCCGGACCTCGTGCGGAAAGTGGTGAAGGCGTCGCAGCGCGGGTGGCAGAAATATCTGACAGACGCCGAGGAAACCAACCGCAAGATCGCCGAGTTGAACCGCGAGATGCCGGTCGACGTGCTGACCTACGGCGTCAAGGAGTTGCAGCCGCTGTGCCGGCCGAACGATCTGCCGGAGGCCGAGATCGGCAAAATGGACGCGGAGCGCTGGCAGACGCTGGTGCGGCAACTAGAGGAGATCGAGGCGATCAAGCCGAACGCCGTTCGTGCGGGCGCGGCGTTTTCGACGGAGTTTTTGCCGAAGTAGAAGTAGGCGCGAGGCGTGAGACTTGAGGTTCAGATCGCAATTCCTCAAGCCTCACGTCTCAAGCCTTTCACAAAAGACAGAAGCCCAGGGATTGCTATCCCTGGGCTTCCGAGGATCAATCACTTACGCGGGCGATTACCGGAGCAGCGAGAGGACCTGCTGCGGAACCTGGTTGGCAATCGTCAAGACCGAGATACCGGCTTGCGACAGCACTTGGGCCTTCTGCAGGTTGGCGGTTTCCGTCGCGAAGTCCGTATCGACGATCGAGCTGCGGGCGGCGGAGATGTTTTCCAGCGCCACACCGAGGTTCGAGATGTTGGTGTCGATCACGTTCTTCTGCAGGGCGCCGATGCGTCCGCGGAGGTTGTTGACGCGGTTCAGGGCCTGGTCGATGATGTCGACCAGATTGCCCGCGGGGACGTCCGGGCCGACGTCGAGCAGGCTCTTGCCGCCGCCCGTGCCGAGCTCGTACAGTTTGCCGGCGACACCGCCCAAGCGGGCCGTGTTGACCGCGTCGATGCCGAGGCCGATCTGGCCGGAGGCATCGGCCTGCTGTCCGATCTGGAACAGCGAGCCGCCGCCGGTGATCGTCACGGTCGCCGTGGTGTTCGCCACGTTGCTGCCCGCCTTGAAGCTGATCGAGGCGTCGAGCTGCCCGGACTTGAACTTCGCCGTCAAACCATCGCCCTGGGCGTTCTGGCCGTTGATGTTGACGACGATGTCGGTCCCTTCGTCGCGGAAGCCAGCCGTCGAGGAATCGTTCTGCGTGGTGGCGAACGTGCCGGACAGGACGTTGAGCTGCACGAACTCGGAGGAGCCGAAGTTCTGGCTCTTGAGCACCAGCTCAGCGTTCGTGCCTTCGGCGAGGTTGGTCGAGGCGACCGCTCCCACCACGCCGTCGGTGTCCGTCTTGACGTTGACCAGGGCGCTGGCGGCGGTGCTGGCTTGAATCGCCGCCACGATGTCGTCGGCGGTGGAGGTGATCGCACCGGTGCCGTTGGTCGCCAGGTTGACCGTGATCGCGTTGCCGGAGACCACGACGCCGAGGGCGGCGTTGTTGGAACCGGGGTTGGCGAAAGAGACGGAGACCGTGCCGGCCGAGCCTTCGGCGCGGGCGTCGGTGAATTTCACCGCACCGCCGGTCCCGTCGATACCGCCGGAGAGGTTGCCGGCGGCGACGTTATTGCCGATGGCCGTCGTACCGGTGCCGGACGCCGTCACCAAGGCCCGGGCGGCGACCGCGCCGGCGGAGGTGTCGGTCTGCAAGAAGTTGACCAACTGCGTGGTCGTCGTGCCGGCCGCGCGGGTGATCGAGATCGTGTTGCCGGTCACCGAGACGGCGTCCGAAGCGCCGGAGGTGATCGACACGCTGATGTTGTTGCTGGCGAAGCCGCCGGTCACCGCGGTGAACGTGATGTCCTGCTGGGTGACGGCGTCGACACCGTTCTGCAGGTTCGCGGCGGCCGCGGCGGCGAAACCACCGGCCTGGCTGTTGCCGGCCGCGCTCGCCGTCCCGCCGACGATGCCGTTGATCTGAGCGGCGATGAGGTCGGCCGTGTTCGAGGCGGCAACGAGGGCGCCACCGCCGTCGGTGGCCAGGTTGACGGTGATCACGTTGCCCGTCTGCGACGCGGACAACGCCGTGCTGTTACCGGCCTGAATGAATTCGACCTGGATGCTGTTGCCCGCCGCGCCGGCCGTATCCGCCGTCACGGTCAACTGGCCGGAACCGGCGGTGAAAACGCGCGACGCGGCCGCGACGGTCACCGAGTTCACCAGCGTGGCCGTCCGGGTGCCGGCGACCGCGGCGCCGGCCGTGCCGCCGCCGACGACTTCACCGGCCCGCAGCGTGGCGCTGACGCCCGTCACGTCGGAGACCGCGTTCACGGCGTCCTTGACGTTCGTGACCGTACTCGAGCCGCCCAGGAACAGCACCTGGTTGCCCTTGCTTCCGGCGACTTCCAGCGTCACCGGGCCGCTCAGCGAACCGTTGTTGTAGCGGAGCTCGGCCTTTTCGGCAGCCGACGTCACGGTCGAGTTGATCGAGATCGTCGAGCTGGTGCCGAACAAGGCTTCGTTGACTTGCACGTCGCTGAGCTTGGCGGCGTCGGCGGCGGTCGTTTGCGTGTTGAACGCCTTGCTGCCGTCGATCAGCTTCTGCCCAGCGAACGTGGTGTTGGCCGAAATGCGGTTGATGGCCGACAGCGCCTGGTCGATCTGCTGCTGGTTGGCCTTGATTTCGTCGTCGGACAGGGCGCCGTTGTTGAGGCCCTGCTGGACGAGACCGCGAACCTGATTGAGCAGCCCGCCGATTTCGCCGAGGGCCGAATCGGCCGTCGAGAGGACGTTGTTGGCGCGGTTGCTGTTGTCGATCGACTGGTTGATCGTCGTCAACTGCAGCCGGAGACCTTCGCTGGCGAGCAAGCCGGCGGGGTCGTCCTTGCCGCTGTTGATTTTGAGGCCGGTGGACAACCGCTGCAGCGATTGGTTCAGGTTTTCCTGGGCCTTTTGGACGTTGTGCAACCCGCGCATCGACGCGACGTTTGTGTTGATTCTGGTCATTCCGACTGCCTTTCTGAGTGCCTGGAAGTTCCGCCGGTAGCGGCCCGTGACGAAAGAGAACCCTGCGAGGAATCCGCCTCATTGAACATGGGCGGGATCCGTCCCATCGTCGGAAAAAACGGTTCCCTCGGGTCGCGACGGCATCCGCCAGCGTGACGCCTTGGCCCGGGTAAAGGCGAAGGCGTGACGGACCGGCGGACACGGCTCCTGCGAGAACTACCGACTAGGGTGGACTATCGTCGCGCGGATTCTTTCGATTGAATTCGAGTCGGAATCATCCAGATTTTGTCCGACGTTCAATCGAACGTAACAGGCCGTCATTCTCTGACGGTTCTTACGGCCGGGCGGGTCTTACGGCAGCCGTAAACTGCACCGGCCGGCAGGCAGTCGAAATGGCGGTCAGGCGACCAAACAGCGGTCTGTGCCGCCGCTTAGGAGCGGGTATTCGCCGCACCGTTCCGCTGCTGGTTTTCCCGCTGGATCGCTTCGTAGACTTCCTGGCGGTGTACGGGGATTTCCGTGGGGGCTTCGATCCCCAGCCGCACCTTGTCGCCGCGGATGTCGACGACCGTGATCTTGATGTTGTCGCCGATGAAGATGCTTTCGTCACGTTGGCGGGAAAGAACGAGCATCGCTGAATCTCCTTAGTTCGTTGGCCGTCCGTGGCAGATCCTTTGCGACCTCACGCGACGGAAAGTTCGGGTTGATGATGTTGACGCAAGGAAGACAGTCCGCACCAGGATTGGGGACGCACAGTTCCGCGCCGGCCCCAAGGCTCGGCGCGATCTAAGGGATTGGGTTGGCTCGTCACGGCTGACCATCCCTTCGCCCCCTATCCATCGACATTGCGGGCTGCGTAAGAGAATCCGGTCCGGCGAATTCGGTGGAATAGTGGCAACTCGATCAGCGGCTCGTCAGAGCGTTCCGTCCGTGAGGGTTGTAGGGAGGAATGTCGGATCGCGGATTTCGGAGTGCGGATGGGCAAGGCCAAAGACCGCGGATGCCATCCGCGGCTTTCCCATCCGCTATTCGCTATTCACCATCCGCTATTCCACCTGCAACTGCCCCACCACGTGTTCCACGATCGCCGGAAAATAAATGATCACCTTGTAATGGTCTCCCCACATCTGGATGTGATGGTCCTTCGTGAGGCCCGCGGCCCGTTCGTACGCCTGGGCGCTGGAAAACGGAACTACCTGGTCGTCCATCGCCGTGTAGAGCCAGGTCTTCTGCGGATCGACGCGATGCGCCAGCCGCGTCGGTTCGACGGTCGACACCAGCGACTTCAAGAGCTCTCCTTCTACGCCCGCTTCGGCCAGCCGCTTCCGCAACTGGGCCGCCTCGCGCTGCCCACCGTTGATGACGCCCAACAGGTCTCCCCCGGCGAGCATGATGAACGCCCGGTCGAATCCCCGGTCGAGACCGATCGTCGTCGCCGTGACGAAGCCGCCCAAACTCGTTCCTTGAATGGCGATGATCCGGCTGTCGATGTCCGGCAACGCCGCGACCGCATCGCGGGCCCGGCGGACATCGGAAACGGCCTGCCGCATCACCGGCACGAACCGTTTGCCGTCCGATTGATCCAGATCCTGCGGACGCCGCAATCCGTAATACGGCAAGTGAATCAGAAACGCGTGAAATCCTTTGGCGTAAATCGCGCGGGCGAACAATCGCCCGACTTCCATGCGGGCCCCCGATTCGTGCACGACGACCACGGCCGGCGCCTTCTTCGGTTTGCCCTCGTCATCCAGCGGCGCGTACCATTCCAGCGCGACGCGATCGTTCGTCGCATTGCCGCTCGGCACTGCCGATGGAAACCGGACGTACGACGCCGTGTCGTCCGGCTTGAGTTTTTCGACCGTGATCGTGAAATCTTCCGGCTGCCAGACGAGGCCTTCCAGGCAGGCCTGCGCATCGTCCGAGGAGTCCTTGCCGGCCTGCAATGAATCGCGAGCGGGGTACGTCTTCGGTGCGGTCGACTCCTCGGCGCGGAGCCCTCCCGTGCAGAGAGACAGTAAGATGAGTTCGACCGTCGTCATCCAACGCAGCGCGCGGGTCAGCATCTCGAATCCCGATTTTCCTGGAGAGAAGTTACCTACTGGAATCACAACACATCGCCCCGGCGAATGCCAGCAAAATCCATCCTAGGCGACCTTGTGACCTGCAGGAAACGGCCCTATCGTACAAGTGTCGAGAATTCCAGGTGGTCCGGGAGCCGGCGGTGATGCGATCACGTTGCGGATGGGCGTTCGCCGTCGCGGGACTTGTGCTGATCTCCACGGCATCAGCCGAATTGCCGCTGGCCCAGCGGGTGGAGCAACTTCTCGTCCGCCGCTGCCTCGAATGCCACAGCGGCAACGATCCGCAGGGAAAGCTCGACCTCACGTCGCGGAAAACGCTGCTCGCCGGCGGCGACAGCGGTCCGGGCCTCAACGGCGAGAACCCGGCCGCCAGCCCAATCCTGGAGCGCGTGCTCGCCGGCGAGATGCCGCCGAAGAAACCGCTGTCCGACGAAGAAAAAGAACTGTTGACGGCCTGGGTCAAAGCCGAGGCCCCTTACGCTCGCGAGCGATTGTCCCCGTCGCAGTTCACGACGCCGGAACGGGCCGGGTTGGATTGGTGGTCGTTGCAACCGCTGCAACCGGTCGTTCCGCCAAACGCCGTCGATCCTTCCGCGGCGCGATCGCCAATTGATGCGTTTCATCAGCGAGATTTGCAAGAGATCGGATTAGCGGCGTCGGAGCCCGCGCAGCGGCAAGCGTTGATTCGGCGCGTCACGCAGAATTTGTTGGGATTGCCGCCGACGCCGGACGAGATTGACGAGTTTCTTGCGGAGGATC
>CAZDGB010000363.1:0-6512 GCA_964504645.1 uncultured Planctomycetaceae bacterium | reverse complement strand
ACGCGCTCGGCAAGGTGCGCGGCAGCGGCATGCCGGGCGGTCACGACGAACGCGAACAGACGCTGAACGCCCTGCTCGTCGAGATGGACGGTTTCTCCTCCGATCAAAGCGTGATCGTGATGGGCGCGACCAACCGCCCGGAAACGCTCGACCCGGCTCTCATGCGGCCAGGCCGCTTCGATCGGCACGTCCTCGTCGACCGGCCCGACATCAAGGGCCGCGAGTCGATCCTCAAGGTGCACGCCGGCAAGATCAAGATGGACGACAGCGTCGATCTGAAGCACATCGCGCGGCTGACGCCGGGCTTCGTCGGCGCCGACCTGGCGAACCTCGTCAACGAGGCGGCGTTGCTCGCGGCCCGCAAGAACAAGACCAAAGTGATGATGGATGACTTCGAGGAAGGGATTGAGCGCGTCGTCGCCGGCCTCGAAAAATCGACCCGCATCATCCCCGAAGAGGAAAAGAAGCGGGTCGCGTACCACGAGATCGGCCATGCCCTCGTGGCGTGCACGTTGCCGCATGTCGATCCGGTCCACAAGGTGTCGATCATTCCCCGCGGTCTCGGCGCATTGGGTTACACGTTGCAGCGGCCGGAGGAAGACCGGCAGCTCATCACGCGGACCGAATTGCAGCACCGCATCGCCGTGCTGCTGGGGGGCATCGCCGCAGAGGAAATCATCTACAACGAGAATTCAACCGGCGCGTCGAACGATCTGCAACGGGCGACCGATCTCGCTCGTCGCATGGTCACGGAATTCGGTATGAGCCCGAAGCTTGGCCGCGTCCACTACAGCGAGATGACGCGTTCGCCGTTCCTCGGCAGCATGACGTCGTCCGGCGAACACGTCCATAGCGAAGAGACGGTCCGTGAGATCGACCTGGAAATCCGCCGGCTGATCGACACGGCGTATGACGCGGTCTTCGAGATTCTGATGGCCCGCCGCGACGTGATGGAGCACTTGACGAAGGAACTGCTCGACAAGGAAGTGATGGACGCCAAGCAGATTCAGGACGTGCTCGACCAGTACAAAACCGGCCCGCGGATCGCACCGGGAACCGGCACGTTCGCACCGCCACCCGCCCTGCCTTTGCCCGGAGACGAACACACCGACCGCGGCGAGTTCCGCGCGGACGCGTGAGGAATCCATCATGACGCTCGGCGGCTTCGTCGTCCTCTTGATCATCGCCTTCATCTGCGGCGCGATTGCGCAGACGCTCGCCGGCGGCGGACGCGGTGGATGTCTCGTCACGATCGCCGTGGGATTTGTCGGCGCCCTCATCGGGAGCTGGATCGCCAAAAACATGGGCCTGCCGGAACTCTTGTCGATCGATGTCGGCGGCGGCGAACGCTTCCCGATCGTCTGGTCCGTGATGGGCGGCGCGCTGTTCTGTGCGGTGATCGGGTTTCTCACGCGGAAGCGGTAACGGAGCGCTTCGCTCGCAAAGCCTTCGCGGCGCGGCTAACCGTGAATTCAATCCCGGCGCGGCACGAAGTTTCGCAGATACGTCACGCTCTGCTTCAGCGACGCCTGCCGAGATTCGAGCGAATTCTCGTACGCCCGGTCTTCGACTTCCACGCACACCGGGCCGCGGTAGCCGGCGTCGGTGAGAACCGAGAAGAAGCGGCCCCAGTCGACTTCGCCGAAACCGGGAAGCTTCGGCGTGTGATACTCCAGCGGATGGGCCAGAATGCCGACGGCGTTCAATCGCTCGACGTCGAGCCGCACGTCTTTCGCATGGATGTGGAACAGCTTCTCGCGGAATTCGCTCAGCGGCGCGAGATAATCCATCCGCTGCCAGATCATGTGCGACGGATCGTAATTCAGGCCGAATGAGTCGCTGGAGATGTCGGCGAACATCCGCCGCCAGATCTGCGGCGAGATGGCGAGGTTCTTTCCGCCGGGCCATTCGTCTTTGCTGAAGAGCATCGGACAGTTTTCGATCCCGATTTTCACGCCGTGATCTTCAGCGAGCTTCACGAGCGGCCGCCAGACTTCGAGGAACCGCGGCCAGTTGTCGTCGATCGATTTCGTCCAGTCGCGGCCGACGAACGTGTTCACGCGGTTGAGTTTCAACTGCGGCGCGGCGGCGATCACTTTCTTGAGATGGGCGATTGCCGTTTCGGACTCTTCGCGGTTCGGCGACAGCGGATTCGGATAGTACCCCAGGCCGCTGATCGCGACGCGGGCTTTGTCCATCGCAGAGAGGACGTCGGCGGCTTTCGTCGCGGAGAAATCGGTCACGTCAACGTGCGTGACGCCGGCGTAGCGGCGCTCCGCCTTGCTGACCGGCCAGCACATCAACTCGACGCAGTCGTACCCGGCGATGCGGGCGAACTTTGCGACTTGGTCCAACGATTGTTCGGCGAGAATGGCGCTGACGAAACCGAGCTGCATGAACTTCAATCCTGCGATTTCTTTTTCCGCGCAATGCGGATCTTGTCGGGCGTAAAGTACTCGTCCCAGGAACTGCTCCAGCCGATCCAGTGGACCTTGGGATGCCCGGCCGAGTTCACTTCCAGGACTTCGCATTCGTACCAGTTCGCGCCCCATTCGAGATAGACGGTGTCGCCGACTGCGAACTCGTGTCCTCTCGGCGCGAGAATGGTCCGAATCTCAGCCTGCGTCCGGTTCAAATACGACTTCTGGCGGGCATCCTGCTGCGGAAAATTGGGCATCGCCCGCGGCGCGGGGAAATTCGGCGGCGCAAAGTCCGGTTGAGGGAATTCCGGAGCCGGTTGATGCACGGGCTGCGGAAAATTCACCGCGGGAGGCGGCATCTGAAATTGCGGTGGTTGCGCCTGAGCGAAATTCGGCCCGCCGGCGAGTGCGCCAGGACGCGAAGTCCCGGCGGCTGTCAGCGCGAAACCGGCGAACATCAGGACCAGAGCGACGATTTCCGTGCCCGCTCCGCCGAGCACGCAGAACCCGAAGGGCTGGATGTCGTCCCAACGCGTGAAAATGTAGTAGATCCCGTAGAACGGCACGAACAGATACATCAGGCCGCAGGCAACGTCTTCCTGGAACGCTTTGACGATGCAGCCGATCCCGCCGACCGCGGCGGCAGCCGCGCCCGTGAACAGCAGAACAAACGCCAGGATGAACATCACCCACGGAAAGAGGAAGCCGATGAGGGCGACTCCGAACAGACCGGCGACCCCCACTCCGCCGAGAACCCATCCCCAGGAGCCATCGCCGCTGCCGGTCCGCACGCGCGACCGTTTGGTCAGCCGCTCTTCCCGGCTTCGTCGGCGGCGCCGCTCCGGCAGCGCGCGCGGTTGATCGCCGTACTCTTCTTCCTCGTCCTCATCGAGCACTTCGATGCCGTCGTTCGTGCGCGTGCCGACCTCAATCACGTTCTGGCAGTCCGGGCAGCGGATTTTCTTGCCGGCGAATTCGTCCTTCACCTGATAGCGCTGGTCGCATTTGCGGCAGAAGACGGCGATCGGCACGTTCCAAACTCCGCGCACGAGGGACGAGGGAGAATGGTGTTATCTTGCACAGGAACGGGGCGCGATTCAAGAGGGGAAAACGAAAGCCCCTGCGAACTCGCCAGCGGTGATCACGAACTGGACGCCTCTCTAGAAACCCAGTCCGATGCCGTTCAGCGCCGCGGTGCCGACGGTGCCGTCGGTGATCTCGAACATCGTCGGATACCGCTTCGCCCACGGCTTGTTGGCGGCGGGACAATACTGCCGGCTGTTGCCTTCGATGGCGGCGACGGTCGGAATGCGGGCCGCCAAGCTCGCTGAGTGCAGGAACGAATAGCCGGGGCAGCTCAAATCCTGCACGCACAGAAACAGTCCGAGCTTTTGCGCCGCCGCGCCGAGCAGCAGCGATTCGGTCTGGCCCTTGCAGGCCTTCAAAGCGACGCCGCTGTAACCCATCTCGCGGGACAACAGCAGCGAATCGTAATTGGTCAGCGATTCGTCGATGACGACCGGCTTGAGCTTGGCCGCTTCGTGCATCTTGTGTTCGGGGTGCGCCTTCAGATCGCGATGGGTCGGCTGTTCGACGTATTGAATCCGGTCGTAGCCGGCGGGGGATTTTTCCTTGATCAGTTTCAGCACGCGGATGAGGTACTCGACGTCCGCGCATTTCTCGTTGAAGTCGAGCGAGTAGAACCACGTCGAGCAGCCGCGCTGCGCCTGGGCCTCGGTCGCCACTTTGTCGACGGAGAGAATTCGCTGCGTGTCCCAGTCGAAGTCGTCGCCGGCCAGCTTGATCTTCATGTGCGTCAGGCCGTTGTACGGAATCCACTGCGCCAGCGTTTCCGGCAGGCCGTCGCCGATCTTCTTGGTCACTTCCTGATCCGTCAGCGGGTCGAGCGCGCCGACGAGGTGATAGAGCGGCATCCGGGGCTTCGGCTCGCGGAGCGTGTACTGGTCGAGGTATTCACCTTTGAACTGATCGTCGAGATACTCCGACAGATCGTGGCTCATGAACTTCGACGTCAGCGTGTTGTAGCTGTTGGCGTTGTGCACCCGGCCGTAGGCGTCGTGCAGCGCGGCGTCGAACGGGCTGGCGGCGACGAGCTGCGCCAATTCCGGCATGGTCTCCGCCAGCTTCATCTTCTGGCACAGCGTTTTGGCTGCGTGCTCGTATTCGCCGGACAGGTGATAGACGAGGTCGATGGGATGGCCGTATTCCCGGCAGATGCTGGCCAGTTCGACGACTTCCTCGGCGAACTGTTTCATCGCCGCTTCGGATTGCTCGGCCGAGACCTTGTCGGATGGCCAGGCCCAGATGTTGCCGACCGGCATGCTGCCGAAGCCCGCCTCGTGATGTTTGCCGTCCCTGGTTTCGACGGTGACGTCGACATTGATCAGGAAGGACTTTTCGACGACGCGTCCGCCGAATTTGACCGGCGCTCGAAAAGGGATTGGCTCGAAGGAACAGTTGACACTCTTGATGCAGACGTCGGTCGCTTTGCCCATGACTTTCGAACTTGACGATAAGGAAACGGAAACATCCTGGCCCAATGTGTGGTGATCTTAACGGAGTCACTAGGGCCGGATCAAGATGCGGCGGACACACTCGGCCCGCCGCCGCAATTTTTTCTCGCAGTCGTCCGGGGTCGCCGCCGTCGCGAAGACGGTGCAGATCGGAGCGCCGCGCGGGATAAGTACACCGGTCTGCGGGATGTCGGCGAGCCACGGAATCGACCACGGCGGTCGCGGAGAGAGAAATCTCTGCAGATCCGGCGTAATGAGATCGCGATCCGCGTACACGATCAACTTCCCAATGAAATTGCGATCCCCTTTAGCCTCGATTCGCAGAAGCGTCGTATCCGTTTGTTGCACATCAAACGCTTGCAGATGTTCCGCCACGGCCGAAATGCCCGTCGACAATTCCCAAAGTTCGCAGGAAGCCGTGTAGCGCGGATTGATCTCGATCACCCAGAATTTCCGGCCGTCCCAGATCAGATCGATGCCGAGCAATCCGCGGTACGACAGCCCGTGCGCCGCCGTCTCCGCGATGCACAGCAGTTCTTTCGACTGGCATTCCGAGACCGGCCATGGCCCGATTGAACCGCAATATGTGAAGTCCGTCGGAGCCGCGGCGACGGTCCATCCGATGCATTGCTGAGAAACCCACAACAACCGGCAACCGGTCTCCGAGCAGACAAACAGGGCCGATAGCGAGATGCCGTCGATCCGTTGTTGCCAGTAACTCGGTTCGTCCGGCACAGACCACGGCGCGGAGGGATCGAGGAGGAAAATCCCTCGGCCGCCGCCGCTCGCCAGGGGCTTCTGCAACCAAGGGTTTCCCCCGCCCCTCTCCTCCGCGGCGGAGGCGAGACCATCTTTAGACATCACCACGGACGGATAGCAATTGAGCGGACTCAAACGACTCGCCAACCACTTGGGGGCGCGCAGATGGTTCAAGGCCTCTCGCGAGGGACCGCAGAATTTGCCGAAGCGCGGAGAGGCGTTTAACGCATCGAGGACACTCCGGTGGTTCTCCATCGCGCCGACAAACATCCAGGCATCGGCTGTGACTGTGACCAAATCGTCCGGCATGCTGTCCGGATAGTTGCGCACGGGAACAACTTCGGCGACCTGAGCCAGATCGCGATCGGCGAAGGCATCGGCGCAGACAGGGCGAAGTCCGGCCCGAAACGCCGACCAAGCCGCAGCCCGCGTGCTGGCCCCGATGATCAAGATTCGCCCGACATTACAGGCCACATTTTCACAATCGGTTGCTGGAATTCCGCCCTCCGAGTTGCTATGACATGGCAATTGCAGCCTGAACGGAAACAATTTCCCGCAGCGTGAAAGAGAGTCTCAGTATGTCATTCTACGTCGGCGAAGCCTTGTGCGGCGATGGCAATGAAGTGGCGCACATCGACCTGTTGATCGGCGACAAGACCGGTCCGGTGGGGACGGCGTTCGCCAACGCTCTGGCCAACCAGAGCAACGGCCACACCAACCTCCTAGCAGTGCTGACGCCGAATCTGGCGGTCAAGCCCGCGACCGTCATGATCACCAAGGTGACGATTAAGGGGATGAA
>CAZDGB010000362.1:0-6559 GCA_964504645.1 uncultured Planctomycetaceae bacterium | reverse complement strand
TTTCCCTCGGTGCCCACTTCGCGGGCCACGCGCGTCACTTCCGACGTGAAGACGGAGAGCTGGTTGATCATCGTATTGACCAGCTTCGCCGAGCGCAGGAATTCCCCCTGCAACTGGTTGCCGTCGAACTCCAGGTCCATCGACTGGCTGAGGTCGCCCTTCGCCACGGCGCCGATCGTGCGGGCGACTTCCGTCGTCGGCCGCACGAGATCGTCGATCAGCGTGTTGATTGCCTGCGCCTTGATGCCCCAGCGGCCGGCGGCGAGCGGATTCGTGAGACGCTGCTTGAGCCGCCCTTCCTTGCCGACGGTGACGCTCAGCTGCGTGATTTCCTGAAAGATGCGGTCTTCCTGGGCGATTGTCTGGTTGAAGGCCTCGGCGATGCGGCCGTCGAGTCCGGGCCATTCCAGCGGCAGCCGGACGGAGAAGTCGCCGTCGCGAAACGCCACGATGGCCGAGAGAATCTGCGACATCCGCGCATCGCGCGCCGACCCGACGGCGACCGTACCGTCGCTATCGAACGGAGGCCTCAACAGGTCGTTGCCATCCGTGGCGTCCGTAAAGTGCGCATTGGGACTTAAGACATTCATGTCATCCATGGCACGCATCTCGCGAAAGAGGAGTTGAGACCCGGGCTGAGCGGCGCGGCATCAGGAATTCGCTGAGGAGGCAGGGATGGTCCCGCGTTGGCAAACAGGCAAGTCCGGTCAATAGGCCAATGTCGTCGGGGGACAAGGGCGAACGATCAGACGACAGTTCGCTTCGATGCATGAGAGATCAGTCGACCGAAGACGAAGCGGCAAGATGTTGATGCAGCGCTCTATAAATCTTACCGGGCTCCATTTCCCTTGGATACACCCGACCGCGTCAAATGCGCCAAGACGTCATTGATCAGATAAATCTGACCAATGAGACCACATAGAACTGGCGGATGAGCGATCAGCAGGGGCCGGCGCGGGTTGAAATGCGCGACCGCCGGCTTCGTATGGAACGGCCTTTATGCCGTTCCACGAAGATTCATGCGGGCGGAGCGTTGCTGAAACGCCAGAGCGCACGACGCTTCTGCGCAGCTTCGCTAAAGAACGTGTTGCGAGCGCCGCGAAAACGGAATTACAGCCCCAGCCGCTTCTCCAGATCGGCCCGTTCGCGCGGCGGAACCCGCAACGCATCCATCGGCACCGGGAAGCCCTGGTTCCGCAGCGCGTTGATGCGCAGCGTCACCGCGGCGCCGTACAACAAGTTGTACGCGACCGTCACCACGTCGCGGTTCGCGGGCTGCGCGAGGAACGTTCCCTTCGTCCATTCGTTGAACGCCCCCATCGCCGGGCCGCACCAGATCTGGTAATCGAGCCGGCGATCGGCGACGCCGGAGTTCGCCCACCGCGATGACTGGCCCAGGTACCAACGGAAGATCAGGGCCATCTTGTGCTTCGGGTCTTTCTCCGACTTCGTGATCTGATGCGGATCGCGGACCTGGAAGAACTTCACCGTCTGGTCCCAGACGTCTTCCAGCGTCGTCTTGAACATCGTCTTTTCGAGAGTCGCCTTCTCCGCCGGCGGGATGTCCTCGATGCACTTGTACTCGCGATAGACTTCGTAAAGCTTCGTGGCCCGCATGGGGAACATCGTGCCGCGCTTCAGCACCTGCACTTTCACGCCCATCTCGAACATGTCGGCGGCAGGACACATGGCGGTGTCGGCCTGCTCGGCGTCGGCCAGCATCTGCCGCACCGCATCGCACGTCCCCGATTCCTTGCACGCCTGATTCACCGAGCCGACGAGCAGATAGCCCGCGCCCATCGCCGCGCCCGCCGCGGCCGACGCCGGCGTGGAAATGCCGCCCGCCGCGCCGATCCGCAACGGCTGCGAGAACTTGTACTGCGCCATCATCCGATCGCGGAGCGCGAGCATCGTCGGAATCAGCGTCACGGCGGGACGGTTGTCCGTATGCCCGCCCGAATCGGCTTCTGCAGTGAGGTCCTGCGCGACCGGAATCTGCTCCGCCAGCTTCGCCTGGTCCTGCGTCAGATGTCCTTGTTCGATGAGCTGCGTTAGAAACTTCGCCGGCGGCGGCGCGAAGAACTTCGACGCGACTTCCACCCGCGAGATCTTGCCGATCAACCGGTTCGGCGTGATGATCTCCCCTTTCGGCCCGCGATGAATGCCGTGCGTGCGGAACCGGATCACGTTGACCGTGAGATCGAGAAACGCCGACGCTTCGGCGAGTTTCACGCCCCGCTTGATGTAGAGTTCGACGACGCCGCGCTCCATCGACGGATCGTGCGGGCTATGAATCAGGTTGAACCCGTACGGCAAGCCGGGAATATTTTTCTGAATGCGGTCGATAGCTTCCTCGACGCGCGGCAGCACGAGCCCCGCCGAGCCGAAGAACCCGAGCATCCCCTGGCGAGCCAAGGCTTCGACGATATCCGCCGAGCCAATCCCCGCCGCCATGCCGCCGGAGACGTACGGATATTTCAAACCGTGATCGAGACAGAACGACGGATCGCCGAGCGTCTCGGGATTGATGGCCGGCACGACGCCGACAATCGGCAACGCCGATTTGTCGGCCGCCGCGTGGCCGAGCGCCCCGCTGCCGCCGCGGCCGATGCCCAGCCCCTGGCCCGATTTGACGATGTACAGCGGCTGATAGATATCCTCAATGGCCTGTGTGACGTGCGCCGAATCGAGGGCCAGCGGAATTCCGTTGGACGTCCAACTGCCGATCTGGGGCAAGGCTCGATTCGCTGTGGCGGTTTGCATAATGCCTGACTCATTTCCAGCCGGGAGAGAAAACGAAAACGCTCACGCGATTATATCGGCAGAACGTCCGGCAAACGGGTTTGCGATTGGCGAATGTCTGAACAGCGAGAACAGGCAATTTTTGCCGATCGGCGGAAAGCCGGCAGACAAGAGGAAAGCCGTAACCGCAGATTTCACAGATGGACGCAGATTTAGAGCAAAGGCAGATTGGCCGCCAAGAAGCACAAAAGTCACAAAAATTTGGCTTACGTTTCAATTTCTTTTTCGCGTTTTTTGTGCCTCTTTGCGGCCAATCATCTTGCCTCCATGTGCGAAATCTGCGGTCCTGCCTTTTCCATCTTCGGGGACTGCGAACTCTGGGCAACCCCTTCCCCGGATGCCGGAAATACCGGCGAGTTTGGCGGCTGTGCGACGATTTTCCTCGTAGCATGCCACCACTGCGCTATGTGCCGATTGCGTTCTTCCTGCTCTGCGGGTGCGCGCATCGTTCGCAGTGGGAGGTCAAACGCTGGTGCGCCGACTGGAACTCCGAACGGGAATGCAACGCCCAGGTCGAATCGTTCGACCATCTCCCGCCGAAGCCGACGCGCGTTCGCTTGATGCGGTGGGGCTACAACGTCGGCCCGACCGATTGCGTCGTCGCCGCCCCGGAAAAATCCCGCTTCCGCACCTGGCTGGGCGGATTCATGCCGTGGACCGGCATCGGCAACGGCGTCGAGACCACTTCGGAAATCGTCCCCGGCGCGACGACAATCACGCCGTCCGCTCCGGAACGCGTCGCCCCGCCGCCCGAGTCGGCCCCGCAACTCCCGCCGCCGGCCCCGCCCGCCGACCCGCCGCCCGACCCCGACTACGGCCCGCAATCGAAGCCGACGGCATCCCTCGACGCCGCCATCCGCCAGGCGGGCTACCGCGGCGCGATCCACCCGCGCCAAGCCAGCGCCCCGACGTGGATCTTCACGCCGGCCAAACCGGCGCGTTGATGCCGTGGCATGGCCTTTCCGCGTAGACGGGCCAGAAGTCTCTATGGCATGATGAGCCCGGCAGCGGCGTCGCATCCGCTGGAGTTTGGCTTCGAGCCACAAGTCATCTCCGGGCGATTCCCGATGCCTTTCATTGAAATTCCCACCGAGCAGACGACGGCGATCACCGATGTGATCCTGGCCCTGCAGGCCATCGCCATCCGCTGGAGTCTCGGCCGCACATCCGCCGTGCGGCCGTTTTGGACGTGGATCTGGTCCTGGATCTTCACGTTGATGTGCGTCGCCAGCCTGCTCGGCGCGGTCGCTCACGGGTTTCAAATGACTCCGGAGACGAACGCCCTGATCTGGAACCCGTTGTATCTCCTCCTGGGACTGATCGTCTCGCTGTTCGCCGTCGCGGCCGTCTCACATCGATGGGACGATGAACTGGCGCGGCGTTTTTTGCCGGCGGGTCTCGGCATCGCGATCGTGTTCTATCTCGCCACGCAGTTCGGAGGCGGTTCGTTCTTGTTATTCGTCGTCTACGAAGCCTTGATGATGCTGATCGCCTTATGGCTCTACCTTTCGTGCTTTTGGCTCGTCGACCCCGTGCGAGGTTCCGGCTTCCTCGCAGCCGGCGTCTTCGTCGGACTTCTCGCCGCAGCCATCAACGCCATGCCGCGAATGGAACTCCACTTCCTCTGGACGTTCGACAACCATGGTTTATTTCATCTGGTCCAGATGGCGAGCCTGATCCTGCTCGCCATCGGCCTGCACCGTTCGCACCCCGTCACGGATTCGCACGGCGGCCAGAGCAGCCCGGCCTCATGACCGAACAACCCGCGTGGGAAGAAACGCCCGCCGGCCTCGTGCTGCCGGTCCTCGCCCATCCCGGCGCGCGGCAGCCCGGCGTCAAAGGCGTCCGCGACCGCCGCCTGATCGTCGCCGTCGCGCAAGCCCCCGAAAAGGGCAAAGCCAACGACGCGCTGATCGAAGCCCTCGCCGCCGCCCTCGGCATCAAACGCCGCCAGATCACCCTCCTCACCGGCGACACAAACCCCCGAAAACGCTTCCTGATCCGCGCCGCGGATCTCGCGACGCTCTCGGCACGCGTCGCCGAACTTCTCGCTCCGTCCGAGCCGGACGCGTAAGCGGCGGAAGCCAGGCGAGCGTCGCGGCGTCAGCCCGACGTGTTCTTTCGCCCTTCAGACGGCGTAGCGCCGGACGGCCGCTTCGTCGATTTCGACGCCTAAGCCCGGAGCCGTCGGGACGGCGATCAGGCCCTCTTTCAGGGGCAGCGGGTTGAGCACAATTTCATCGCGGAGCGGGTTCTCGGAGACATCCAATTCCAGCATCGGATTTTCCGGCCGTGCGCCCATGCCCACATCGGGCAGCAGCGACAGGCAGTGCACGGTCGCGGCGATGACGAGCGGACCGGCCCAGCAGTGCGGATTGACGGGGGTGCCCCATAAGCGGGCCAGTTCGGCGATGAACAGCCAGTCGTCGATGCCGCCGCACAAGCTGACATCGGGCAACAGAATGTCGGCGATGCCGCGCTCCAGCAGATTTTTCGCACAGTCGCGAGAATCGAGAATTTCCCCCGCGGCGAGCGGCAGTGGCAACTTGGCCCGCAACGCCTCGTAGCCGCGGTAATGCTCCTCCGGCAACGGCTCCTCAAACCAATGATAACCGAGCCGATGCAGTTCCCCTCCGACCGCCAGCGCCGTCCCGAGCGAGTAGGCGCCGTTGGCATCGGCCATCAATTGGATGTCGGGCCCGACGGCATCGCGAACCTTCGCTGCGACGGCAAGATCCTGCTTCATCGGCAGCCGGCCAATACGCATTTTCATCGCCCGAAAACCACGCGCTGCGAGCTCGCGGGCTTCGTCCACGAAATGACCGGACGGTTCGGGCCGATCGGAGTAATTCATGCCGGAGGCATAGACCGCGACGCGGTCCCTGACGCGGCCGCCGTGGAGTTCGGCGACCGACAGTCCCAGCGCCTTGCCGCGCAGATCGTGCAGCGCGAGGTTGATGCCTGCCAGCGCCGGGCCGCTGTGAAAATAGCGTCCCCACAGGTCGCTGCCGAGTTGGCGAAATTCCCGGATCGGATCGCGGCCGAGCAGGAGGGGAGTGAATTGCTCTTCGATCAATCGCCGCACACCGCACAGCGCGACCGTCTCACCCCAGCCGATCAGGCCGTCCTCCGCGGTGAGCTTGATCAACACGGCATTCCGCGTGTCGTCCATATAGCCAGAGCCGCCGGCTTTTTGCTGCAGACGGCACTGCACGTGAAATGTATCGACAGCGATGATTTTCATGAACGGTTCCGACATCTCCGCAGTGGGTGAAAAAACGCAGGCGACGTTACGCAGCGCGCCTTTCGTCGTCACATTCTCCATTCGATTGGCCAGGACCGCCAGGGTGGTGCTGATGTGAGCAAAGCATTGGCGGTACAGTACGGTTACGCTCGTCGACGACCACCGTAACGTTGAGACGGATTGGCTGGCAGGCTGCGCCACAGCAGAAAACCAGGACCGCCTGTTCGACCGTCGAGTACGAAATCATAATGAGGTTCCTGTCGCGGCGGGCGCAATGGGTTTATGTGGGAAGAGGTCGGCGGATGGAAGTGACGGATCATGCCTTTTTTCCGACGCGGGTGGTGACCATCCAATTCCCGGACTCCGGTCCCATGAATGCGGAGCTCTGCGATCTGCTGGAGTGCCGGCCGGAGCTCGACGACAGGAATAACCTGCACCCCGACGCGCTGAATTTGCTGCGTCTGGCGGACGCCGTGCCCGCGATCGCACAGCTCCGGTCCCTGTTCATCACGG
>CAZDGB010000361.1:0-6589 GCA_964504645.1 uncultured Planctomycetaceae bacterium | reverse complement strand
CTTTCTTCAGTTCGCGGACGGCTTCGATGAACTCGACGGCGTAGTTGGCGTGCTCCTCCATGCCGGTGCCGACGGTGAGAATGTTCACGTCGAAGATGATGTCTTCCGGCGGAAACCCGGCTTTCTCCGTCAGCAGCTTGTAGGCACGCTGGCAGATGGCGACTTTGCGGTCTTTCTCCGTCGCCTGGCCTTCCTCGTCGAATGCCATCACGACGACTGCGGCCCCGAACCGGCGGATCATCCGCGCCTGTTCGAGGAATTTTTCCTCGCCCTCTTTCATGCTGATCGAATTGACCACGCCTTTACCCGGCAGGCACTTCAGCCCGGCGACGATCGCGTCGAACTTTGAACTATCGACCATCACCGGCAACCGGGCGACGTCCGGCTCGTCCATGCACAGGTTGAGGAACGTCGTCATCGTCGCTTCGGCGTCGAGCAGCCCCTCGTCCATATTGACATCGAGCATGTTCGCGCCGCCGTCGGCCTGCTGCCGCGCGATGGAGACGGCTTCGTCGAAGTTCCCTTCCTTGATCAACCGGGCAAATTTCTTCGAGCCGGTGACGTTCGTCCGCTCGCCGACCATCAGGAAATTCGAGTCGGGCCGCAATTCGACCAACTGCTTGCCGCTGTAGGTCGAGAGATGACTTGCTGGCGTCTTGCGATGCGGCTTCAGCCCGGCGACGGCTTCGCGCACGCCCTGGATGTATTCCGGCGTCGTCCCGCAGCAGCCGCCGAGGATGTTCACCCAGCCGTTCGCGGCGAAATCGCGCACGATGGGAATGAAATCCTTCGCGGCCAGATCGTAGCCTCCCATGCCGTCGGGCATGCCGGCGTTCGGATAGCAGATGATCCAGCGGTCGCAGGCTTGGGAAAACTGCTCGATATACGGCCGCATCTGCGGCGGACCGAGCGAACAGTTCAGCCCCGCGGCGAGCATGTCGAAATGCGAGATCGAATTCCAATAGGCTTCGAGCGATTGCCCGGAAACGGTGCCGCCCCCCTCGAAGATCGTCCCCGACACGATGACGGGAATCCGCCGGCCGAGTTCCGTGAAGACTTTGTCGATGGCGTAGAGGCACGCCTTCATGTTGAGCGAATCGGTGCTGGTTTCCGGCAAGAGGATGTCGACGCCGCCGTCGATCAGGCCGCGGACCTGCACGACATACGAATCGACCACTTGATCGAACGTGTAAGGCCGCTCGCCGGGAACGCCTTTGTTCGAGAACGACAGCGTGATGTTCATCGGCCCGATGCTGCCGGCGACGAACCGTTTGCGGCGGGTGTCTTTCCGGTTGAACTCATCGACCACTCGCCGAGCCAATTCCGCTCCGGCTTTGCTCACCTCGTAGGCGATGTCGGAGAGTTGAAACTCGGCCAGCGCGATCGGGTTGGCGTTGAACGTGTTTGTCTCGACGATGTCCGCCCCGACGTCGAGATACCGCCGATGGATGCTCTCGATGAGGTCCGGCTTGGTGAGGACCATCAAGTCGGTGGCGTTTTTCAAGAGGACCGGATGGTCTTTGAACCGTTCGCCGCGGTAGTCCTCTTCCGTGGGCTTGGTCTGGAAGATCAGCGCGCCGGTGCCGCCGTCGAGAATGAGGATGCGTTCTTCGAGGAGTTGCGACAGTTCGGCAAAGGCGGGGGAATCGGACATGGAGCTTTCAGGCGGTTCGGACCAATCGACAATGCGTAGCATCTTCCCGCAATTCCCGGAGTCGGCCAAGACCGCTCCGGCAAAACGGCGGGAACTCCGCAGTTTATCGTGAAACGGCCAGTCCGTGCCATCCGACACGCCGAATTCGTCCGGCGTTCGGATGGTGGCTCGGATTATCGAGAAGCCGCGGTTGCGCTGGGTCCGAAGATCAACCGCGCATCAATACCGCGGCGACGGCGGCACTTCGAACGTCGACTGGCTCGCCGTGCGGTACGGGTTCACGTAGCCGGAATTCGGCACGGGGAGGTCTTTCGACGAGCGGTCGGCGATATATTGCCGCGACTCGGCGGAGGGCTTCCGATACGGATTGTTCTCCAGGTAGTAGGCGAACTTCGCAGCCGACTCCGAAGACAGCGTGTTCGACCGCGCGACGGGGAGTGCGTTCACGCTCGGCGTAGCGGGCGTCGAGGCGATCGTCGCGACCGACGGATCGACGACGCCGTTGTTCACGCATCCGAATCCGTAAGAGTAGTTCATCGGATAGGCGTATCCGCCGTAGTACGCCGGAAACCCGGCGCCGATGACGTAGTTCGGAGCGTATCCGCCCCAGAAGCCCGGGCCGTAGCCGCCGTAGAAGCCGGGACCAATCCACGGACTGGCAAACCGTGGCCCCCAGAAACGCGGTCCCCAGAATCCCGGTCCGGCGAATCGCGGCCCCCATCCTCCGCGCCAACCCCACCCACCGCGCCAGCCCCATCCTCCTCCACGCCAACCGCCCCACCAGCGGGCTTGAGCGGGTTCCGGTGTGAGTGTGATGACGGCGGCAACGAGGCAGACCGCCAGCGTGCGAAATGCGAAGCGTGTGGACATGGTCAGCGTCTCCCGATCCGAGACTTCACGGGCGGCGACCGGGGGCAGGAATCTTCCGGCCGATTCTCCGGACGCACACTTCCAATTCCCGTCGTGACGCGGCAATGACGCGATCACTGACTGCTATTATAGAGCGTCGCCGCGGAATGAGAATTGTTCGCGCCTTACTTCTTTCGGTTGTAAAAAACTCCGCAGCACGTTTCCCACGCCGGCTGCGACGCATTATTTCTCCCCGGCGGAAAAGTTTCCGCCAAGATCGTAGAACGAACACCGAACAACCTTTAGCCCTCCGCTAACCATTCGATTGCCTTGACTTCAAATTTGAAAACGACATAAGATGTTGCAGCAAATTGAAAGACCACCAAAGAGAACGAACACGACTTCCCATAAACATTCCGTCTGAAGAATCGACTTATGGCCGTTCCCGATCGTCGACAATCGCACTCGCGCACCCGTAAGCGCAACAGTCATAATGCGTTAAAGCCGAAGCAGCTCCAGGCGTGTCCGCAATGCCAGACGCGGGTTCCTTCGCACGTGGTCTGCCCGACGTGCGGCCACTACCAGGGTCGCCCGCTCGTGACCGTTGAGGAATAACCGGCCATGCGGATCGCCCTGGATGCGATGGGCGGCGATGACGGACCCGAGCCGAATATCGCCGGAGCCGTGCGCGCCCTGAACGAAAACCCGGCGCTGGAAATCACGCTGGTCGGAGACGCTCCGCAGTTGGAGCCGCTGCTGGCGAAGCTGCAGTTGCCGGCAGATCGTCTCAACGTCCACGCCGCCGACGGCTGGGTGTTGATGGAAGAAAAGCCCGTCGACGCGCTGCGGAAAAAGCCGAACTGTTCGATTGCCGTCTGCTGGCAATTGATGGCCGGCCAGCAAGTCGACGCGGTCGTCAGCGCGGGACACACCGGCGCGGTCGTGGCGGCCGGGTTGCGAACGCGGCTGTTCCTCGCCGGCGTGAAACGGCCGGGCATCGCCGTGGCGTTGCCGACGCTGAAAGGCAAATCCGTGCTGATGGACGTCGGCGCGAATCCCGCCGCGCGGCCGGAACATCTCGTGCAGTACGGCGTCATGGGTTCGATCTACGCCCGCGAGATGCTGGGAATCGAACGGCCCCGCGTCGGGCTGATGAACATCGGCAGCGAAGACGGCAAAGGAACCGACCTGGTGCGCGACGCGCATGCGCAGTTCGTGGCCAGCCCGTTTCGCGAAAACTATGTCGGAAACGTGGAAGGCCGCGACCTGTTTCAGGGCGAGGCCGACGTGGTGGTCTGCGAAGGCTTCGTGGGGAACGTGCTGCTCAAGGCCAGCGAAGGCATCGCCGACATGTTCCTGCGGACCGTCAAGCAGGAATTGGGACAGACGCTGCAAAACGAGAAGCATCTGGCCGTGAAAGCGCTGGAGAATCTCAAGCAGCGATACGAGTATCACGAAGCGGGCGGCGCGCCGCTGCTGGGCATCGACGGCATCTGCATCATCTGCCACGGCGCCAGCAACGAGCGGTCGATCTACAACGCCTTGCGCGTGGCGACCACGTTCAAGCACCGCCGCTTGAACGAGCAGATCGTGCAGGAGCTGGCGTCGGAAACCTCCGCCGTCGCTTCGTAGGAGGGGCTAGGTTTCGGCCCGAGCGGGGGGCGTAAGCCCCCTGAAAGCAGCGTTTTTGGTTGTGGCTCGCACAACCAGGGGGCTCACGCCCCCCGCTCAGGCTTTCACCCGGAGATTCATCATGACGCAGGCCGCGTTTCTTTTTCCTGGCCAGGGCGCTCAGCATATCGGTATGGGGAAGCAGTTGATCGAGCGGTTCCCCGCCGCGAAGAAACTCTTCGACCAGGCCCGCGAAATCCTCGGCTACGATCTGGCCGGCATCTGCCGCGACGGCCCTTCCGAGCGGTTGGACACGACGATCATCAGCCAGCCGGCGCTGTTTGTCTGCAGCCTCGCCGCGCTGGAACTCGTCAAAGCCGAGCACCCCGGAGCTTTAGAAGCATGTTCGGTCGCCGCGGGGTTGAGCCTTGGCGAATACACGGCCCTGACGTTTGCCGGGGCGTTGTCCTTCGAAGACGGCTTGCAGGTGGTGCGCCGCCGCGGCGAGGCGATGCAGCAGGCCGCGGACGCCGCGCCGTCGGGCATGGTGAGCGCGTTGCTGCTCGACCGTCCGCAAGTCGAAGCCGTGCGCAGCGGAGCGGAAGCGGCGGGCCGTCTCTGGATTGCGAATTACCTCTGCCCAGGGAACACCGTGCTGTCGGGGGAGAAAGCCGCGTGCCAGAAAGCGGCGGAACTGATCGAACAATCGAGCGGGAAAGCCGTGCCGCTCGCCGTCGCCGGGGCGTTTCACACGCCGCTGATGGAATCGGCCTGCGACTCGCTCGCCGAGGTCTTGAACCGGGTGACGTTGAATCCGCCGCGGCTGCCGGTCGTCTCCAACGTCGATGCCCAGACGCACAGCGATCCGGACGAAATTCGCCGACTGCTGGTCCGGCAGGTGACGCAGCCGGTGTTGTGGGAAGACGGCATCCGGGCGATTTTGGGCCGGGGCGTCAGCCGGTTCTATGAAATTGGACCGGGCAAAGTGCTGAAAGGCCTCTTGAAGCGCATCGACCGGAAAGCGGACTGTACGACGGTGAACGACGACGGGCCGTAGCCGAAGATCCGCGGATGAACACCAACCCGACGCGCCAGCGAGGGCGCTGAATCAAACAGGATCACACTTCCGCCGCCCTCGCTGGCGCGTCGGGTTCGTGGGCTTTCGGCCCCTGCCAGCTCCGGTTAGGAAATCCGCCAAAATCGCGTCCCCTCTGGCGTTTACACAAAACGGAAAAGGCGTTATATCTGCACGGACTTGGGGCGACTCGCGATCAGGGGTGAAACGCGTTTGGCTCCTAAGTTTCGAACAACACTGTTCGGTTTGAATTGGGCACAAGGAGTTACGCGTGTCGTCGTCGGTGGAAGAAAAAGTTATTGCAATTGTCAGCGAGCAGTTAAATATCCCCAAAGAGGACATCAAGCTGGAGAGTTCGTTCGTCGACGACTTGAAGGCCGATTCTCTGGACGTGGTCGAACTGGTCATGGAATTCGAAGACGAATTCGGGGTGACGATCCCCGATGAAGACTACGAAAAGATCAAGACGGTGGGCGACGCCATCAAGTACATTCAGGAAAAGCAGTGACGGATGGCCAGACGAGTCGTCGTGACAGGGATGTCGGTCGTCACCGCGCTGGGCAGCGAACTCGGCGAGTTCTGGGAACGGCTCTGCGCGGGCAAGAGCGGCATCTCGCGGATTGACCGGTTCGATTCCGACGAATTCAAAGTCAAGTTCGGGGGCGAAGTCAAAGAATTCGACCCCGGCGAACACTTGAATCCGAAAGAAGTCCGCCGGCTCGACCGCTTTTGCCAGTTCGCGCTGGTCGCCTCTTCCAAGGCGATCCATCAGTCGGGGCTCGACCTCGCCCGCTATCCGGATCTCTTCCGGTGCGGCGTGATCGTCGGCAGCGGCATCGGCGGCCTCAACGAAATCGAAGAGCAGCACACCATCCTCTTCGACCGCGGCCCGACCCGCGTCTCGCCGTTCATGATCCCCAAGCTGATGGTCAACGCGGCGAGCGGCAATATCTCCGTCCATTGGGGACTGCGCGGCCCCTCGAGCGCCGTCGCCACGGCGTGCGCCTCCGCAAGCAACGCGATCGGCGACGCCTTCAAGATGATTCAAAACGACATGGCCGACGTGATGGTCTCCGGCGGCAGCGAGGCCGCGATCACGCCGATGGGTCTCTCCGGCTTTGCCCGGATGAACGCCTTGTCGACGCGGAACGAGTCCCCGGAAACCGCCAGCCGCCCGTTCGACCGCGATCGCGACGGCTTCGTGCTCGCCGAAGGGTCGGGCATCGTCGTGCTGGAGGAACTCGAGCACGCGAAGAAACGCGGCGCGCCGATTCTCGCGGAAGTCCTCGGCTACGGATTGTCGTCGGATGGCAACCACATGACGGCCCCCGATCCCGAAGGGGCCGGCGCGGCCCGCCAAAATGAAAGCCGTGTTGTCGAACAGCTTCGGCTTCGGCGGC
>CAZDGB010000360.1:0-6630 GCA_964504645.1 uncultured Planctomycetaceae bacterium | reverse complement strand
GCGCCGCGCGACGACGAGCCGCCGTCGTTGCGGAGCGATATCGCCGATGAGTTGCTCGATCATTTGCACTGCGCCTTTCGCCGCGAAGTGTTGAAGGACGGCGACGAAGCCGCGGCGGAGAAACGCGCGTTGGCCCGGTTTGGCGATCCGAAGAAACTCGCCCGCCGCCTCTGGCGGCAGGCCATGTGGAGCCGCATCATGGGAAAACGAATTCTGTCCGGCTTGCAATGGCTGCTCACCCTCGCCGCGGTCTTCCTCGCGGGGGCGGTGCTGTGGCAGCAGTCGGAATTGTTGCAGTACCTCAGCGCCAATCAGCAATCGGAATTGGCTTGGCGGCAGAATTTGACGCAGACGCTGAATGAACTTCGCGCGCGGCTGCCGGCGGTGGAAACGCCCGACCAACTCTCTGGCGGATTAGCTCCGGGTGCTCTCGGTTGGGAACCTGCTTCTGGGCCCGTTGGTCTCGGAGGGATGCCGATGGCCGGTGCGATGCCCGGTAGCGCGGCTGCCCCCGACAGGAGCGCACCGCCAGCCCTGACGGTGAAGCTCGTACAAGAGGCGGAAAACGGTCCACCGGTGACAGGATTGATCGAAGAGATCACGATCACCGGCGGAGGAAAGACCGTTTACGGCAGTCCTCATTCCTTGCCGCCGGGTATGGGAGGCCTCGGTGTGACAAGAATCTTCAGCGCGAACGGTCAATTCCTGTTCAACACTCTGGAACCCGACCGCTATGAACTCAGAATTGTACTCGCCGACGGCCAGCACAGCACGCAGCAAGTGCTGATTCGTGACGACAAGCCGCAAGAGATCACCGTCGTCTGCCCCGGCCCGCGGAAAAAGGTTCCCGTGCTGCTGTCCGTCCAGCTTTCGGAAGACCTGCGAGACGCGGAGGGGACGGCAATCCTCAATTTCTCGGAAGGCCCCATCACGCTGGGAGAGGTCGAGTGGAACTTGTCGACTCCCGGCGGTTATCGCATCCAGTTTGATCCCGCCAGCGGCCTGCCTCGCTCAATCACGACGGCAGGAAACAAGGACATTGATGTTTCCAAAGCCTCGAACGAAGACCGCGTGGTCTTTCTGACACCCGGCTCGATCGCCGGGCGTTTCAGTCTCGTCATCAGGTTGCCATCCAATACGAGCACCAAGAATACTCGATCGGTCGAGTCGTCATCTAACGCCACTTACACAGTCAAGCCGGAGACGAGCCGCCTCGAACTCGAACTACCGGCAGACGTGATTTCCAACGCTCGGGCACACTTGGCTAAATGGAAGGTCAGGTTCGACGCCGATGAACCGGCGCAGCCCGCGGACGAGGCATCCAGCGACGTATCGCCTGAACCCCAAACACGTCGCAAGGAGGACGCGGAGGCCATTGTCGTAGATCTCTACGCTGGCGAGAAAATCTATACGAATCAGAAACTCCTTTCGGCGGTCGTCTCTCCACTGAACAAGCTGGATCGCGTGGTCGCCAACATTCGCATTTCAGGCGACGACGATCAGTTCGTCATGGCCATCGTCAGAGATCCGCAGCAGCGATTCCAACACGAAGCGAACAATACTGGGAAACCATCGCAGCTCAAGGCCGACATCGAACAAGCCTTGAAAAGCGGCGGCATCAAGCACATCCGCTGGGAAGAATTCCACGCGAGCGAGGAAGTCCACCCGGCGACGAAGACACCGACGGACGACGAGAAAAAGGGAGCCGCCGCGAAACCCGGCGATATGCCACAAGCCAAGCCGGACGACGCCAACGCTGCGGCCCGCGGCGCGAGTCTCCAGTTGCTCACCGTCGGCGAGCACGACGGGAAGCCGGTGAAGGATTTCGTCGTGACGCTGTACCGCGATGCGGGTGATCGAACTGCGATACCGGAAGAAATCGCATCGAAATCGATGGACGACCAGGGGCTGGTCTCCTTCACCGGCCTGAAGTCCGGGTTGCATGTCGCCCTGGTGACGTCGCGAATCATCAGTTGAGTTCGGGGTTCCGATTTGATCTGGTCGATGGCCAGGCCACGGCAAACGCCGTTGTGACTCCGACCAGCGTTCAGGCTGCGCCGCTGGCGTTCCGCACGAACCTGCCGGACGACTTGGCGGAGGCGGGAGTAAAACTGTCCTTCCGGTTGACGTCGCAACACAAGGAAGTCAATCGTCAGGAATGGCGATTCATCGGGAAACCGCCCGAGAGTTTTGTCGTCGGGCCAAAGGGTTACGAAGGGGTGCTGCAACTTCCCCGCGCGCGTCGCGACCTTCGCCAAGCATTTCTGGACGGACGGCATCGACTGGTTGAGTCGACGGAGCGGGAAATCACTGTGCCGGCGCTCTCCTTGTGGGCACGCGATCTCACTCTGATCTGCCCGGCGCCGGACCGTGCCGAGGGAGAAGACGACCCGCGTTGGATCGTCTGTGCGACGCCAGTGGTTCCGAAGCGCGGTGAGTCCGGTGAAGTGCCCTTTGACAGCGGTGGAAGAGAATTTCAGTTCCAACCCGCGGTCCTGCAATCAAACGAATGGTCGCTGCCGATCCCGGAAGAGATGATCACCGCGGCGCGGCAGAAGCTGGCGGAGTTGAACGCGAAGTAGCCCGAATGACTCAGCACTTGCCACGCATCACACAGAGAAAACGGCTGTGAGCCATCCGTACTACGAACGGTCAGAATCTTTGCGTGGCGCGAAGATTTTTCCAAGGCTGTTCCAGAGAAAGCGGGAACGTGGGGCTGCGCCACACGGAGGACGCGGAAGCGCGCGGATTGGGACAGCAAGTCGGCTCCGCTCCCCAGTTTTGTCCGCGTTTCTCCGCGGGCTTCCGGCCAGCGTCCTTCCGCGTTCCGTTTTTCCTCCTGGATCAGATTGCTTGATTCCGGTCGCGGGTATCCCGCGCTGGGTCCTCCGTGGCAAAAAATTCCGGTCAGTCCGAGTTCTTCAACAACTTGTCGACGAACACCCCCGAAAATCGGCTTCTTAAACAATCCCACTCACCCCGAATTGCCCAGAGTGGTGAAAATCGGCTTTAGGACGTGTTCAGGAATGCGCCGGCACGCACCGGGCGACAGACGAGCGACCCGGAGCGCGCAGCATCGCGCACTCAGCCGCCACGAAATTGTTGCAAAACAGCCATGGCACGCGCGCAGCGCGCCGTTCGCGAACAACGCCCGAATCGCGATTTTCCCGGAGTTTTTCACTCAACGGGTCGCGTCGACTTCGTCAAACCCCGCGAAAACGTCGAAAAGGAGCCCCCCTTTTCGAGTCTTCGGCGCGATTTCCCAACACCCGGCGGCGCAACTTCAAGCGGCACGAGCCGTCACGCGGCCTTTTCGCGGGTGATTTCGGTCGCCGGCTGGCCAAGGAGTTGCTGCCGCTGGCGGATCAGGAGGTCGGTCTGCCGCATGCGGTCCTGGCGGGCGATGGGGCCGAGAAAATAGCTGACGTACATCAGGAACCCGGAGGTGAGGAGCGCCCCGGCACATCCGAGGAGGGCGATCTGGTCGTCGCTGGCCGATTGCAGGAAGTGGAACATGCGTCGTCCCTTCGGGGCACGGAGGAGAGTCTCGGTCGCAGGAATTTGTTTCGTCCCCCCGCGGACCGACGCTCCATTCTCAGCCGGCGCCGGCGAACCTCCGGCGGCAAATCCCGGTCACGGCGACAATCGCGCAGACTTTGCGGACCGGCAAGAAATCCGCATCCCTTCGAGATCGTAACTCGTTGCGAGAGGGACCATTACCTCTTGACGGCGACGACGGTTCCGACGTAGAAGCCCGGCTTCGGACCGCCGGAAGGCGGTACTCCAACCGTTGGAACCTGGAACTTCCTTCCATGCGGCTGCTGGAACGCTACGTCTTGCTGGAATTGTGCCGCGTCTTCGCGGTGCTGCTCAGCCTGATGACGTTGCTGCTGGTGTTCGTGGGGGTACTCGGCCAGGTGAAAGAGCATGGCTTCGGTCCGTGGCAGATCCTGCAGATTCTGCCGTTCGTCGTGCCGATCCTGCTCCCCTACACGATTCCCGTGACGCTGCTCCTCACGGTGTGCGTCGTCTACGGCCGGCTGTCGGGGGATCGCGAAGTCATCGCCGCGAAAGCCGCGGGGATCAACGTGATGTACCTGTTGTGGCCGTCGTTTTTTCTCGGCGGGGCGCTCAGCGTCGGCTCGCTGTTGCTGTCGGACCAGATCATCCCGTGGGCGAACGCGAGCATCGAGCGGATCGCCACGCTGGCAATGGAAGATATCTTTCTCGATCTGTTGCGGACGCAAAACCAGGTGCAGATCCGCGAGGCGGGGGTCACCATCACCGTAATTGGGGTGGAGGGCCGGACGCTGATCAATCCGGTTTTCCGCTTCTCGCCGAACGGTCGCAACACCACCACGTTGCAGGCCAAAGAAGCGGAATTGAAGTTCGATTTGCAGAAGCGGCAAGTCCTCGTGGAGATGAAGCACGTCTATATCGACGCGCCCGGACAATCCCGTGTCTGGCTGGAAACCGAGTCGAAACCGTTCCGGCTCCCCGACCGGCATCGCGGCGTGCAACTGCGCAACATGCGGCTGGTCGATATCACCACTGAGACCGAGAAGTCCCGCAAGGACGCCGATTTCGCCCGGCAGGAACAGGCAATTGAAGCCGCCTTCGCGCTAACGACGGGCGACTTTCATAAGTTCAGCCAGGCGTCGATCCCGTTTAAGGAACATAAGCGGAAGCACCACCTGGGCATGGCGTGGCGCTATCGGACCGAGTACCACACGCGGTTCGCCATGTCGATGAGCTGTCTGTTCTTCGTTTTGGTCGGGAGCCCGTTCGCGGTGCTGCAATCGAAAAAGCAATTTTTGACGAGCTTCCTGTTCGTCTTCTCGCCGATTCTGGTGGTCTATTATCCCGTGGCGATGCTGACGCAGAACATGTCGAAGCTCGGCTCGATCGAACCAAGTTATGCCGTGTGGGCCGCGAACCTGATCCTGGCGATCGCCGCCGCGATCTGCCTGCGGCAAGTCGTAAGGAACTGAAGTTGCGACTGTAGGGAACGGCCTCCGTGCCGTTCCGTGAGATTCACGTGGGTGGAACGTTTACGGAACGCCGCGGAGGGCGTTCCCTACATGACGCCCTATTAGCTCCTTCCGAGATTGTCCTCATCGATGCGGTGAGATAATGTGCGATTCGATTCACAGTGAGATGTTCTGCAGTTGACTGGGGGATCGTTCGGAATGCTGGCTGGATGGCAACGCTCGCTGATTTATGTGCCGCATCGCGTCCCGGAAGTCCGGCCGGAGGAATTCGGCTGGCCGAAATCGCGCTGCCAGCCGGTTGAGGTGGTCGCGAACGATCGCGTCCAACTGAATGGCTGGCTGATTCTCGCCGACGGCCACACGGCTCACAATGACGACGAATTCGACCGTCAACTGCAGGCCGGGCGAACGTTGATCCAGTATTTCTGCGGGAACGGCCGGCATCGCGGCTTTCGGCAACGTTCGGTCCGCACGCTCACGAGTCTCGGCTGCGATGTGCTCATTTGCGATTACCGCGGCTACGGCGACAACGCCGGCTCGCCGACCGAGAAACACCTCATCTCCGACGCGCAAGCCATCTGGAACTATGCCACCCAATTGCGGCGTGTCGATGCAAATCGAATCGTGATCTACGGCGAATCGCTCGGCGGCGGCGTCGCGACGGCGCTCGCCAGCGAATTGTGCCGCGCTGACTCGGAACCGGGCGGACTCATCGTCCAATCGACGTTTCCCTCACTGGTTGCGGCGGGGAAGTTCCGCTATCCGTGGCTGCCGGTGCGCTGGGTGCTGGTCGACCGGTTTCCGTCCGCCGACCGTATTCGCCAGGTCACCTGCCCGGTCGTGCAGATTCACGGCCGGCTCGATGGCGTCATTCCCTGGTCGATGGGCGAAGAACTCTATGCAGCGATCCCTCAGCGCTCGTCGTCGGGAATCGAAAAATCTCTGATTGAAATGCCGCAAACCGATCACAATGACGTGTACGATGAAGAATCTCCGGACCGTGACGTGCTGCTGTCTGGCCTGAAGCAGTTTTTGCAGACGATTCAGCGCTAGTTGAAAACCAATGGCCGAATTGACTCATTTCGACGAACAGGGCGCCAGCCGCATGGTGGATGTCGGCGGCAAGGCCGTCACCCAGCGGATGGCCCGGGCCGAGTCGCACGTCACGATGCAGCCGGCGACGCTGGCCCTCATTCAGAACCGGCAGATCGCCAAGGGAGATGTTTTCGAAGTCGCGCGGCTCGCCGGCATCATGGCGACGAAACGGACGGCGGAGTTGATTCCGCTCTGCCATCCGCTAGGCATCGACAGCGTCGAAGTCGCGTTCGATGTCCTGAATGAGACGACCGTGCGCATCGAGGCCACGGTGCGCGTCGAGGGAAAAACCGGCGTGGAAATGGAAGCCTTGACCGCCGTCACCGTGGCGTCGCTGACGATCTACGACATGTGCAAAGCCGTCGACCGCGGCATGACGCTCGGCCCAGCCCGCCTGCTGGAAAAATCCGGCGGCAAAAGCGGGCACTACGTTTCGTAGCGGCGGCGCCTCGCCGCCGCGGCTCCGTCGTGGGGGGGGGGGGGGGGGGGCGCGCCCGGCGGGGAGTGGGGGGGGGCGCGCGCGGGCGGTGAGAGAAGAAGGAGA
>CAZDGB010000359.1:0-6631 GCA_964504645.1 uncultured Planctomycetaceae bacterium | reverse complement strand
ATGTCTTCATGCGAACACCGACTCCTTGATCCAATCGACTTTGCGGGGCGTCGGCGTCGACAGGTCCGATAGGCCGATCATCACGGTGTCGGCGTGGCGGGCCATTTGGTCGACGGCGTGCGGCGCGACTTCGGCCCAGCCGCGGTCGCCCCACTCCTCGGACCAACTGTTCGCCAGCCACAGGTAGTTGCGGCCCTGCGGATCGACGCGGCGGCTATAACCGAGAAAGCAGACCGCGTGTCCGCCGCCCCCCGGACGATACTGTTCGATCACGCCTTCGCCATCGGGCATCATCGCCGCGCCCCAGCGGATGCCGATCTCCACGCCGCCCTGCCCCGACGAGAGGAACGCGAAGACGTCGGCGTAATTGCGGCACATCGCATGCGAGCGGATGCGGAACACCGACGCCGCGGAGAACGCCGCTTCGGGAATGCGCCCCGTGTAACGGACCGGCTGCGGATACGGCATCACGTCGAGCGGGCACGCGCCGAACTGCTGGGCGCATTCCAGTCCGCCGGCGATCGTGCTGCCGAGCAAACCGTCGATCTTCTGTGTCGCGTAATAGGCAAAGAGGGGCGAGAACTGAATCACTTCGCCGAGCGCGATGTGATACGCCAGCTCGCACACGCTGCTGAGGGCGTGCCCCTGGCAGCTTCCCATCGAGCCTTGATTCTCGATCCGATGCCACGGCCGCGGATCGATTTCCGCCGGCGCACAATAGCGTCCGTCGACGTGCGGACGAAATTCGATCGCCGTCCGCCGTAGCCAGTCGCGGCGTTCGTGATCGATGCGGTAACCGAAGGTGAAGTGGTCGATCATGGAAAGTTCCTTCGTTCTGGTCTCTGTCCAACTTCGAAAGGCATCTCTCGCCAAGGCGCTAAGTCGGGAAGAAGCGCAAAGCAGAAGACCGGTTTCGCACAGAGACACAGAGGTCACAGAGGGAAATCTGGAAAAGCACTCCCTCCGGTATTTTTCTCTCTGCGAACTCTGTGTCTCTGTGCGCAAAAACTCTTCTCTTTTCTTCTCTGCGAACTTTGCGACTTCGCGCCTTGGCGCGAGATGCCTTTCAACGAACGGGCGACGGCGCCTTCAGTCCCTCCGCGAGTCGTCGGAAGACGTCTTTCGCTTTGTCGACGTCCCAGCGGTCGCCGCCGAGTTGGTCGTTGAGAAGTTCGTTCACCGGCTGAAACGCCTGCTGCCGGGCCGCGCGATTGGCGGCTTGCAGATGGGTGTTCGTCTCGGCGGCGGTCTGGAGCGACCCATCGTTCAGCTTCGCCGCCGCGTCCTCGAACGACGCGGCCAACGCGTTCGCGTAAGCCGTCACCGCCGATCGCGCCGCGAGCTGTTCCGGCGTAGGCGGCTCGGGGACATCCGGCCGTTCCACCGCCGGCCGCAAGCAACCGCACAGCAGCACGCAGGCGAGGATTGCGATGAGATGACGGCGAGGAATCATGACGGATTTCCGTTTCGGGTGGCCGGGGCTGGAGCCGCTGCCGCGAAGCCCCGCTGTTTCGCCGTGCATCACCGGGGCTTCCTCCTGTTGGTCGTCCAGCCCCGGCCACCCGGCTTTCCCCGTGCCGACCTCACTTCCGATACCGCCGCTCCGTGATCGCTCGTGCGACGGTGCGGACGGTCTCCTGCGCGGCTTCGTCGTCGGCGAGGTAGGCGTAGATCCGATCCAGCGACGCGATCATTGCCCGGTCGTCGAACGAAGGTTTCGCGGCTCGTTGCCGCTGCCAGATCGAGCGGGCTGTCAGGCCGAGGCCGGCCAGCGACGTCGCGGCGGTGATCGCGAAGTTCATCGCGTCCGCCGCGGCTTGGCCCGACGCCAGCTCGTGGAGCTGAATTGCCGCCGCGCAGCAGCCGACGAGGCCGCCGGCGGCGACGAGTTCGTTCGTCAGCCGGGACATCACTTCGGCTCCGACGGCGTGTTGTCGGCGGCCCATTGCTGGACGGCCTTGATCAGCGCCGTCAGCCCCGCCGTGACGACCGGACCGACGACGCCGAGATCGAGCTGGTTCACGAACTGCAGCCCGGCGACGAGGGCCGCCGAAATGCCGGCGATGCCCATCACCTTGACGACTTCCCGCAGATCCTTCTGGTTGAACTGAAACGACTTGCTGCCCATGCCGGCTCTCCGCGAAAGGGTTGGTGCGAACCGCGCAATGCGGTCCTCTACCCCCACGGGAGGTGTTGCGCAACAAGTTGTTTGAGAATGAGCGTCGCCGGCGGAGTTCTCAAACAGGAGCAAAAATGCGCGCCGCGTCAATAGGAACTGCGCGGTCGCCGCGCGGCGTCATGTCGTCGGCGCGATCGCTTCGGCCTGCACCACGGTCGGCTGGCCATTGACCGGCGGCGGACGGTAGTCGGATGCCGGAATGCCCGCAACCGGCAGATCGCGCGTAGCCGTCTCCTCGCAACCGGCCGCGATCTCTTCCAGCGGCTTCTGATCGACGGCCTGACGCAAGAGCAGATAGTTCCACGTCGCCAGCGACCAGAAGAGACTCGCGGCGAATGTCGCCAGCAGCAGTTGCGCACAGAAATGCGAGCCGGCAAGCACGGCTCCCCATTTTTCCGCCGTGCCGACATTCGCGGCAATTGGTTTCGAGAGCGCCAGCAACGCCAGCGTCAAGACGCCGCCCGCGAGACCGACGAGCACTGCCCCGTAAACCAGCGAAACGAGAACCATCCACGCCGCGTACGCCGGGCGTCCCATGACGAAACTGTAGGCCCGGCTGAGAGATCCGAAGCCATCGCAATCGTCGACGCCGATCGCCGCGATCATCAGCGGCCAGCCGAGCAGAACAGTCAGCGCAAGCACGGCGATCGCCACGCCCGCGACGAACAACACCGGCGTCGCCAGCGTCAACAGCGGCCCGCCGAGGAACGGCAACCGCCCGAACCATGCGGCGATCACCAGTCCGATCAGAATCGCGAGCAGGCCCCCCGCCGGAATGGCCGGCGCGCTCATCGCCGCCGGCCATCGCGCCGAGGCATAACGCAGCGCGTTCGGCAATGTTTCGCCGCGATCCTTAGCAAATTGCAGCGCGACGGCCCGACAAATCGCAACGCCGAACAACGACCAGACGCAGACCGCGAACGCGAGATGGATCGCGAGGCCGAAGGTACTCTGGCGATTCAGATCCGGCCGCAACGACATGCGTTCCTGGTTCCAGACTAGGTTCGCCAACGGCGCAGCGATGCTGCGCCACGGCAACAGCAAGGGAGTCAACGGTTTGGTGTGTTCGGTCATGTCAGATGGAAAAATGGCTTGAATCAGCATCGGCGTGGACGTTCCACTCGTTTGATCGAGATGGATGACATCGATCATCCGCGTCGCGAAAAATGCCGGCGATTCCCGCGGAAACCACCAGCCGAGCAGCGCCGTTCCCAGTTCCAACGCCACGACGGCGAGAAAGCTGATGCCCAGTTGCGGCCAGCCGATCGCGAGCCCGCCGGCCCGGAAGAGTTCCAGCCACGGGAACCACTGTCGCCACGGCAACCGCGGCAGATCGGACAGGGAGGACATCACACCACCTCGCGTTCCAAAGGGATTCAGCCCCGCTTCAAAATCTGCACGCCCCGCAGCACGTAGTCCCAGCCGCTCCATAAAGTCACGGCGACCATCGTCCACAGCAAAAAGTTGCGGAGGGTGACGATCTGCTGCGACAGGCCCGCAGACAGCGAATCGAACCACGTCATGACGCTGTCGTCCATCGTCAGCAATGCGACGGTCAAAGCGAAGCATTGCAGGAACATCTTCAATTTTCCGCTGAACGTCGCCGAGAAATCGGCCCCCTGTTGCTCCAGAAAACCGCGCAGGCTGGTGACGAGCATCTCGCGGCCGAGGACGATGATCACCATCCACGGCGTCACACCCGACCGCTCCGTGTACGGCAGCAGGAACACGAACACGCCTCCCGTGATGAACTTGTCGGCGAACGGGTCCATGATGCGACCCAACTGCGTGATCAACTGGTACTTCCGGGCGATCCACCCGTCGAGCACATCGGTCAGCACGGCGACGACGAACAACACCGCGCACCACGCCCAGCCGCGATTGAGCGACATCAGCGCGAACAACACCAGCGAGAGCGCCAGCCGCGAAAACGTGATGACGTTCGGCAGATTGAGGTTGTTCTCGCGCGGAGCAACGGAGGCGGTCATAGGCAAACTTCAGAATTTTACTGCGAAAGTCGATGACCGCAGTCTATCGCGCAGGCTCGGCAAATTCCCGCGTTTTTCCGGGTTTCGTCGCCGCTTACTTCACCAGCGTGTTCGGCATGTTCCAGCGGATCTTCGCGACGTAGAGGCTGTTGTCGGCCCCGAGTTTGTTATCCACGGGGATAATGATGTCCGGGCCGTTCTTCTGCATCCACTCGGTGACGATCACCCAGGTTTCGTGCGCGGCGACGTTCGTCACGCCGAAGTTTCCCAGCCGCGCGCCGCGCTGCGGAACCAGAACTCGCTCGGTCTTCCGGAGAACCGTCATTCGTGCGGGATCGACCTGAGCGATGAACAGCGGCGCGCGATGACGAAACACATGGTCGTTGTTCGCGCCGCGGCGGGTGTAGACCAGGAACAGCCCGTCTGCATGCGTGACCCAGTGGGCCTGCGTGTTGTAGCTGCCGAGCGGTTGGCCGTCGTCGAACGTCCACGGCTGGGGCTCTTCGTACTGCAACCCGTCCCGGCTGCGAGTGACGGCAGCGAAATCGTCGTTCCGCAACGTGAGATAGAACCATTCGCCGAATTTCGTCAGCGACGGTTCGGCGAATCCGCGGCCTTTGGGAAACGACATGAGATTCCCGTATTCCACAGGAACCAGCGTCTCGCCGTCGAACGTGCAGCGGACGACCTGCGACCGCAGCAGCTTCTCAGTCCCTTTGCTCGAATAAATCGGCAAGAGGATGTCGCCGTTCGGCAAATCGTAGCGTTGCGTGCAGCCGGCGCGGGCGTACTCATACTGCGGATCATCCGGCTTCGCGACGGCTTTCCATTCGAGCCAACTTCGCTTCTGTGGGTCGTAAACCGAATACGAGGTGTCGCTGCCGGAGTGTTCGAGGATGGCGTTGGTTTTCGTGGAATAAACGAATGTCGCGCCGGTGCCAAGCAGCTTCCCGGTCTTCGCATGCCACATCGGCGTGAAATCGCACGGAACGACTTCAAGGCCGTCCGCCGGCTTGCGGCGGCTCAGCGTCGCATGTTCCTGCGGCCCCGACCATGTTTTCCCGAGATCATCCGACCGGAATTCGTGCAGACCGTAGAACACGTCGGACCCGGTCAGCAGCAGTTTCTGACTGGTGATCACGACGAGAGGAGACGACGACGAATTCCCGGCCGTGTGCGGCGGAATCGTCCCGCCGCGGGCGTGGACCCAGCACGTCTTACCGTCATAGCCTTTGCGGACGGTCGTCAGTTCGATCTGATAATCGACCGTTGTCGGTTCGGCGGCACACGCGGCGGTTGATATCCAACAGACGAATAATAATGCGAGGCGCATCGTGATCCCCAGGAACGCGCTCCGCTTTCGCGTCGCGGCTAACCCAAGAAGAGTTATTTCGCGGCCGTTTTGGCTTTGACCAGCGGGATCTCTTTCGCGTCGGCGGCGGGTTGGCGTGCGAGCAGCTTCGACAACTGGAAGGGGTGATATTTCTGCTCGGCGGCGGGGGTCTTGTCGAGGCCGGCGTTCGCGACCCAGAGCTTCGTCGACTTCGGTTCAAACAGGACATTGTGCAGGTTCGATTTCATCGCCACCGGTCGCGACATCAGTTCCAAGGCATCCTCCGCCGTGAACTGCCCGTGCTTGGCCTGCGTCCGCTTCACGAGTTCCTGATAGCGGTCGCCTGCCGAGAGGAGTGCGCAATCCTTCACGGGACTCGGCAACAGAGGATGCGATTTGCCCGGCTTGATGACTTCGAACGTGTCCCACGATGCTTCCATGCCGACGGCCTTATTGGCTTCGCCGTCCGCAATCACATAGTAATACTGACAGGTGCGCGGCCCGTCGCGGAACACGGCAATGGCGTCCTCCAGCGATTTTGCCGTCTCGAGCGCTTCGCGGATGATCAGCGCCATCGGCCGGCCTTCCCAATGACCGAGCCCTTTGCCCCCCATCTCGCCGATGGAAACATGCTCGGCGTTCATCCCCGTCACCGAGCCGATGAACCCGGCATAGGTGATATTCACGAACGGCACGCGGCCTTCCGGCTCCGCGACGATCAGTACGGCGTGATTCTGCAACTGCCAGTCGATGGCGTAATCAAGCACGCGGCCGTGGTACAGCGTCCCGTCTTTCGTCGCCGAGTTCATGATCGCGAAGCCGCTGCAATGGAACAGTTCCGGAATGAAGTTCCCTGCGCGGGCGTCGGCAACGGCGATGTCGGCTCCGGCCGCTAAGCCATCGAGTTCCTCGAAGTACCGCGCGGCGACATGCGGCTCCTGAATCTTGAGGATGAGATTGATCGCGTTACGAACCGTCATCGTGATCGGGCCGATCTGCACCGTCGGGGCTTCTTTCACCTTCTCGACGAGCAGATAGTTCATGTTGTCGCGGATGTGCTCCTTCAGCAGCACGCCGTGCTGGTAGCCCATCTCGTAGGGCGTTCCCTTGAGATGCAGCACCGGGTAGCCG
>CAZDGB010000358.1:0-6636 GCA_964504645.1 uncultured Planctomycetaceae bacterium | reverse complement strand
GCGCAGACATTCCTGTCTGTGCCGCCCGGCTGGCCGACGGCGATCCACCGGCGAGCGATTGGCTCCCTAGATATCGGACGGGGCGCGGCGGGAATTCCAAATCAAGCGGCGCGGAATTACAGTTTCCGGCTGAGAAGCCAGGCAGACGGCGTAAAAATAACGGCCTTTCGGAACGTGCCGACGGGCCGCAGAGTTTCTGCAATTCTTCCGCGTTCGCCCGCTTGACGAACCGCCGAATCTCGATACGCGGTCGAACTCGCGCACGATTTCGACGAATGCAAAGCGCAAGCCCGGCATGCGGTTTAGAACGCACAGCACCGAGCGCGGTCTGGGGGCAGAAACCGAAGACGTCGGCCACAAAAATCAGTCGCAAAAAGAATACCAAAGCAAATCTGCACGCGGCGGACTGTGTTCTTAATCCCTTTTTGTGACCTTTGTGCTTTTTGTGGCCAACCGTCTTTCCTGATTTCTTCGCCAGTGAATGAAAGAAGCCCGGCTTTGAGAACAAAGCCGGGCTTCGAGATCAACATTCAGAACGTACTTATTCTTCCGTCGATTCCGAAGAACCCAGCGAGAACAGCGGGCCGGAGGCGCCTTCCGTGCCGCCTTTGAGCTCCGTGCGGGGTTTCGGGGCCGCAGCGGCTTCCGCCTGCTGTTCGGCGACGATTTCCGCCTGCGACTTGCGGCTCAGCCCGATCTTCCGTTCGGCCGGATCGATCCGCAGAATCCGCACTTCCAGCTCTTCGCCGACCTTCACCAGGTTTTCCGGGTTTTCGACCTTCTGGTCGGACAACTCGGAAACGTGGAGCAGGCCTTCGAGCTTCGGCTCCAGTTCGATGAAGACGCCGAAGTTCGTGATCTTCGTGACCTTGCCGCGGACGAGCGCCCCCGGATGATACTTCTCCGGAATGTGCCGTTCCCACGGGTCTTCCTGCAACTGCTTGAGACCGAGAGCGATGCGTTTGCGTTCCTGGTCGACGGAGATCACCTGGCAGGTGATCTCGTCGCCCTTCTTCAGCAGCTCGTTGGCGTGCGAAATCTTCTGCGTCCACGACATGTCGCTGACGTGCAACAGGCCGTCGACCCCTTCTTCAAGTTCCACGAACGCGCCGTAGTTCGGGAGGTTCCGCACCGTGCCGGTGACGATCGCGCCCGGCGGGTACTTCTGGGCGACTTCGTCCCAGGGGTTCGGCAGCGCCTGCTTCATGCCGAGCGAGATTTCCTGCTTGTCCTTATTGATGCCGAGCACGACCACTTCGACTTCGTCGCCGGGATTGACGAGCTCGGTCGGGTGGCTGATGCGCTTGGTCCAGGACATCTCGCTGATGTGCACGAGGCCTTCGATGCCGTCTTCCAGCTTGACGAACGCGCCGTACGACATGACGTTGACGACTTCGCCCTTGAACTTGCCGCCGACGGGGTACTTGGCTTCGACGTCGTCCCAGGGGCTCTTTTCCTTCTGCTTGAGGCCGAGAGCGATCTTTTCCTTCTCGCGGTCGACGTGCAGGATCTTCACTTCGATCTCGTCGTCGATCTTCACCATCTCGGTCGGATGGCCGATGCGGGCGTAGCTCATGTCGGTGATGTGGAGCAAGCCGTCGATGCCGCCGAGATCGACGAACGCGCCGAAGTCGGCGATGTTCTTGACCGTTCCCTTGCGGATCTGGCCGACTTCGATTTCCGCCAGCAGCTTTTCCTTGAGCTTCTGCCGCTGTTCTTCGATCAGCCGGCGGCGCGAGACGACGACGTTGCGGCGCGGCTCGTCGATCTTGAGGATCATGCACTCGATCTTCTTGCCGACGTATTCGCCGATGTCCGGCGGCCGGCGGATATCGACCTGGCTGGCCGGCAGGAAGACGTTGACGCCGATGTTGACCAGCAACCCGCCCTTGATCTTGCGGACAACGTCGCCCAGGACGACATCGTTTTCTTTGTGCGCCGCGATGAAGGTGAGCCATTCGCGGATGCGGTCGGCTTTTTTCTTGGAGAGGAGGATCAGGCCGAACTCGTCTTCGATTTCCTCCAGCAGGACAGAGACTTTTTCGCCGGGCGTCGGTTGCTCGTCTCCGTCGGACCATTCCTCGATCGGGACGATGCCTTCGCTCTTGTAGCCGATATCGACCAGCACCTCGTCGCCTTCGATCCGCACCACCGTCCCTTCCAGGATGGCGTTGACGTCGAAGTTCACCCCTTCGTGTTCGTAGATCGTCCCTTCTTCGATTTCCTCGACGCTGGCGAGGGACAATCCGAACGCTTCCTGCAGCTCGTCATCGGTGATATTGAATTCGCGAATGAGATGCCGATCGACCATAAATGCTCCCGTACCTTCTGCCGACAGTTAGAGAATACGATACCGGCCCGGTCCGCACTGGACCGGAATATCCTGCATCGTGGAAGGGGCGAGTGTAGCAAGTTCGCCGTGGCGTGTCACTTGCAACCGCAGTGTGCTAAACTTCCTGGCCAGCGCCGAAGACTATAGATTCGGCTTCGGAGAGGTCATGCGAACGGCAATTGCCTGGATGTTGATTGTCCACTCGCTCCATGTACCGGTTCCCTTTCCGGATTTGGACGGCGAATGCCGCGGCGCGCCGATTTTAAGCCTTTCTGAATGGCACGCCTGGCACGTCTTGCTCCTCGGCGTGCGACCGCAGGATGACATTGATCGGGGGCCGATTCGACCGCAAAACAACTCCCAGAACCACGGCGCCAGCGACACGCCGTTTGGCGACATGGGCATTGTGACGGCTTCCGGCGCCGCTTGCGTCTTGGAATGTGATTCGTTTGCTCTGCCAACGGACCTGAAGGAGCACTTGGCTCCGCTACTCGGTGGCGCAATCGCCTGTTGCCAGTTCTGGGAGCGGGAACGAATTCCCATTGTGCCGATGGCGCGCGATGCGCGCATTCGTTACTGCAGTTGGCAGGTTTAATCGGCCTCATTCCGGCTTGCGCAAGCGAAGCGAGCGCGCCTCGATTCAGCGTTTCGACGCACGACGTCGAAGCCGGGGCCGTGGTTCGCTGAACCATCGTGCTTCTCGGCGCGGGTCTCCTGGTCCCGCCAGTCTCTTCTTTAGGCCTCCTCATCAAGTTCCCAAGGAGCAATTTCATGTTTCGTCGACTTTGCATGATCCGAACAATACCCCGCGGGTTTACTTTGATCGAATTGCTCGTCTCGATCGCTATTATTGCGGTTCTCATCGCGTTGTTGCTGCCGGCAGTGCAGCAGGCGCGAGAAGCGGCCCGTCGCACGCAATGCCGCAACCATCTCAAGCAGATCGGATTGGCCCTGCACAATTATCACGACAACTTCCAGACGCTGCCTCCGGGCTGGATCGGAGTGACCTCGGGCCAACCGGATGTGTCGGGCGTCAACGGCTGGAGTTGGGCGGCCCGGTTGTTGCCTCAGTTGGACCAGTCTCCACTTTACAGCACCCTGGATTTCAACGCGCCGGTGGGATCGGCGTCGAATGCCGTATCAAGGACGACCGTGCTGCCCGTTTTTCGTTGTGCGTCGGATGTGGGCCCCGACAAATGGACAATTCCAGCCGCGGGGACTTCGAACCCGCTCGCCGATCTCGCTTCGGCCAGTTATTCGGGTGTTTTCGGCAAGGACGAAGTCGACGAATGTAATGGGCTGGCCCCCGGCGCTCCATGCACCAGCGACGGCCTGTTCTTTCTCAACAGCCGCGTACGGTTTGCGGATGTCACCGACGGTTTGAGCAGTACGCTGATGGTCGGCGAGCGCGTGACGCGGAGCAGCAGCGGCTGGCTCTACACTTGGACGGGCGTCGTGAGCGGCGGCGAGAACCCGATCGTACGGATTCTCGGCGACACCGATGTGACTCCGAATCGAGATTTGATCCGCATCGACGAATTCGCCAGCTACCACACGGGCGGCGCCCATTTTGTCCTCGGAGACGGGGCTGTCCGGTTCCTCAGCACGAACATCGATCTGGGCGTGTATCGCAACCTCGCGTCGCGCGCGGCGGGCGACATTGTCGGCGAGTTCTGATTCCGGGCGTAAAAACAGCCGCGGCAGAAACTCCGGGGGCGGGCCTGTCAGGAATTTGGCCCGTTCCCCGTCGCCTCTGTCGCGGCCGCGAAGGAGGTTTCCTCAAAGCCGCGGTTGGCAACCGCGGGTTTTCGATTTCAAACAAGACCGCGGTTGCCAACCGCGGCTTTGAATCACATCACGCCGCCAGGCGTTGGCCCATAGGAATCACGGCCGGCAGGTCGCCGGTGCAGGCGGCGAGAAACTCCTGGAAAATCTGCATGTCGAGGGCCGACGCCGTGTCGTCCTCCGGATGGAATTGGACGCCGACGCAGAACCATTTCGGATCGATCGATTCATAGAACTCGACGACGCCGTCCGGCGCATGGGCCGTGGCCCGGAACTGCGGCGCGAGCTGATTGATGGCCATGTGATGGTCGCTGTTGACGCGGATTTCGCCGGGGCCGTAGATGTCCCAGCACTTCGTCCCTTCGACGATGTTGATGATGTGCCGGTTGTGCTTTTCGACCGGGTCGCGATGATGCAAAGCCTTCGGCACGTCTTCCGGCACGTGCTGGAACAGCGAGCCGCCGCAGATGACGTTCAGCGTCTGCATGCCGACGCCGATCGCCACGGTCGGAATCTTCATTTCCACGGCCATCTTGCACAGCCGGCGGTCGAAATCTTCGCGGCGGACAGGCATCGGCCGCGTGTGCGGATGGGGTTCGAGTCCCATGCGGATCGGGTCCAGATCCTGGGTGCAACCGGCCAGAACGAGGCCGTCGACCATGCCGAGCGCCTGCTTCAAATCGGCGTCGTTGGCAAACGGAGGAATGAGCAGCGGCAAACCGCCGGCGGCGGTGATGGAGTCGGAATAGCCGCTGTTGAACCAGCTTAGGGCGATCGAGTCTTTTCGCGCGGGACGAAAGTCGCCGTTGATTCCGATGACGGGTTTCTGAGGCATGGAAATCCTTTCCTGGGACTGGTGCTCGACCATGAGCACACGGGTGGTGAATCAACTCAGAGTTGAGTCCTGTCCGGAAATGTCGGTGTCAATACGCTCCCATAACAGAGAGTGAGGTCACTCCGACTTTCCGGACAACAGAAGACTCTGCCCCCCTGAGACGATCCGGGAGAACGGTCCGTAAGGGACCACGAAGATTGAGCGAGCGTTGCGAGAGACCAAGCCGTCCTGGTTTGGTACCATCCGCTCGTCATGGCGAACATCCTTGGCAACGGGTCGCGACGCCTGCGTCCTTGCAGACATCAATTTTCCCCGAGGAAACCAGCAGAAAGTTCGACGTGGAACCGACTGCGTTGTTTCACCGGCGACCAACGGAACGCGATGTTAGGAGTTTTTTGCCGGTTGTCCAGCGTTTCGACGATCTTGTTGGAAAAGTCAGGTTGACCACAAGAAGTAGTGCATCTAGTTCGCCAATTGTGAAGATGGAAACCCGGTTCTGCTCCGATAACCGGGTTTCGCTTTTGACGATTCAGGTTCCTAGAGCGAAACCCGGTTAGAAGACGAACCGGGTTTCTGGTGAAGATCGCATGCCGCACACTCTGACGATGTCGTTGTCCTCTGAAGCCGAGACCACCGCATTCGGACAGACGCTGGCCAAGCACCTGCGACCGGGCGATGTCGTGACGTTCCTCGGACCGCTCGGAGCCGGGAAAACGCGGCTGGCGAAGGCGATTGCCGCGGCGTTCGGCGTGCCGGATGACGTCGTCAACAGTCCGACATTCACGCTGATTCAGGAATACGACGGAGACATTCCAATCCGGCATTGCGACGTCTACCGGCTGAAGTCCGCCGCGGAGTTTCCCGACCTCGGCCTGGACGATTTATTCTCGCCGGAGGGCATCGCGCTGATCGAATGGGCCGACCGCGTGGCGGAATTCTTGCCGGACGATCGGCTGGAGATTCGGCTGGAACCGGTGAGCGTGAATGAACGGCAGGCGACGCTCATCGGATTCGGCCAACGCGGCGCCGCGATCCTGAATGCCGTTGTAACGACATCAAAGCCCGCCGTCAGCGACGGCGGGAACGCTTCTGCGAAGCGTCGCTAACTCAATGATGCCCGTGCAGCGCAACCGCCGGGGCGTGGCCGTGGTCGTCGTGGCCATGACCGCCGTGATGATCGTCTTCCGGGGCCGGTTCGGGGAATAAGGCCCACGTACCGCAGGCGCCGGAGAGCTGCACGCTGCCGCAGAGGAACATGATCGTGAACAACGCCGTGACGTAGACCGTCTTGCCGACGAAATTGCTGAGCGTCAGGCCGAAGATGTGATGCGACCCGCTCGGGGGCGGCGCGATCACGCCCCAGATCAGGATCATGAACAACCCGAACAAGAGCACGCCGATCCAGCCGCCTTGAATCAGCACGGCCCGCAGCTTGACCCAGTTCACCGCGTACAACCAGAACGCCAGCCAGGCAATCAGCGGCGTCCACGGCAGAACCAGCGCGGCGACCGAAATCACCAAGGTCCACAGTGAATACGACAGGGCGACGAAATTCGAGAGGACTTCCAGCACGTTTGACTCCTCGAACCACAATTCATGGACAGTCTCACCGCCGTTTGATATCACAGCAGCGGGGAAAATGCCACCGTAGCATTAATCCCGCGTGTCATTCAGCCCATCCGAG
>CAZDGB010000357.1:0-6647 GCA_964504645.1 uncultured Planctomycetaceae bacterium | reverse complement strand
GATCATGCCGTACATCTCGGCGTCGATCATCTTCCAACTGTTGGCAACGGTCTATCCGCCGCTGGAAAAGCTGCAGAAGGAAGGCGAAGCCGGCCGCAAGAAGATCAACGAATATACCCGCTACGCGACGGTGGTGATTTGCCTCGGGCAGAGCCTCTTCTGGATGACGCAACTGGCCAGCGATTCCAACATTCTCGGCTCGGGCGGCAGCCTCATCCTGCCGGAATTCCGCAATTGGTATTTCATCCTCGTCGGCACCATCACCATGACGGCGGGGACGATCCTGCTGATGTGGATCGGCGAGCAGATCGATGAATACGGCGTCGGCAACGGCGTCAGCTTGCTCATCATGGCCGGCATCCTGGCCCGCATGCCGCAAGCCGCTCAGACCCTCTTCGGCCCGGCGCTCGAGCAGGGATTGAAACTCGGCACGAACACCGGCATCGAAAAGTTCCTGATTCTCGGCGCGCTGTTCATCGCCGTCGTCGTCGGCGTGATCCTCATCACGCAGGCCCAGCGGCGCATCCCGGTGCAAAGCGCCAAGCACGTCCGCGGCAGCCGCGTGTTCGGCGGCCAGCGGCATTCGCTCCCGTTGAAGCTCAATCAGTCCGGCGTGATGCCGATCATCTTCGCGTCGAGCCTGTTGCTCTTCCCGCTGTATCTCTTCAAACAGTTGGAATCGCTCACGCAGTCGGTGGAATTCCTGCAGAAGCAATCCTGGATTACGGTTCCCGTCAAGGTGATCGCCGACGCGTTTGCCGGGCACGGGCTGGTTTACAACCTCTGCTACATCGGGCTGATCTACTTCTTCTGTTATTTCTGGACGGCGATCTCCTTCAATCCGAAGGACATGGCGAACAACCTCAAGGATTACGGCAGCTTTATTCCGGGGTACCGGCCGGGCGGACGCACGGCGGCCTACCTGGAACAGGTGATGGTCCGCATCACCTATGTCGGGGCCGCGTTTCTGGCCCTCGTGGCGATCATTCCGACCATCGTGGCTAACAGCCTGCAAATCGACTATCTGGTGGCAAGTTTCTACGGCGGTACGGGCCTGTTGATTTGCGTCTCGGTGGCCCTCGACCTGGTGCAGAAGATCGACAGCCACCTGGTGATGCGGAATTACCCGGGGCTCCTGGAGTCCGACGCGGATCGATAAATCCCGACGCCGGGCGCGATTTTTTTCGGCATGCTTGCCGATCGCAGGTTGATCTTGATACACTTCTGGGTTCTTCCGCTTCCCCATTTCGGGTTTGCGGCCGGTGAAGGATGTGTGCGATGAAAGTCCGATCGAGCGTGAAACGCATTTGTGAAAAATGCAAGATGGTCCGGCGTAAAGGCCGGACGTATGTCATTTGTTCGACCAACCCGCGGCATAAGCAGCGCCAAGGCTGATCGTCCGCCCCGGCAACTGAATTTTCGACGGAGTCAACCAGCATGCCTCGTATCCAGGGCGTGGATATCCCGAACGACAAGCCGACGTACATCTCGCTGCAATACCTGTATGGTATCGGCCAGGTGCGTTCGCTGGAGATCTGCTTCGATCTGAAGCTGAACCCGCACCGCAAGGCCCGCGAATTGTCCGACGACGAGTTGGCCCGCATCACCAACTTGCTCGACAAGGAATACCTTGTCGAAGGCCAGTTGCGCCGCGTCGTGCAGCAGCACATCCAGCGGCTCAAGGACATTCAGAGCTACCGCGGCTACCGGCATCGCCGCAACCTGCCGGTCCGCGGCCAGCGCACCCGCACCAACGCCCGTACCCGCAAGGGCATCAAGAAGACGGTCGCCGGTAAGAAGGGCGTCAAGGACCTCAAGCACTAAGCGTTAGTTCGCCCGACGCGCAAGCGAGGGCGATGTATCTTATTTGAAAGACTGATCGAGTCTCGGAAAGGCCGTTGTGTCGACGCCGCAGAAAAAACGCAAAGTCCGCAAGAACGTCAGTCGCGGGATCGCCCACATCAAGGCGACGTTCAACAATACGACGGTGACCATCACCGACCCGAACGGCGATGTGCTGTGCTGGGCGACGGCGGGGACGTCGGGGTTCAAAGGCAGCCGCAAGAGTACGCCGTTCGCGGCGCAGCGCGCGGCGGAGATCGCCGCGGAACGGGCGGCGAAGTTCGGCATCAAGGAAATCGAAGTGCGCGTCAAAGGCCCCGGGTCGGGCCGCGAGAGCGCCATCACGGGCCTGCAGTCTTCGGGCTTGCAGGTGCGGGTCATCGAGGATGTCACACCGCTGCCGCACAACGGCTGCCGGCCGCCCAAGCGGCGCCGCGTGTGATCGATCGATCCGAGTAAACGGCGGGCGGGCAAATCAACCGGCGGCGGCCGGACGTTTCATTCCAGGGGAGCACAGAGATGAGAATTCGTTGGCGCGGATTGGAATTGCCGAGCCGGGTCACGCCGGAACGCGAATCGCTGACCAACACGTACGGCAAGTTCGTCATCGAACCGTTCGAGCGCGGCTTCGGCGCGACGGTGGGGAACAGTCTGCGCCGCATTCTGCTGTCGAGCCTGGAAGGCAGCGCCATCACCCGCGTGAAAATCCAGGGTGTGCAGCACGAGTTCACGACGATTCCCGGCGTCATCGAAGACGTCACCGAAATCTGCCTGAACATCAAGTCGCTGGTCGTCAAGAACTACAGCCCCTCGACCAAGGTCATCCGCATCGAGAAGCACGAGCGCGGCGTGGTCACCGGGGCCGACGTGATCACCGACGATCAGGTTGAAGTCTTCAACAAGGACCTGGTCATCGCCACGATGACCGACGACGTCCCGCTGTTCATGGAAATGCACGTCGAGAACGGGCGGGGCTACGTCCCCGCGCTGGAAGACGCGGCGGCGGAGCAGGAAGTCGGCGTGATTCCGCTCGATGCGATCTACTCCCCGATTACCCGCGTCCGTTACAGGATCGAAGATACCCGCGTCGGCCAGCGGACGAACTACGACCGGTTGACGCTGGAAATCTGGACTGACGGCACCGTCGGACCGGAGACGGCTCTCGTCGAAGCCGCCAAGATTCTCCGCAAGCACCTTAATCCGATCATCACCTACCGCGAGCCCGGTCCGGAGACGTCGCCCGACGGCGGCCTGCGGAACATGCTGGAAGCCACGGGCTACGCGCCGGTCGATCTCGAACTGGAAGAGAAGCTGAGCCAGAGTCTGGCGGAATTGAACCTCTCGGTGCGGGCGACCAACTGTCTCGAATCGGAAGGTATCAACACCGTCCGCGATCTGGTGCTGCAGTCTGACGACCAGTTGCTGCAGGTGCGCAACTTCGGCGAGACCACGCTGTCGGAAGTGAAAGAGCGCCTTGCAGTCATCGGGCTTCGGCTCGGCATGAAGCTGCCGCAATCGATGCAGCGCAGCCGCTAAAGACCATCCACGTCCACCCTGGCCGGCCCGCCGGCCGCAAACTTGTGAACGATCATGCGACACCAGAAAGCCGGTCGACATCTGAATCGGACTCCCGCCCATCGCCGGGCGCTGTTCCGCAATCAGTTGTGCAGCCTGATTCTCTCCCTTCGCGAGTGGCCGGATGAAAAGGTTCCCGGGAAGCCGAAGACTCCGGGCCGCATCGTGACCACTGTCGCGAAGGCGAAGGAGCTCCGCCCGCTGATCGAGAAGCTGATCACGCTGGCGAAGAAATCGCAGGCGCACGAGGACGCCGCCGAGCAGTTCGCCACGTCGGCCGAGCGGAACACGCCCGCGTGGAAGGAATGGCGCAAGTCGGATCGCTGGAAGAACTGGAACCAGGCGATCGCTCCGGCGGTGACGCTGCGCCGGCGAGCCTTCGCCGCGCTCCGCGACAAGGACGCGGTCCGCATTCTGTTCGGGGAATTGGCGCCGCGGTTTCGCGATCGCGCGGGCGGCTACACCCGCGTGGTGCGGCTGTCGACCTACCGTCTGGGAGACGCGGGGCCACAAGCCATCCTGGAATTCGTCGGCGAGAACGACCGGGTGAAGAGCCGCCGCCGCGTGGCGCCCGTCGTTAGCAACGACTGACGCCGCCGGCCACCGCGGCGTCTCGGCCATGGATCAGAGAAAGGAATCTCAGATCATCATGACGCGATCGGACCGCCCATTCTGTTTTACGACCGCCATGCGCGGCCTCTGCCAGGATGCCTGCCAGCGCGTGCCGGAGTTCCGCCATGTCCGCATGGAGCAGGTCGCCGTCACGTTCGCCCAGACGCGGCGCCGCGTGCTGCACGGCCTGCAGGCGAAGCTCACGCCGCTGCGGTTTGAAGACGGCCAACTGACGACCCGCCGCGGCCGCTCCGAATGGACGATCCGCCGCATGTTCGACGGCGAGACCGAACTGCTCTACATCCTCACGTTCTACCTGCCGCGGTTCTTCGATCTGCCGTTCCGCGAAAAGCTGATCACGGTCTTTCACGAGCTGTACCACATCAGCCCGGAGTTCAACGGCGACATCCGGCGGTTCGAGGGCCGCTATCACGTCCACAGCGCCCGGCACAATGAGTACGACCGCCAGATGGGCGAGTTCGCCGACCGCTACATCGCCGGCCGTCCGTCGGCCCGTCACTGGTCGTTCCTGCAGTACGACTTCCAGACGCTGCAATCGCTCCACGGCGCCGTCATCGGTATGCGGATGCCCATCCCCCGCATGATCCGCCTGCCGGAAACACGTTCGGCATGACGCAAGGAAGCTCAGGGATCGCGATCCCTGGGCTTCATCCGCCGAGAATTGTGCGGACGGCTTCGGCGGCGGCGAGGATTTCGTCGAGCGTCGTTGCGTGCCCCAGGCTGAAGCGGATCGTTCCGCCGCGTGCAAGCGTTCCCAGCCAATCGTGAGCGCGCGGCGCGCAGTGCAGACCGGCCCGCGTTTGCACACCGAATTCCTGATCGAGCAGCGAGGCAAAGACCTGCGGCTCGAAACCCTCGGCGGAAATGCTGACGACGTCGAGTTGATGCTTCAGTTCGCCGGGTACGTGCACTGTCACGCCGCGAATCGCACGCAATTCCTCGATCAGGCGCGCCGTAAGAGGTCGTTCACTTTCTCTGAGTTGGGCGGAATCCGTCGCGGCGACATGCTCCAGCGCGGCTTCCAAGCCGACGATTCCCGGCGCATTGTGATTCCCCGACTCGTACCGATCCGGCATCGTTTCCGGCTGCTCGTCACTTTCGCTTTGCGAACCGGTGCCGCCAAATCGCAGCGGGACGAGTTCCCGTTCCAGGCCCGGCCCGACGTACAAGAGTCCCGTTCCCAGCGGCCCGCCGAGCCCCTTGTGGCCAGAACAGGCGACGAGGTCGATGCCGACTTTGGCGGCGTCAAGCTCCACGTGTCCCGCGGTCTGCGCGGCATCGACGAGGAACAACGCGTTCGTGTCGCGCAGCAACCGTGCGACGTCCGCCACCGGTTGAATCGTTCCCGTCACGTTCGATGCGTGCGTCAACACGACGAGCCGCGTTTCCGGCCGCAGTTCGCGTCGCACGGCGGCCGGATCGATCCGACCATTCTGATCGGGCGTTACATAGCTGACCTGAACCTGTCGTTGATCGCTCAGAAACCGCAGCGGGCGCAGGACGGAATTGTGTTCGAGCACCGACGTGATGACGTGATCGCCCGGCCGGCAGAGGCCGAGGATCGCGAGATTCAAGGCGTCAGTGCCGTTGAAACAGAAAACGATCCGCGACGGATCGGCCGTGCCCAGAACATTCGCTGCCAATCGCCGACAGCGGTCCACCGAACGCTGGAGCTCCAGACCTTGCGCGGACGTCCCGCGGCCCACCGCGGCACCATTCCCTTGAGAGTAACGCTGCATCGCCTCGATGACGCCGTGGCGTTTCGGAAAACTGGTCGCGGCGTTGTCGAGGTAGATGCGCATGGTGCTTGGTGCCAGAAGCCCAGGGATTGATATTCCGGGCTTCAGCCGCCGATGGAGTACATCGGACGCAGCGGCTGGATGAAGCGGGCCGTGTTGATTTCGTGGCCTTCTTTCTTCGCGGCGACGCTGCCGCGGACGGCTTGGCGTAAGTCGTCGTCCGAGCCGTCGCCGCGGAGCAGGCCGCGCACATCGGTCTCCTCCAGGCTGAACAGGCAGTTGCGAAGTTTGCCGTCGGCCGTGATGCGGATGCGGTTGCACTGCCCGCAGAACGGCTGGCTGACCGAGGCGATGAACCCGATGCGGCCGACGCCGTCGGCGAAGAGGTAGTCGGTCGCCGGGGCGCTCGGATCCTCGGCGGGCAGCGCCTCCAGGGGCATTACTTCCTGCGACAGCTTTTCGAGGATCTCCGCGGCGAACAGCACCTTGTCGCGTTCCCAGGCATTCTCGGCGTCGAGCGGCATGTATTCGATGAAGCGGACTTCCAAGCCAGTGTCGCGGGCGAAATGACCGAACGGCACGATCTCATCCTCCGTCAGGCCTCGCACCGACACCGCGTTGATCTTGATTGGCTGAAATCCTACCCGCTGCGCGACCTGAATTCCTTCGAGGACTTTCTCGTGCCCTTCGCGGCGGGTGAACTGCTTGAACCGCACCGGGTCGAGCGCGTCGAGGCTGACGTTGAGCCGCCGCAAGCCGGCGGCGTACAACTCCGCGGCTTGGTCCGCGAGCAAGAGGCCGTTGGTCGTCAGTCCGATGTCGGTGATGCCGGGGATTGACGCGAGCATCGCGATCAGG
>CAZDGB010000356.1:0-6737 GCA_964504645.1 uncultured Planctomycetaceae bacterium | reverse complement strand
GCGAATGCGACCGACAAAGCCTTTCTGGTCGGCCACGTCTGCCGGTTCGACACGGTCTATGCGTTGGCGAAAGAAGAAATCGCTGCGGGGAAGCTCGGCAAGATTCTGAGCCTGCACGCGAAACGGAATCTCGCCAAGTGGATCACGCCGACGCATCTCATGAAACTGAGTGCTATGTTCGGTGACGGCGTGCACGATCTCGATTTGATGCTGTGGTACACCGGCGCGAAGCCGGTCAGCGTCTATGCCCAGACGCTCAACAGCCGGCCCGAGTTGCCGCATGACGACTTGGGCTGGGCGATGTTCCGGCTCGATACCGGGGCGATCGCCGTGATCGAGAATGTCTGGTGCCTGCCGGAGAACGCGCCGTTCGCCATCGACGCGCGGATGGAGATCATTGGCACCGACGGCGCGATCTACATCGACAACTCCGGCAGCCATTACACGCTGCTCACGAAGTCCGGCCTGCAATTCCCGCAATCGACGTATTGGCCGCAAGTCCACGGTCTACGCCGCGGCTATCTCAAAGAGGAGTTCGACTACTTCCTGAAATGCGTCGCCGCCGGCGAGAAGCCGACAGTCATCACGCCGGAGGAATCGCGGCTCGTCGTGGCGTCGATTCTGAAAGCGGAGCAGTCCGCGCGGGAAAACCGGGCGCTGGAGTTTTGAAGGGAACGCCGGTGATCTGCTAGTCGCAAGCGTGCGCGGCTTGTTGCTGGTAGAGCAGCGTTTTCAGCACCTTGAACGCCAACAGGCCGCATTTCTGGCGGCTGGCGGTCAGCGGGACTTTCAACAGCGAGAGCATATCTTTCGCCTGGAGTTGCCGCAGTTCGTCCAGCGTCTTGCCTTCAACAGCTTCGCAGAGGATGGACGCCGCGGCCTGGCTGATGGCGCAGCCTTTGCCGTCGAAGTAGCATTCGGCGACCTTGTCGCCGTCGAGCTTGAGTTGCAGCGTCACCTGGTCGCCGCAGATCGGGTTGCGGTCGGAATGCGAGCAGGACGCCGCCGGGAGTTGCCCTTTGTGATAAGGCGACTCGTAATGATCGAGGATGTGGTCGTCGTACAACTCGTCCAGGCGGTCACTCAACGGAGGGCGTCCTCACAGCTAGCGCTTGCAGTCATCACTATATCTTAGCCGCCGGGAGGAGAGGAGACAAACGGACGATTCGACTGTCGCTGGATATAGAAATCATAGAGAATCGCAATTCCCATCAATACCCACGGCGTCATGATGAAGGACATGGCAACCAACGCGAAGCGATCGGAGTGCCCCCAATGCATGAGCCGGCTCGCGTGATAGATGCCAAATGCATAGGTGCACCAGAAGGCAAGGTACACGCCCCACAGCACGATCGTTCTTCGAAGCTTCGACGAAGACAAGCACACGACGATCCCCAGGACATCGAGGCCGATCAGCCAATACTGGAATAGGAAAGTCCGATACCTCAGCCATTGCATGCGATGGGGCAAGTCGCCACCGTCCCAGATCATGTCGCGCGGCCAACCCTTGCCGTGAGGGCGATCCGCCTTCAAGAAGACGACGCGTTCTCGTTGCATGTCTTCCGCCAACAGAACCACATGCACCGCCAGCCACAAGCCGCACAGGACTAGAGGCAATCCCCAGAACAGTTGGGCCGGGCGAGCAGCCGCTTGGTCAGAAAACTCAGTCCCAGTGGTGATGGCTGGTGCGGCGGACATTGTCGGTGTCCTTCAATAACTTTGTGCGTTTGGCACTAACGTCATTGGAGTCAATTCGATATGGCTTCGTCAATCCGGGATCCGGAAGACCGCGGTTGCCAATCGCGGCTTTGTTGGGTAAGTCACGCCGGCGTGCGCCAGGCGCGGCCGTCGTTCCACAAGAGCGAGTCCGCCCCGCGCGGGCCCCACGAGCCGGCGCGGTAGGGTTCCGGCACGACGGAGTGCTTCTCCCATTCCTCGAGCACCGGCGTCATGAATTGCCAGGCCGATTCCAGTTCGTCGGTCCGCAAGAACAGCGTCGAATCGCCGCGGAGGACGTCCAGCAGCAGCCGCTCGTACGCTTCCGGCAAGGCTTTGAACGACGTTTCGTAGCTGAAGTCCATCGTCACCGGTTCGATCTGGTATTGCATGCCGGGACGCTTGGTCGAGAACTTCAGCGAAATCGATTCCCGCGGCTGAATGCGGAAGATGAGTGAATTCGGCCGCGCGCCGACGAGGTCGCACATGTCCCCTTCGCATTCGACGGTCGTGAACAGGTTCAGCGGCGGCAGCTTGAACTGGATGGCGATCTCCGTCACCCGCGTCGGCATCCGCTTACCGGTTCGCAGATAGAACGGCACGCCGGCCCAGCGCCAGTTGTCGACCATCACCTTCATGGCGACGTAGGTTTCGGTCCGGGAGTCGGGCGGAATGCGCTCCTCCGCGAGGTAACCGATCGCCGGCTGATGATCGAACATCCCCGCGGCGTACTGTCCCGACGCGACCCACTTGGAGATGTCCGACTTGTGGCCCGGCGACAGGGCTTTCAAGACTTTGAGTTTCTCGGCGTGTAAATCGGCCGAATCGAACAGCGCTGGCGGCTCCATCGCGACAAGACACAAGAGTTGCAGCACGTGATTCTGCAGCACGTCGCGCAGCGCGCCCGATTTATCGTAGTAGCCGCCGCGGCCGCGCTCCATGCCCTGCGACTCGGCGACGGTGATCTGCACGTGGTCGACGTGATTGCGATTGAACAGCGGATCGAAGATCGCGTTGCCGAACCGGAACAGCAAAATGTTCTGAACGGTGTCTTTGCCGAGGTAATGGTCGATGCGGTAGATCTGCTCTTCTCGCAACCGCAAGCGGAGTTCAGCGCTCAATTGCTGGGCGGACGCGAGATCGGTGCCGAACGGTTTCTCGAAGACGACGCGCAGCCAGTGATCGGCGTCGCGGCCGGGGATCAGTCCCGCGGACGACAGGCCTTCCACGCCGGGGATGAACAGGTCCGGGCTGGTCGCCATGTAGACGACGCGGTTGTCGCGGCCGGAACTGGTCTTCTCGAGTTCTTCGAGATTCTGCTTCAGCTTGGCGTACTCGGCGGAGTCGGAGATGTCGACTTGCCGGTAGTACAGCCGCTGAGCGAACTTGGCCCACTGCTCGGGCGAGATGTTGCCCGAGCGGACTTTGCCGTTGATGTCGTTGAAGACCTCGTTGCGGAAGCTTTCGTCGGACTTTTCGCGGCGGGCGACGCCGACGATCGGGGCGTCATCGGCGAGATAGCCGGCACACCACAAATCGAACAGCGCCGGCATCAGCTTTCGGGCCGTCAGATCGCCCGACGCGCCGAAAATGGCGATCGTGGCGCTGGTGGGGGTGATGGAAGGGCCTTTGCTTTCCGTCGCGCTGCCTGCCATGCCGAGTCTCTCCGTGAGTACGTTCCTCGACGGCGGATCGTACCGAGATTCCGCCGCGAAGGCGAACGATTTTCCCGCAAAGCCCGCCGTCGGTGACGGCGGGTCCCGGCGATGCCATCGCCGGGCTTCTCAGGCTTTGGCCTTGAGCTCGTCGCGGATTTCCGTCAGCAGCTTTTCGGTGGTGGAAAGCTCCGCGGGCTTCGGCGCTTCTTCCTTCTTGCGCTGCAGCGTGTTCATCGCTTTTACCATCAGAAACACGCAGAAGCCGACGATGAGAAAATCGAGCACGTTCTGCAGGAACGTGCCGTAGTTCAGCGTGACGGGATCAAGTTGAGTTTGCTTCACTTCTTTGGAAAGCGGATCTGTGATTTCCACGATTTTCGCCGGCGCCAGTCGCCACGACAGCAACTTCACCGGCACTTGGCCGATGATCAGGCTGATCGGCGGCATGATCACATCCGATACGAGCGAATTGACGATCTTCCCGAACGCCGCCCCCATGATCACGCCGACGGCGAGATCGACCACGCTGCCGCGTTGAATGAATTGTTTGAATTCGGAAAGGATGCTCATGACGGGTCCTCACTGGGGCGACGGGATGGATTCGCGCGCCGTGCGTGGGACCAGAGTGGTCGGCAGAGTCCGCAGAATCGACTCCCAGGCCTCGCGATCAGCCTGCTCCCGCACGACATCGACGTTGGATTGTTCCAGAAATCCCTGTCGAATCACACCCACGCCGCGAAATCCCGGCTTCACGAGCGGCGGCGCGAAGCCCGGCGCCGCGGCGAACAGGCCGTCGCCAATCGGTTTCAGCTTGGACGCGTCGACGCACATCGCCAGCTGAATCTGGCCGATTTCCTGAGTTTCGACGTCGTCCTGGTTGGTGACCGCCGTGACCGTTCCCTCGGCGGAGACTTTGATCGACATCGCCGACTGCGGCAGGGCGATGCTGCCGCGGGCGTCTTGCACCAGGAATTTGTCGCCTTGTTGAATGCCGAGTTGCCCTTGTTCGTTCGAAGTGAGGCGGCCGCAGCGGGTGTAGTACATCTCGCCCGTTGTCGTGTCGCGCAACACGAAGAGCCCCGGGCCGTCGATGGCCAGATCGAGTTGCCGGCTGCTCTCGCGCAGCTCACCGGGCGTCAGATCGATGCGCGCCGTCGTCAGCCGGCAACCGAGGCCGAGCGGTGAAAACAGATCGGTCTCGGAACGGTACGCGTCGCCGGTGAACGCTTCGATCCGCTTGTAGCCCGGCGTGGCGGCGTTGGCGAGATTGTGCGTCGACCACGCGATCGCCTGCTCCAACGCCTCGCGCGTTTCCGACCAGTCCGTCGACGAGGTGAGTTGCCGAGTCTGTGCGACCGGCTCGATGGCGACAACAGGTTCATCGTGAGGAATGTGCTCATGCAACGTCGACGGGCCGGACAGCGGATGATCGGGCGAGAGGACCCGCAACTGTTTGCGCACCTGTAACAGGTCGCGGACGACTTCCGCCGGCAGCGACTTCAATTCGTCGAACCAGATGTCGCGCTCCTCGGCGCTCGTCTCGGGCATCTCTTCCTCGATGACGGCCCGTACCGCGTCTTGTTCCTCGCGCTGCCGCTTGGTCAGCGGGGGTTTCGGCGCATCGGACTCGCGATCGGCGGAACGCGGGGAGTCGATCGGATCCTCGGATTCGTACGCCGCGGTCGTCAGCAGCCGCGGAGCGCCGGCGAATTCCTGATCCCAATCGTTCACGCCCGGCGTCTGGACGACACCCCAGAGCGGAGCGCGGGACTCGACCGATTCTGCGGTGGTTTCCACTCGTTCCAGGTGACGAGCGATCAGAACATGGGCAGCCAGCGTGGCGGCGCACACCAGTCCGATCGTGAGCGCAGTGTCCTTCTGACGAAACATTCAGCCGGCCCTCCCTGACGCCGGCGCGTCGCCGCGCCGGACTTTCGCATTTGATCCTTCAAATGGCGGCGGAACTTTAGCGGTTTCGCAGAGTTACGGCAAGAAGAGATCGCCCGCTCGTGGTGAAACGACTTCGTTGAAACCCCTGCGCTCGCGGTGATATACTCGGGGCTTGAGCCACACACGACCTGATGTTCTTCTGAGGGAAGGCGGACCGATCGTCATGACGGCGGAAGTTGCTGATAAAGAGACTGCGTCCGAAAAGCTGGCCGCGAAAGGCCTGAAAGGCATCGTCGCCGCCGATACGTCAATCTGCGACGTCGACGGGGATTTGGGCAAGCTGATCTATCGCGGCTACAACATCCACGATCTGGCCAAGCACAGCACGTTCGAAGAGACTGCTTACCTCCTCTTTCAGGGCGAACTTCCCACCGCGCCGCAGCTCGCCGAGTTCAAAGCGTCGCTGATGGCGCATCACGAGCTCGAACCGCCAATTCTGAATTTCCTGAAGTCGCTCCCCAAGAAAACGCCGCCGATGACGGCGCTGCGGTCGGCGATTTCGATGTGCGGCGTATACGACGACCTCGCCGAGGACAATTCGCCGCAGGCCAATTTCGAGAAGTCGATCCGGCTGACGGCGGAGATGACGGCGGTGGTCGCCGCGATTCGCCGGGTGGAAGACGGCCTGGAGCCGATCGCCCCGCGGCGGGACTTGAGCCACGCCGCCAACTTCATGTACATGCTCAACGGCAAGGTGCCGTCGGCCGACGCCGAAAAGGCGATGGACCTGATCCTGATTCTGCACGCCGAGCACGGTTTGAACGCTAGCACGTTCGCCGCGCGGGTCATCGCGGCAACGCTGTCGGACCTGCATTCGGCGATCACCGGGGCGATCGGCGCGCTGAAAGGCCCGCTGCACGGCGGCGCGAACACGGAAGTCCTCAACACGCTGATGGAAATCGGCAGCGTGGAAAACGTGAAGACCTGGGTGGAAACGACCCGCGCCAAGAAGGGCAAGTTCATGGGCTTCGGCCACGCGGTCTACAAGGTCGAAGACCCGCGCGCCATCCATCTCAAAGAATTGTCGCGACGGTTGAGCATCGAGACCGGCGATCCGAAGTGGTACCAGATGTCGATCGAGATGGAAAAGCTCGTGACGCAGACGATCCACAAGAACTGCAACGTCGATTTCTTTTCCGCCAGCCTGCAGCACTACATGGGGATTCCCGGGAACCTCTTCACCTGCGTCTTCGCCACGAGCCGCATCGTCGGCTGGTGCGCCCACGTGCTGGAACAACTGGCCGACAACAAGATCATTCGCCCGTCGTCGAACTACATCGGCCCAGCGGACCGGGACTACGTGCCGATCGCCAAGCGGTGACAGTTGGAGTCCCGGCTTTAGCCGGTCTCCTGTTCGCTGTTCGGCGCGGGTCTCCTGACCACTGCTTTTAACATCTTTGTTTTGCTTTTTGC
>CAZDGB010000355.1:0-6765 GCA_964504645.1 uncultured Planctomycetaceae bacterium | reverse complement strand
TCGCTGCTGGAGCCGAAGTCGATCTCCGGCGGGCAGTTCGCCGAGTGGATCGTCGGCCGCAATCCGGGGACGTACGTCGCCTGCCATTACATCAAGCTGATCGATTTCACTTTCGGCGGGAAATTGAAAACGATCACCGCCAGCGGCCAGCGCGGTCTCGTCGGACCGAAAGACGGACCGACGTGGGACAGCACGCAGATGAAGATGGTCTACGAATACGCCGACGGCCGCAACGCCGCGTTCGACATCCACACCTCGTGGGTCACGCCGGACAATTTCCCCGGCTACGTCGAGCAGGAAGTGCAGTTCCGGTTCGACAACGGCGTCTGGAACGGCCACAGCCGCAAGCGCGGCGTTGAATGCACGGTCGAAGGTCTCACGCCGATAAAAATGAAAACGACGATGAACAATCACTACAACGGCACGTTTGTGGAGCCCTGGGGCGAACGTTCGCAGCGCGGCTACGGCATCGAAGTGCTGGAACGTTTCGTGCGGGAGTTAGCCTACGTCGAATTCGCCGGATCGAAATCCGATCGGACGAAGCGCTATCAGGAGATGCAATCGCTGGGCTACAACGACCTGTCGAACGATCGGCAAACCGTCGCCGCGGTCCAGGCCTTGGAAGCTATTCTCGCCCATCACGCCGCCGGCGAACCGGACTGTGTCGTCCGCGTGAACGACAAATACGGCGGTCTGGTGCTGTACCGTCCCGGCAAAGCGGAGCCGGTGGTGTTATACGGTGGGACGGTGTGAAGAATGCTCGTCAGACCCGGAAGCGTCAGTGACAGCCGTACGAGTAGCCGCCTAACGAGATAGTTTACCGGCGGCCGCGGCTTCCCCGCGCTAGGCTCTCTGTTCGGGCAGCGGAAGCGGGCACACCTCCATCGATCGGATCGCCCCGGACTCGATGGTGAAGCGGTGGCCGACGTGACCGTCGGCGATGACAAGCCCGGCTATGTCGCGCACGAGTTGATGCACATGAACCAGAATTCGACCGCCGGCCTCGGCGTGAAACGAAGTTGGCTCAACGCGCGGATTGATCTCGGACCACTGCTCCGTCCAGTAGGCGCGGATCTCCTGATGGCCGCGTGCGAAGCCCCCCTTGAACGCCTTCGGCCAAACCACGTCCGGAGCCATGGTGGCGAGGGTGGCGTCAATGTCGCGCGCGTTGAAAGCGGCGTAGGCCGCGCGGAGCAGCTCGATGTCCGGCGATGATTGATCTGGCATGACGGCCCATCGGGGTTTGGCCTCGTTGTGGACAAGCTCACACCACTTCCAGACCGTGCCATCTTCCGGGTGCGAAATAGGGCCATCCAGGCGAAACCCCAGCTTTCGGAGTATTGAGGTGGACGGCCCTTCTTCGGGAAGGGTATGTGCGATGAACCGGAGGCCGCCGCGTGTTGCGGCCTGCCTGCTTATGCGAAGCAACTCACCAGCCATCTGTGTGGCGACTCCGCGCCCTTCGTGGTCTGGGAATGTGAAGTAGGCAATCTCAACCTCCCCTTGGCTCGGCGGACCTGCGAACCCGCAGGTGCCGACGACCTCGCTACCCACCACGGCGAGGTATCCGATCCATGGCGCCTCATAGCCTCGGCGGGAGTAAAGCGACAGCGTTGCCTCGACGACCTGGGCTACGATGTCCCCGGTTGCAAGCTCTGAAGAAAGCGTGGGGCCGGATTCTTCAATCGGGACGAGTTGCATCAGAATGTTGCTTGCGAGGCCTGACTGGTATTCGACGATCGAAGTGAAGCAGAAAATTATCGTGGCTGCACGCTTGAACGCTCGACATGACTAATCCGGGATCTCCGCCTCCACCAGTTGCGCCAGCAGCGTGAGCGACTCCTGCCAGCCGAGGTAGCAGGCCTCGGGCGGAATGACGGCGGGGATGCCCTCCTGCACGATATTCACTTCGGTGCCGCAGACAACTTGCTTGAGATTCACTGTCGTCTGCATTTCGCCAGGCAGGTTCGGGTCGTCGAAGACGTCGGTGTGACGGATGCGTTCGTTGGGGACCAACTCCAGGTACTTGCCGCCGAAGGAATGGCTGTGACCGGTGGAGAAGTTCGTGAACGACATCTTGTATGTGCCGCCGACTTTGGTCTCAATGTGGTGAACCTTGCCGGTGAAACCGTGCGGCGGCAACCACTTGGCCATGGCGTCGGCATCGAGGAACGCCCGATAGATTCGCTCCGGCGTCGCACGGAGCACACGGTGAAGCCGAACAGTGCCGGTGGACATGGTGGTTTTCCTTTGGATGGCGTCTGACGGTTAAATCTGTGTGAGTTTGATGGTTTACTTGACTTCCTTGTCCGCATTTCGCTGGAATCGAACATCCTGCGGAGAGAATTCTACATGATGACCCGGTGGCTTGTCTGTCTCACGCTGATCGGTCCTGTCTCGGCTGCGGAGCCGGGTTATTCTCCCACGGCCGTTTATCATTCCCGCGAACTGCGCGGCTTTTCGTTGCTCATCCACCCGGATGTCCTCAATCACGCCGAAGACGCCGCGGCAATGTTCGAGGAACTCGAATCGCAGCTCCGGCAGATCGAGGAGGTGATGCCGAAACCGGCGCTTGCGCACTTGAAAAAGGTTCGCCTCTGGATTGAATGGGAAGCCAAGCCGGGCGGCGCTGCGGAGTTTCATGTCTCGCCGGAGTGGCTCAAGGACAATGGCTACAATCCGGAGAAAGTCCTCAACGTCGAGATCAACAACACGAGAAACTTCGTGAAGTGGTCGCAAGATGGGCAACCGTGGATGGTGTTGCACGAGCTGTCGCATGCGTACCATCACCGTGTGCTCCAGCATGCGCATGCTGAGTTGGACGCGGCCTTCGACGCAGCGAAAAAAGAGAAGATTTACGAATCGGTCGACTACTTCCGTCCGGGCGAGCGCCGTCAGGCGTACGCACTCACGAACGTGGACGAGTACTTCGCCGAGCTGACGGAAGCCTACTTCGGCCGGAACGATTTCTTTCCGTTCAACCGAACCGATCTCGAGAGGTACGACCCCCTCGGCTACGAGGCGCTGCGCTCGATTTGGAACGCCGGAAAATGAAACAGGAGAGACGGAAGGCCGTCTCTCCTGCTCACGATGCTATCGACCGACAGGGCGAGCCCCGTCGGTTAGGGCGTTTCCACCAGTTTCAGCAGTTCCCAGCCGCCGTCGGGAAAGTTGTCGGCGGTATTCGTCAACAAGTTCATGCCGTTGGTCATGCCGAGGTACAACCCGGTGGAATGCGACAAAATGTTGCGCACGCCGTGGTTCGCTGGGTTGCCACAACCCTCGACGCTGACCGCGACAGCGGCACTGGTGCCGTTGCTGAAGCAGTAGAGGTCGGCGCCGCATTGCACGTCATTGGCCGGCGTTCGATTTCGATTAATGCGGTCGACCACGCGGTTGATCGACGAGAGGGTCGAAAGGTCGAAGGTGCCCATGTAGAGCTTGCCCTTATGCACAGCGGCGGACCAGGTATAGGTGTTGGACGAGTTTCCAAAACCCGCAGTGCCGTAAAGTCCTGGCGTGTTGTACTTGTTGTTCACCATGGACCAGGTTCCGCTCTGGACCATCGGATCGGGATCGGGCGTGAACACAGGGAGCTGTGCGTTGCCGTACAACACTTCGAACTTGGGAGTCTTGTTGTTGACGCCCAGATTCTTTGCCCGGAAAATCGAGATGGCTCGTTCCGTTGGGGACGAAGGAATGTTCGATCCGCTGGGTCGACCCGGCGCCTGATAACCATAGAGAGTTTGAAACGCGGCCCGGCCCGAGTTGTAGTAGTGCAGCGTGCCGAAGTACAAGTCTCCATTGTAACTGGCCATGGCGCCCATCGCGTATCCGCGCGCCAGGATTGAATCCGGATCATAGTCGGACGCCTGCCAGACTTTCTTCCAGAACGTGGTATGGACGGGCAGCAATCCCGCTATGCCGAGCGGCGGACTCATGTAGATGCCTGCCATCGGCGCCCAGTCATCCAGCGGCGGCAGAATCTCGTTGAGGTCCTCATTTACGGCCCGCAGGGCCTTCGGGAACGCCGCATCCAGCGGCCACGTGCCGACGAACAGACGATCGTTGTGGTAAGCCATGTAGGCTCCCTGATTGTCCAGCGCGCCCACGGTCGTGAACAGGAACGGTGCCAAACGGGTTCCCGACCAGCGGATGACGGCCCCGCGTCCGAGGGCCTGCGAGGTGTTCAGAACTGAGGTGTACAAACCTGCCGGGGTAGAGACCCAGCGACGGACATTGCTATATTGCGGGAAGAACCGCGAGCCGAGGAATGCGCCGGTATTGGCGTCAAACGCGAACATACAGACGCCGACTTGGCCCAAAGCCGGTCCTCCGAAGAGGACGACGTTGTTCGCCGATCCCGCCGAACGCAATCCGAGGGTTTGACTTACCAACGAATCATTCGGCGTGCGGTCGGTGATGACGCCCGTCGTCGGGTTGAGCTGATAGAACTTCGGAGGACGCCAATCTCCCAGATACGGACGAAGAACCTCGGGAATTCCCGGATAAGTGCTCTCGCCGAATTCCAAAGCTCTGACCTTGATACCGCCGTTGGCAGTCTGTTCTGTGGGCTCAGGTGTGTTCCCGTACAGAAGTGCGGTTTCGGCGGTGGCTTGGGCCGTGATGCCGGCGCCGGTGCCGAACCAAATCGACGAGCCGCCTTCCGTGAGACTCCAGACGTAATCCATGTTGACCTTCGGCTGGCCGGTATCGCCTTCCTGCTGGCTGCCAAAGGGGACATACGCACCGCCTAGGCCTGTATACCATTGATCAGGCTTGGCTTTGCCCACCACGGTGAATTGGGCCGGTGGCGGCGTGGTTTGTGACCATACTTGTTGTCCGCTGACGACAATCAGCAGGACTGAGGAAATCCAACAACTGAGACGAGACCTGCTGAGCATTGCCGACACGTTTCTCTCCTTTTACGAGCGATCGAGAAGAACTTCTGCGGAGTTCACGAAGGGTACGTGAACAGGGTAAAACGATATTTTTAGAGTTGTCACGCGTAATATAGATAATATGGGTTATTTGTAAGGTAGTGTAGATGCAGATTCGTCCCAATCGCCAATTTCGTGCTTTTTGTTACGGCAGGTGTTTCTCATGCCACTGAACCCTCAAGCGAAGGCGTTTCTCGGCCTTTACTATGGGACGAACCCGGAGTCGCGCGACGGGCTTCCTCCGCACGTCACGCGAGCGCAACTCCTGAATCAGACAGTGATTCCGCCCGATTGCCCGGTCCCGGCCCGGACCGAAGACCGCGAGGTCATCGGGCAATGCGGGGCGTTCCGCGTCCGGGTTCACCTCCCGCAGGGAACGCCGCCCTTCGGCGTTTGCGTCTACTTCCACGGCGGAGGCTGGGTGCTCGGCAGCATCGAGACCCACGACGATGTGGTCCGGCGACTGGTCGACGAGTCGGGCTGTGCCTTCGTCTCCGTCGAGTACCCGCTGGCGCCGGAATACAAGTATCCCGTGCCGGTGGAAGACAGCTATCGGGCCCTCAATTGGGTGATCGATCACGCCGAAGAATGGGGCTTCGATCCCCAGCGAATCGCGGTCGCGGGGGACAGCGCAGGAGCGAACATCGCGGCCGTGTTATGCCTGATGTCCCGCGATCGCGGCGGACCGCACATTGCCCGGCAAGTGCTGATTTACCCCATCACCGATTGCGACTTCGAGCGGACGTCGTACCGCGAGAAGGCGAAGGGATACTTCCTTTGCCTGCGCGACATGCAATGGTTCTGGAAGCATTACGTCGAACGGCCCGAGCAGATGACCGAGCCGTACGCGTCGCCGCTGCGGGCGGAATCGCTCGCCGGGTTGCCGCCGGCCTACGTCCTCACCGCCGAGTACGATCCGCTCTGTGATGAAGGCGTCGCTTATGCGAAGGCTTTGATGCAGGCCGGCGTGCCCACGACGCTGCGCGAATTTCCAGGTATGATTCACGGCTTCGTCAAGCGGTGGGACACGTTCGACGACGCCAAAACGGCCACGCAGGAAATCGGCGCCCACATTCGCGGCACGATCGGCCCCGATTCCGCCGCGAGCCGCTGATTCGCCGCTGCCGCCATTGACGGCGGCGGTCTCCACTCGCGAAGGTTGACTGCGGAACGTCCCGTACTTCGGAAAGCATGATGCAACAGATTCTCGTCACCGGCGGCTGCGGTTTCATCGGCTCGAACTTCATCCGCCACATGCTGGCGACGCACGCCGATGTGTCCATCGTCAACCTCGATAAGCTGACCTACGCGGGGAACGCGGAGAATCTCGCGGACCTCGAGGGAAATCAGCGCTATCGCTTCGTCCACGGCGACATCACCGATGCCGTGCTGGTGAACAAGCTCGTCACCGACACCGCGTTCTCCGCCGTCATCAACTTCGCGGCAGAGAGCCACGTCGATCGCAGCATTCTCGATTCCGGGCCGTTCATTCAGACGAACATCATCGGCACGCAGGTGTTGCTCGATGCATGCCGCAAGGCGAATGTGCCGCGCTACGTCCAGGTCTCGACCGATGAAGTCTACGGCAGCCTCGGACCGACCGGCGCGTTCACCGAGGAGACGCCCCTCGCGCCGAACAGCCCGTACTCGGCGTCGAAGGCGGCTGCCGATCTTTTGGTGCGGGCCTATCATCACACGTTCGGCTTTCCGGGGCTGATCACACGGTGCTCGAACAATTACGGGCCCTACCAGTTCCCAGAGAAGCTGCTGCCGCTCTTCATCTCGAACGCGATGCAGGATCAATCGCTGCCGGTCTACGGCACCG
>CAZDGB010000354.1:0-6846 GCA_964504645.1 uncultured Planctomycetaceae bacterium | reverse complement strand
AGCGCGGCCGAGTTCATGCAGTACCGCATCCCGGTGGGGGCGGGACCGTCGGAGAAAACGTGGCCGAGGTGGGCGTCGCAGCGGCTGCAAATCACTTCCGTGCGGACTTCCGCGGCGCTGCGGTCTTCGTGATAGGCGACGGCTTCTTTTTCGACCGGCTCCCAGAAGCTGGGCCAGCCGGTGCCGGAATCGAATTTCGTCTCCGATTCGAACAACGGCTGCTGGCAGCAAACGCAGCGGTATTCGCCGGCCTTTTTGGAGTTCCAATAGGCGTTGTTGAACGCCGGCTCGGTCCCCTTCAGGCGGGTCACGCGGAACTGTTCCTTGGTGAGAAGCTTTCGCCACTCGGCCTCGGTCTTGACGACTTTGCCGTTCTCGTCGGCTTCCGGCGTCGATTTATCTGCGGACTTGGACTCGGCCTTCGCATCCGCTTTCGGTTTGGTCTTCGGCGCGGCGGCGACGAGCACCGACAACGTCCCCAGCAACAGGAACGCGAAAGTGAGATATTTCGTGGAGCGGCGCATGGCGAATATCCCGATGAAACTTCGTGGAGCAGGCGGCTCGCCTGCGATGGATTCCATTCTCGAAAAACTTGCAGGCGAGCCGCCTGCTCTACGGTCAAAACAGCGAGGGTCAAAACAGCGAGGTCAACGGCGTTCCTTCGACGACGCGGATCGGGCGGCCGAAGTTGTCGCGGTAGAACTCTTCCGAGTCGATGCCGAGCGCGTGGTACACCGTCGCCAGCATGTCTTCCGGCGAGACGGGGTTCGACGCGGGATAGGCGGCGTCCTTGTCGCTCGAACCGTAAATCTGTCCGCCGCGAACGCCGCCGCCCGCGAGACACGCCGTCTGCACCGCGCCCCAGTGATCGCGGCCGCCGGCGGGGTTGAGCTTCGGCGTGCGGCCGAATTCCCCCCACATCGCGACCAGCGTGTCGTCGAGCAAGCCGCAACTCGCGAGGTCGTCCATCAGTGCGCCGTAGCCCTGATCGAGCGACGGCAAACAATACGTCTGCTTGAGCATCTCGGTGCCGGTGTGGCCTTCGAACGGGCCGTGATTGTCCCAGACGTTGGCGACATTGCCCGATTTCTGGATGTACATCCACGAGATCGTGACGAGTTTCACGCCGGCTTCGACGAGCCGCCGCGCGAGCAGAATCGCTTCGCCCCATTCGTTGCGGCCGTAGCGGTCGCGAGTTTTCGGGTCTTCCTGTTCGAGTCGGAACGCCCGCTTGGCTTCCGGCGACGAGAGCATGCTGAAGGCCTGCTGCCGGTAGCTGTTCAAGTCGGACATCGACCGCGTCTTTTCGAGTTGCCGCTCGACCTGCTCGATCGTTTGCAGCAACCCTTGCCGGGCGAACAGCCGCGTCTCGGCCATGTCGGCCGGCAGCGTCACCGGATGCGTCGGCGTCTCCTTCGTTTCCTCCGCGGCGGCGACTTCCATCGGATCGTGCTGCCCGCCGAGAAATCCCGCGTACGTGCCCGCATAGGTCGAGCCGTCGTGACCGATGGGACGCGGAATCGTCACCGACGCCGGCATGTTCCCGAACGGCGTGAAGTACGACACCACCGACCCGATGTTCGGAAAATCGCGGCGGCTGCGCTGGTTCCGCGGCACTGCCAGCGTGTTGTTGATGTGCCCCGTGAGCGTGCGATACACCGACGGCTCGTGGTTGTTGCTGTCGTGCGACAACGAGCGGACGAGCGCGACCTTGTCGGTGTGCCGGGCGAAGTGGGGCATGTGCTCGCAGACGTCGATCCCCGGCACGACGGTCGGAATCGGCTGAAACAGACTCCGCACCCCGAGCGGCGAATCGGGCTTCATGTCCCACATGTCCTGCTGCGGCGGCCCGCCCCACAGGTAAATGAGGATGCACGACTTGGCTTTGCCCGTCGTCGCGCGGCCCACCGTGGTCGCTGCGCGGCTGGAGTTCGACAGGAGTTGCGGCAGCGTCAACCCGCCGAGGCCGATCTGTCCCAGTCGGAGCATGGCATCGCGGCGGTGAAGCATCGTGCGTCCTCGTTTAAGAAATCAACGACATCTATCCGCAGATTTCGCAGATGGACGCAGATTAAGAATGCTATTTCGGCTTTGAAAATCTGCGTAAATCTGCGGAGAACTTCTTCTAGTCGGGGTCCTTGCAACTCGCGAATTGATTCTATAAAAATGCGTTTGCGCATTTCAAGGCGATTCGCGCCGCACCGATGCCATCCTGTGACGTTATCTCTTTGTGCAAAACAGCTTAGCACGAACTTCGTGCCGAGAGCGAGGTGAGTCTGTGTTGATCGGGTATGTCAGCGACGAACAACACCAAGCATTGAGCGACGTCGCGTTTGTCTTTCGCAATGACCGCACCTCGGTGGCCGCGACGTCGGGGGCCGATGGATCGATCGTCGCGGAACTACCGGCGGGCGACTACGACGTCGTGCTGCAGAAGCCGGGCTACGGCGGCAAGACGACGACGCTGTCGGTGAAACCGGGCGGCGTCCCGCACCGTTTTCGCCTGATGAGCGACGACCTCGTCGGATACTTGTGGCCGAAATGGGTCAAGAGCGGCGAAGCCTCCGATTTCCGCGTTCACTCGCCGGAGCCGTATTACTTTTCGCTCTGGCGTTACGGCTGGGAGAAGGAGCTGATCAAGCCGGTCGGCTGGTTCGACGACCACGGTCCACGGGCGACGGCACAAATCCTCCCCGACGGCGACTTCACGCAAGGGGGCGTGCGCTGGAACTCGGTCGGCTACGGTTCCGCCTGGCATCCGCAGCGGATTACAGCTCCGGAAAAATCGGGGCTGTATTACGGCCACGTCAAAACCGAGTCCGGCAAGTTTTTCAGCTTCCCGTGGATCGTCGCTCCGAAGAAACCGAAGGCGAAAGTCGCCGTGATGTGCTCCAACATCAGTTGGAACGCCTACAACATCTTCGGCGGCCGCAGCAACTACAATCAGCAGGCCGGATTGAACGTGCGGCCCACGATTCATGCCCGGCAGGACCTCAGCCGTTTTCTCCATCCCGGCGAATGGCCGTATGAGGAGACCGGAGCTCCGCTGTCGTTCGACCGGCCGGAACTCTTCAACAGTGTGCCGGAGAACGCACAGATCACCGATACGATTTCCGGCCGCCTGGCCAGCGCGATGGCGCCGGGCGAGTGGCGGTTCCTCGGCTGGCTGGAGCGGGAGCAGATTCCCTACGATCTTTACGCCGAAACGCAGCTCCACTTCGACCAGTTGCCGCTGGAAAGTTACGACGTTCTCGTGCTGAACATGCACCCGGAGTACGTCTCGAAAAAAATGTACGACCGCATCAAGCGGTGGGTGTTCCACGACGGCGGCAAACTGATGTACCTCGGCGGCTGCGCGTACTACGCCGAGGTCGAATTCCCCGATGAGACCGTCATGCTGCCGCGCAAGGAAGGAGTCTGGCCGCAGCGCGGCGAATCGGCGGCGAAGCTGCTCGGCGTGGAATACACGCACGGCGGCTATCAATCCGGCGCGCCGTACCGCGTGCTCGACGACAAACACTGGATCATGCAAGCCGCGGGCTTCAAGGTGGGCGACGAGTTCGGCCATCACAGCCTGCACGAGCGCTGCCCCGGCGGCGCGTCGGGCCACGAACTCGACAAAATCAGCCCCGACAGCCCGCCGAACCTGGTACACCTGGCGAAAGGGACGAACCCGGACGACTCGGGGGCCGATCTCGTCTACTTCGAAACGGATTCGCAGGGAGCCGTGTTTTCCGTCGGCTCGCTGTGCTGGAACTCGTCGATCGCGGTGGATGACGGGGTGTCGCGGGTGACGAAGGGGGTGTTGGAGCAGTTTTTGGGGTAGCGGGTGACCCGCAAAGCGCAAGCGATCGACGGGGGCGATGAACGAATTTGAACGACCGACGAGGATTCGCTGGTACGTCGTGCTGACGGCCGGGTTGCTCGCGTTGACGATTTATCTGCATCGCTCGGCGTCGTCGCCGGCGCGGACCACGATCCTGCGCGATTTCCAGGAACGCGGATTCAAAATGGATGACGCCGTCATGGGCGACATCCAGGCGGCGTTTAGCTGGGGGTATCTCTTTCAGATCGTCGGCGGCATCGCCGGAGCGCGATTCGGCAATCGGATTGCACTGACATTCTTCGCGCTGGCAACATCGCTGGCGATGTTCGGCTCCGGCGTCGCCGTCTCGCCGTCGATGCTCTTCTGGATGACGTTCTGGATCGGCGTAGCGCAGGCCGGCATCATCCCCTGCGTGTCGCAACTCCTCAAAGACTGGATGCCCGCGTCGCGCCGCGGGATTTCGAGCGGTATCTTCACGGCGTCGATGGGGACCGGCGCGGCATTGGCCAACTATCTCACCGGTAAACTGTTGAAGTTCCAAAGCTGGCGGACGATCTACATCGAATACGCGCTGGTCGGCGTGATGTGGTCGATCTGGTTCGCATTGTGGTTCCGCAATCGTCCGGCCGATCATCCGCAGGTCAACGACGCCGAACGCCGGTTGATCGAAGCCGGACAGACCGACGGCCCCGCGTCGCCCAGTCCTCTCACCTGGCGCGTCTGGGCGGCGATGTTCCTCTCGTGGAATCAGTGGATGAACTGTTTGCAGCAGTTCTTCCGCAATTTCTTTTACACGTTTTTCATCACCGGGTTTCCGGCGTTCCTGGAGTACGCTTACCACGTCGATGTGGAGGAAGCGACGAAATTGGCGTCCATCCCGCTGATCTCGTCGATTGCCGGCGTGCTCGCCGGCGGGCAATTGATCGACTACCTGCTGTCGCGCACGGGCAGCAAATGGATCAGCCGCAGCGGCCTGGCGATGATCGGCCACGTGATCTGCGGCGTGGCGGTGCTCGCCGCGTCGCGCGCGCCGAACGTCGAACTCGCCGTGGCGCTCATCGGCTTCGGCATCTTCTTCTTCGGCTTCGGTTCGCCCTGCACGTGGGCGATGACGATGGACATCGCCGGCAAGAACACGTCGTCGTTCATCGCCGTGTCGAACATGGTCGGCGTGTTCGCCGGCATTTCCTGCCCGAAAATCGTCGGCCAGATGTTCGTGCAGGCGAAAGCCGGCGAGATCGGCTGGAACCAGATTTTCTTTTTGTTCGCCGGCATCAACCTCGCCGCGGCGCTCTGCTGGCTGACGATCAATCCGAAACCCGCGCGTATCCCCGGAGAATCGTAGGATCACCGTCGCTTACGCCTCCGGCTCGGATGTTTTATCAAATTGAATCGACAAACCATGAAGATCACCCGCATCGAAGCCATTCCCGTCTGCGTCCCTTTGAAGAAAGGCCTGACGACGAAGACCGCGCACGGCGAGCATGTCGATTCGCCGTATGTCATCGTCAAAATTCACACCGACGATGGTCTCGTCGGACTCGGCGAGGCGACGCTCGCTCCGCGCTGGAGCGGCGAAACTCAGGCCGGCTGCCTCGCGGCGATCAATCAGCTCATCGCGCCGGCATTAATGGGCAAAGACCCGACGCAGATTCACGCGTTGCGAGCCATCGTGGACCGTGTCATCAAACTCAATCCGTTCACCAAGTGCGCCATCGAGACGGCGTTGTGGGACCTCGCGGGCAAAGCGGTCGGCAAACCGGTGTATCAACTGCTCGGCGGCATGGTCCGCAGCGAGATTCCGATCAAACTGGTCGTCGGCGCCTTCGACAAAGCCAATGTGAAACGATTGACGGAGCATTTCCTCTCGTGGGGCGTGAAGTGCCTGAAAGTGAAAACGGGCATCACGGCGGAGGAAGACCTGGACCGCGTCGGCCAGGTGCGCGCAATCGCCGGGCCGCAGATGCCGATCACCATTGATTCCAACTGCGGCTGGAGCGTGCCGACGGCAAGAGTCGTGCTGGCGAAACTGCAATCGCTCGACGTGAAACTCGCCGAGCAGCCGATTCCGCCGGGCGATCCCGAAGCGCTGGCCGACGTGCGGCGGAGCACGTCGATTCCCATCATGGCCGACGAGAGCGTCTTCACGCTGTCCGACGCCTGGGGGTTGTGCCGTCACCGCGCGGCGGACGTCCTCAGCGTCTATCCCGGCAAGCATGGCGGATTGCTCGGCACGCTGGAGATCGCCCACGTCGCGAAAGCCGCCGGGCTGGCGTGCAGCATTGGCAGCAACCTGGAACTCGGCATCGGCACCGCGTCGATGCTGCACATCGGCGCGATGCTCCCGGCCCTCGATGCCGACAGCTATCCCTGCGACCTCGTCGGCCCGATCTATCACGAAGCCGACCTGCTGACGCAGCCGTTGTCCATCGGCCCCGTCACGGCGAAGGTTCCCGACGGCCCAGGGTTGGGCGTGGAACTCGATGACGGGCTGCTGAAGAAGTATTGTATCGACTGACATAGCCGCGGATGGTATCCGCGGTCTTCGACCAATCGAAAACCCGCGGTTGCCAACCGCGGCTTTGAGGGGGGATTACACATGGCCGCGCCGCTTTGCCGCTGGGGAATTTTGGGAACCGCAGAGATCGCCCGCAAGAACTGGCAGGCGATGTGCCTCGCGGGGAACTCGACGCTGACGGGAGTCGCCAGCCGCACGTTGCCGCGGGCGAAACAATTCATCGACGAATGTCAGAGTCACGTCCCGTTTGCGACGCCGCCGAAGGCGTATGGATCGTATGAGGAATTGCTCGCGGCGAAAGACGTCGATGCCATTTACATCCCGCTCCCGACGGGAATGCGGACCGAATGGGTCATTCGCGCGGCGGAAGCGAAAAAACACGTCCTCGTCGAGAAGCCGGTCGGCGTCGCAACGGCGGACGTCGAAAAAATTCTCCTCGCGTGCCGAAAGAACGGCGTCCAGTTCATGGACGGCGTGATGTTCATGCACAGCGCCCGCTTGC
>CAZDGB010000353.1:0-6860 GCA_964504645.1 uncultured Planctomycetaceae bacterium | reverse complement strand
CGAGGACCACCTGGCATCCGCCGGTGTGGAGGCTGCCGGGAGACATCCAGTAGTAGCTGCCGTTGCGCTGCGCGGTGACCCAGTTATTGATGGTCGTGCGATTGAAGTCGACGCCCATGCCCACGTGCTGCCGAGTCGCCCAGGTCGAGGATGTGCCGCTGACATGCTCGCGCGTCTGCTCGGACAACATGACGGTGTTGCTGGTACCATCGCGAACGTCGCGAATGTTCGTGTTGGATGCCTCCCCGAACATCGTGCGGTTCGACGGGCCCAAGCCCTGAACCCAGTACAGTCCATCGTAGTACTCGGACGTCGGCACGTTGAATTCGTAGTTGGTGCGGTAAGTGCCCGGCTTGGTGGCACTGTGGCTGTAGTACTTGTTGATCGCCGTGTATCGCGGCAGACCGTTGTCGGTCGGACAGGTGAAGACGGTCAGCGGCGTGTCTGCCAGCGCCCAGTTAACCAACGGATCACCTTTCATCGAGGTATCGGTCGGCCCATAAACGTTGTTCCAGCTGGCAGCGTGATTGAAATTCCATTGGTTATACAGCGGGGCCTGATCGAGGTAAGGCAGCAACAACACCAATCCGTTCAGATTGGAGTAGCCGCCGGAAGCGGGATAGTTCGTCGCCCAATCCACGCACACGCCGACACTGATGGCGGAAGGCGGAAACAGCTTGAACGTGTCGTGATAGTTGTGCAGCGCCAGCCCAAGCTGCTTCAGATTGTTTTTACACTGTGTTCGCCGCGCGGCCTCACGCGCCTGCTGGACGGCAGGCAAAAGCAGCGCGATCAGGATCGCGATGATGGCGATCACCACCAGGAGCTCGATCAGCGTAAATCCACGGAGACGCGATTTCATGAGAACCTCCACCAAGAAAAGGAAGTAAAGCCGCGAACGCGGCATCAAACACTGCTGAAGCTGGTACAGACGTACCTCAAACCGATCTGGGTAGCCTCCCATATCCCATCAGCGTTTTCAATCGAAAACTCGTGGAAAACTCATGGCTCCATAAAAGTTCGTCGATGCCGCCAAGCTTTCTCTTCCGTCAGGGCCGGACGCCCGCAGCCCGCATCTCGGTCACCACTTGTCGGGCGGACTGGTTTTGTGGATTGATCCGCAACACCTCGAGATAATGCCGCAGCGCCAGCGGAAACTGACGTCGCCGCTGGGCGATTTCCCCCAGAAACAGGTGCCCGTTCTCAGAGTCCGGCTGCAGTTCGAGCAAGCGGCGGAATTGCTCCTCGGCGGGCTCAAACTGATTCAATTTGAGATAGGCAAACCCCAACATGTCGAGTCCCCGATCCGATTGCGGATCGATCTCCAGCGCGGCTTTTAACCAGCGAACGGCGTCTTCGTAATTCTCCTGGTGCAATCGGCACAAACCGAGATTCAGCCGCGCCCGCAAAAAGTTCGGCACGTCGCGCGCCAGCGGTTCGAGGAGTTCCGCGGCGCCCTCATGGTCTCCCGCATCCAGCCGATGTGTGGCCTCTTGCAATTCTTCCAAGTACGGCAGCATGTCCTTTACGTCGGGAAATTCGCGGTCGGCCGGCCGGTTTTCGAAGTCGCCGGGCGAACTGCCCGTGTAACCGAGGCTTTTCAAGGCCTGTTGCTCCCGATCCGACAACGCCACCCGCGCGCCGTCACGACGTTTGAACCGGCTCTCGAAGCTCGATAGTTCGCCATCCAGTTCGCTCACCCGATCGGGCTGGTCCGCCGCAAGATTGATCAATTCCTGCGGATCGGCGACGAGATCGTAGAGTTCGGGCTTTGTCGTGCGGACGTACCGCCAGCGATCGGTCGTCCAGCTTTGCAATGGCGACCAGAAGGCCTGTAAGTAAGGCTCTTCGGTTTGGGAGTAGCACGCTTGAGAGGGCAGAGAATGGCCGCCGATCGCCGGAGACAGCGTCCGTGAAGAAAACTCCGTGGGAACCGGCGCGCCGGCCAGTTCGAGCAGCGTGGGAAACAAGCCAGTCGACGAGACCGGCGTCGCCACGGTCTGGTTGTGTCGCGACGACCGGGGATCGGCAATGATTAACGGAACGCGCAGCGTCGAATCGTGCAGCGTGTACCCGTGCGTTTTCTCGCCGTGCTCTCCTAAACTTTCACCGTGATCTCCCACGACGACGACGACTGTCTGTTCGCGGATGCTCAATTGGCTGAGCGTATCGACGAGACGGCCGATTTGCTGATCGACGTAAGCGATCTCGGCATCGTACGGGCGACCCTGGAATTTGTCTCCGAAGATCTCCGCATGATCGAGATACGGATCATGCGGGTCGTATAGATGGACCCAGCAGAAAAACGGGGTGTTGCTCCGTGCCCGTCGGCGAGTCAGCCAGGAAATGGCGGAGTCGATGACGAGTTGTCCGTCGCGATAGCGGTGCAGCACGTCGCCTTCGTCCGCGGCCTGCGAAAGATCATCGTCGTAGTGCCCGAAGCCGCGATCGAGGCCGAATTTCTTCGTGAGTACGAACGCCGCGACGAAGGCGGCTGTGTCGTAGTTGTGGCGTTGAAGAATCTCGGCCAGCGTGGGAATTCCGGCTTCGAGCGAAACGTGTCCATTCGTGTAAACTCCGTGCTCCGGCGGCCACAGGCCGGTAAAGATCGACGTATGTGAAGGGGCCGTCATCGGAGCGGAAACATAGGCCCGCTCGAATCGGACGCCGCGACGCGACAGTTCATCCAGCACCGGCGTTTGGGCTGCTTCATAGCCGTAGCAACCAATGCGATCGGCGCGCGTCGTATCCAGAGTGATGAAGAGGATATTCGGTCGGCGAGGCTCCGCGATAAAGTAATACAGCACCACCCCGCTGACGAGGACGCCGATCAGCAGTGCCTGACGCCAATGAAGTAACGGTTTCAACGCGTTCCTCGCGTTCGAATTTGGAGCAAAATAGGCCCGCTCACCGATCGCCTCCGCCAAAATCCACTATATCGATTCCACCGAAGTTGAGGAGTGCGCAGCCGCCGCCACTTCGTTTACGCCGCATGATGCCACTCTCTCCTGACGTTTCTTTCCCGCAACGTCTCGATTTGTGAGCTACGTTTGTCGCAGTGGCCCCGGAGTCGGAGGACGACGGGGGTTTCTCGGACAAACATGGAATACCGTAACTCCCACATCGAAAAGGCGTTACAAGCACATGGCCTCACCGAATCTCACCCCCAGTCGTGCCGGACGCGCAGCCGCCAGCGAACTCGATTTTGATACGCTCAAGCGGCTGATCCACGGAAAACTGGTCGAAAAACTTGATTTGACCCGGCTCGGCGACCTGGAGGGGGACACCCTCCGCCGCGAAATCCGGCTGGTCGTCGAGCACCTGTGCGATACCGAAAACCCGCTGCTCAACCGATCGGAACGCGAGCGGCTGATTGAAGAAGTCCTCGATGAGACGTTCGGTTTCGGTCCGCTGGAGATCCTGCTCAAGGAGCAGGGCATCGCGGATATCATGATCAACGGCCCCAAGAACGTATTCGTCGAAAAGGGGGGCCGCATCTACAAGCACGACGTGACGTTCCGCGATAATCAGCATCTCTTGCAGATTCTCGACCGCATCGTGTCGCGCGTCGGACGCCGGGTGGATGAAACATCGCCCATGGTCGACGCCCGTCTGCCGGATGGTTCGCGTTTGAACGCGATTATTCCCCCGCTGGCGCTCGACGGCCCGTCTTTGACGATTCGCCGTTTCGGTTCGAAGCCGCTGGGCCTGGAAGATTTGCTGCGTTTCGGGGCTTTCACGCCGGAAATCGCGCTCCTCCTGGAAGGGGCCATCAAGGCTCGGCTGAATATCATCATCAGCGGTGGTACCGGCTCCGGCAAGACGACGCTGCTGAATACGCTGTCGAGCTTCATTCAGAACGACCACCGCGTGATCACGATCGAAGACGCTGCCGAACTCCAGTTGCAACAGGAGCACGTGCTGCGGCTCGAAACGCGGCCGCCGAACATTGAAGGCAAGGGCCGCGTCTCGGCGACCGACCTCGTGAAGAACGCGCTGCGTATGCGTCCCGACCGGGTGATCATCGGCGAATGCCGCGGCGCGGAGGCGCTCGACATGCTGCAAGCCATGAACACCGGCCACGAAGGGTCGATGACGACGATTCACGCCAATACGCCCCGCGACGCCGTCTCTCGTCTGGAGACGATGATCTCGATGGGCGGTTTCGAAATTCCGTTGAAGGCGTTGCGGCAGCAGTTCGCCGCCGCCGTGGACCTGATCATTCAGGTGCAGCGTCTGCAAGGCGGCCCCCGCAAGATGACGCACGTCACGGAAGTCGTCGGCATGGAACAGGACACCGTCGTCATGCAGGACGTCTTCCTGTTCCACCAGGACAGCATCGACCAGAACGGCAAAGCGCTCGGCCACTTCGAAGCGACCGGCGTGCGGCCAGCGTTCATGTCGCGGCTCGAATCCGCCGGCGTCCGTCTCCCGGGCAATTTGTTCTCGCATCGCGTTTTGGGCCGGTAGAAATGATAGCGGATCTCGGATAGCGGATGGGGGATGGGAAGACGGAATGACTGTCTTCTCCCGCTCCCAACCCACCACCCACAACCCACGACACTCCCATGTTCGATCCCATCGTCCTCATCTCACTGGCAGCGTTCGGCGCGGCGGCGGCGCTGGGCGCCTTTCTGTTCCTGTTCGTGAAGGACCGGCAAGGGACCAGGGCGGAAGACCGTCTCGAAGTCCTCGCGGGGATCAAGTCGGCCGATGCCGATGCCAAAGGCATCATGAAGGAAGACCTCATCAACGCCGGCTCCGGCGCGATGACGTCCTTCGTCAGCGGAATGGCGGAACGGTTCGGTAACCTGAGCCTGTTCTTCCAGCAGGCCGATTCGCCGATCAAGTTCGAAACGTTTCTGTTGATCTCCGCCGTGTGCGCTGTTTTGGGCGCGGCGCTGGCGGTGATCGCCAATGCGCCGGTGCCGTTGTATCCGGTCTTCGCCTTGATGCTGGGCCTGTGCCCGCTGATCTGGATGTGGTGGCGGCGCAAACGCCGGTTCCACAAATTCGAAAGCCAGTTGCCCGAAGCGCTCGAACTCCTGGCCCGCGCTTTGCGATCGGGCCACAGCTTGAACTCCGGGCTGTTTCTCGTCGCTGAGGAAATGCCCGCGCCGATCGCCACCGAATTCCATATCGCCTACGAAGAGCAGAATCTCGGTATTCCCATCGAGTCGGCCCTCAAGGGGATGCTCAAGCGGATGCCGAACCTTGACCTCAAGTTCTTCGTCACGGCGGTCGCCATCCAGCGGCAGACGGGCGGTGATTTAGCCGAAATTCTCGACAAGATCGGCTACGTCATCCGCGAGCGGTTCAAGATCCTCGGTCTCGTGAAGGCGCTCACCGGTGAAGGCCGGCTGTCGGGCGCCGTGCTGATGGCGATGCCCATCGCGATTTTCATCGCCGTCTACTACTTGAACACCGACTACGTGATGCTGCTGTTCACGACCGAGATGGGCAAGAAGATGGTCGCCGGCGGCATCGTGATGCAGGTCCTCGGCGCGGTGTGCATCAAGAAAATCATCGATATCAAGGTGTAAGCTCCAAGTTCCAATCTCCAAATTCCAAACAAGCTCCAAAGAAGAAAGCTCCAAGGGATCAGCGTTTGGAATTTGAGATTTGGGATTTTTTTGGAACTTGGAATTTGAGATTTGGAACTTTGACTTAAAGAGTCATCATGGACATCGTCGTACTCCTCCCCTGGGTTTCCGCCATCGGCGTCGCAGCCGGCATCTGGGGCCTCATGAGCCTGTTTACCGGCGGCAACGACCGTGCCCTGGAACGCCTCGAAGGCTTGCGCAATCCCAACAACCGGCAGGGCAATCGCGGTCCGCAGAAGACCGGCGTGGGCGGTCTCATTGAAAAGGCCGCGCCGGCGCTCTCCCGGGCCCTCGAATCGAAATCGGAACTTGAGCAGAACGCGCTCAAAGTTCGCCTCGCCAACGCGGGCTACAACAACCCCAAGGCGGCCGAACTCTATCTCGCCATGAAGTTCTGTGCCCTGATCGCCGGAGCCTTGCTCGCCGGCGGCTACGGACTGTTCAAGTACGGAGCGACGCAATACGGCTACACGGCGATCGGCCTCGGCGCGGGCGCCGGGTTCTATCTGCCGGAAATGATTTTGTGGTTCATCAAATCCCAACGTCAGCAGAAGATCTTTTTGTCGCTGCCCGACGCGTTGGACCTGCTCGTCGTCTGCGTGGAAGCCGGTCTCGGTCTCGACGCCGGCATGCGACGCGTCGCCGAAGAACTGGGCGACACGGCGCCGGAAATGACCGGCGAACTCGACATCTGCCTGATGCAGCTCCAAATGGGCCGCAAACGCCGTGACGTGTTGCACGACCTCGGCGTGCGGACCGGAGTCGACGACGTGAAGGCCCTCGCCGCGATCCTGATTCAGGCCGACAAATTCGGCTCGTCCATCGCCCAGGCGTTGCGCGTGCAGTCCGATGCGATGCGCGTCAAACGCCGGCAGATCGCCGAGGAAAAAGCCCAGAAGACCGCCGTGCAGATGCTCTTTCCGCTGGTGCTGTTCATTTTCCCCGGCATCTTCGTGGTGCTCGTCGGTCCGGCGGCCATTATGGTGGTCCGCCAGATGCTCAACGACGGTGCGGGCTGATCCAGCCAGCCGTGGCTTGGGCAGCATACGTGCTGGTGAACCAATCCGAATGCGTACGAGTTGTGCCTGCGAGAGCGGCCAGGCATCAGTCAGCTGAGAGCCAGAACAGTTGGCTGCGGCGGTTCGCTGGCGGGAGCCTCGACAGGCTGACGCTGACTGTACTCCATGGAGGTCAGCTCCTGAGCAGGGGATCTGGCTCAGCACCAGTTCTCGGCGACCCACTTGGCTGGCCGGAATC
>CAZDGB010000352.1:0-6867 GCA_964504645.1 uncultured Planctomycetaceae bacterium | reverse complement strand
TTTTCGCGCCAACACTTTGCCGCGCCGCACGTTAAATATTCTGGACTTCGTCCGGTTGCATCCGAAACGGCGACTCGTCACGCTGAACAGGTCGCGCTTCGATCCCATCGAACCGGAATTCCGAATTTCATGACGCCTGCGTCCTTCAACCGGTGCGCCTGGAATCCAACTCTCTGCGCCATCGCAGCGGGAGCGAAAGGACCTTTTTTCGATTCTCTCTGGCTCTGCCTCGTTATCGGCGTCTGGTGGGCCTCGTCCTCCGCATTCGGGCTCGACATCTCGGAACCGCAGTGGGGATTCGATGGACGGGTCCGCCTCCACCGGTTCAACTTGCTCACGATCACCGTCGACAATCCCTCGCCGCAGCCGGTCGAACTGGAGATGGAGTTGCGCAAGTCGCGGGGGATGGACTCGATCGATGCAAAGCTCGTCGAGCCGATCTTCCTCGCGCCGGGAGCGCGGCGGACGGTGCAGTTTTATCCCTATATCACCGACGATTGGGGAAGCTGGCGGCTGAGCATCGGCCGCGATTCCATCGACATTCAGCAACCGCGCGTCAGCCGCCGCGGCGCCCGGGTGCTGCTCGATTCCGCCGATGTGCTGGGCGATTCCAAAGGGAACCTGAAGCGCTTCCCTGATCACCAGTTTCCCGCGTCGGTCACTGGGACCGATAACCTTGAAGCCGTCGTCCTCGACCACGTCCCGAACTGGGACGAACCGCGCCGCCAGGCGTTTCTCGATTGGCTCCATCGCGGCGGCACGGTCGTCGTGCTGCAGGGATCGAACGGCAAATTACCGACGTTTTCCGGCGCGCTGGCTCCGCTGAACTCGCCGCTCGATTCCCATCGCTTCGGCTCGGGACTCATCCGCCGCCGCGATCAGACGCGCGGACAACTGACCCGCGAAGAAGCCCGCAGCTTGTGGGCCGTGCTTCCCAATCGGGCTCCGGCGGAAATGATCCCGGGACAGCCGATGCCGGCCAATCTCGACGAGGATGAAGAGGACACCGGCTACAAGCAGGGCTTCCAGTATGGCGACGGCGGAGGCGGCGCGTTCTCCTCCTCGTCGTACCTCAGCGAACTTAAGGCGATGACGCGGCCGGAGCACAACTGGCTCTTGTTGCATCTCATGTTCTGGGTCTACATCCTCCTGATCTTTCCCGGCTGTTATCTCGTCGGCAAGCACCGCAACGATTTTCGCGTCGTCTATCTTGCGCTGATCGGCACGGTGGCGATTTTCAGCCTGGCGTTCGGCATCGTCGGCCAGCGCGGCTACGGAGAATCGACGACGGTCCATTCCGTAGCCATCGTGTCGCCGCTGCCCGACGGGCAGCTCGACGTCGCCCAATGGTCGAATGTGTTCGTGACGGGGGGCGCGATCTACGACATCCGCCACAAAGGGACCGGGACGCTCTATTCGACGTGCCAGGAAACGGAGGCCGTGAACGGATTCATCAAGAACGGAGCGGAGGCCCTGTTCCGCGTCGACATTCCGCCGTTCTCGTCGCGCGAGTTCGCTCATCGGATCAAAGCGGCCGGCGCGTTGCCGAACGTGCGTGTGGAACGCTTTGCCACGGAGAACGGCGGCCTCAAGGAATTGGCGCTCGCCGTGGACGGGACGTTTCCGAAAACCGATGAGCTGGTCGTCCTGTACCGCGACCGCTTTTACAGCCTCTATGAACAGAAGGCGGAAGGCCGCCTCATGTTTCGCAGCAGCGTCGGCTCGGTTCCGGCGTATCTCCGGGTGGAGCAGAATCAGAACAACTACAACCCCTGGATATCCTCGCAGCACGAGGAGACGCCGGAGCAGCGCTATCAGAAGTTGTTCCACCCGCTGGCGACGCGGTCGCTCAACATCCGCAACGTGACCGATGCCAATGCCGTCCGCTGGGCGCCGGACCGGGTGCGGTTGATGTACTACGCCGACCTCTTGCCGGAACTATTCGTGCAGAACACGCGGTTCACGAATCAGAAAGGGAAAGCGTTGTACTGCATCGACCTGCCTGTGCCGGAGGAGATACTGCCGGCGAATTGACCCAAATCCCGGTTCAGCTCTGTTAACCGGGATTTGCTTTTCAGATTGACATATAGCCCTTAGCCACAAAAGCGAATCCCAGTGAGAAGACGAACCGGGATTCGGGAGACGATCATGAGCGTCGAAACGATCGAGCAGCCGGCCTCGGAATCGCGGTCGAACCGGATTCCCGCCATCGACGTGGTCGATATCGTGCATTCGTTCAAAGGACGGCGGGCTCTCGATCACGTCACGTTCCAGGTCCAGTCGCATTCGCTGCACGGCTTCGTCGGGCCGAACGGGGCCGGCAAGACGACCACGCTGAAGATCATCTGCACACTGCTGCGGCCGCAGTACGGCGAGGCCCGCGTGTTCGGCAAAGACGTCGTCGAAGATCAAAAGGCCGTCCGCAAGCGGATCGGCTTCATGCCCGACCACTTCAGCACCTACCGTCAAATGACGGTCTTCGAGTATCTCGATTTCTTCGCCGCAGCCTACGGTCAGCCCTACGCGAAGCGGACCGAAGTCATCGACCAGGTCCTCGCGCTGACCGACATGGACAAACGCAAGGACGACCTGATCAGCGGCCTGTCGCGCGGCATGCAGCAACGCGTGGGCCTGGCCCGCGTCCTCATCAACGATCCCGACGTGCTGCTGCTCGACGAGCCGGCGTCGGGCCTCGATCCGCGGGCCCGCATCGAGCTGATGGAAATCCTCAAGGCGCTCAAGAGCATGGGGAAAACGATCTTCATCAGCTCCCACATCCTCAGCGAACTCGCCGAGCTCTGTGACAGCGTGACCATCATCGACCGCGGGAAGATCAAGTACTCGGGGCTGGTGCGGAACCTCTTGTCGAGCACCGAGGAGCATCCGACGTTCCGGCTCGCCGTCGAGGGCGACGCGAAGCCGGAAATCCTGGAACAGCTGCGCGGCTTGGCGGGCGTCGTCAAAGCCGAACAGATCGACGACCGGCCGGAGTACCGCATCTCCTACGATGGATCAGCGACGACGACCAACCAACTGCTGGCGGGCATCATCGGGTTGGAATTGCCCGTGCAGTCGTTCACGGAAGACCGCCGGCACTTGAACGACGCCTTCATGGATCTGACGTCGCGAGGAGTGCGCTGATGTGGACCGGCATCTCGGCCCTCATGGCCCGCGCCATGCAGATGGACGCCCGGCAGTTGCGTACGCATCTGTTTCGGCTGGCGTTCGTCGGCTTCATCTATCTCTCGCTCCTTATGGCCCAGGCCCAAGCGATGTTCCGCGGCGCGCCGGGGAAAGAGTTCCTGCAAGGCATCGTCTGGATCAACTTCTTCTTCATCACGCTGGCCGGCGTCAGCTTCTTCTCGTCGGCGATCACCGAAGAGAAAGAGGAGAACACGCTCGGCCTGTTGCAGATGGCCGGCATCGGGCCGATGAGCGTGCTGCTCGGCAAATCGACGAGCCGGCTCATCCAGGCCTTCATGCTGCTGTTGGTGCAGTTTCCCTTTACGCTGCTGTCGATCACGCTCGGCGGCGTGACGATGCAACAGGTGCTGGCCGCGTACACGTCGTTGTTCGCCTACCTGATCGGACTGGCGAATCTGGCGTTGTTCTGGTCGGTGATCTGCCGTCGCACGGGGAACGCCGCTGGTATGACGGCCCTGTCGCTGGTGCTCTATTTCGTCGCCCCGCTCTTCGCCCAGGGACTGCACGCGGAAGCGACGCGTAACGGCTGGTCGTCGGCCAAGTTGTACCAGGGGGCGTCCCTGTGGCTGCTGGACGTCATCCAGAATTCGGTCGTCTATCTTCGACTGAGTGAAATCATGGCGACCGGTTTCGGGGCCACAGCGAGCAGTCAGACGCTCTCCGGCGGCTGGCTATCGCTGCCGCGCTATTTGTACGACTCGATGATCTGCACGCAGGTTGTGACGAATGCGCTGTTCGGGTTGCTCTGCTTCATCGGGGCTCGCGTTCTGTACGGCCCGTTCACCAGCGACGTCGATCAGCTCACCGATACGCGCGGCCTGGTGCTGAAGTCGTCGAGCAAAGTCCGCATGTTCAGCACCGGCCGCTGCTGGGGCAACGCGCTCGTCTGGAAGGATTTTCATTTCCTGGCGGGGGGGTATCCGTTCGCCATCGTCAAATGGTTCGCGTACGCGGCGCTGCTCGGAGTGATTCTCTTCAGCAACTACTACTCGAACTACCCGTATCCCTCGTGGAGTCGCATCGAATGGCAGGGAGTCTTCGGCGTCTTCGCGTCGCTGATCGTGATGTTTCTGGTGATCGAGGCCAGCCTGTCCGCCGCGCGGATTTTCCACGACGAGATCCGCTTGCAGACCATGTCGGCCCTGCTGATGCTGCCGCGGTCGATTCCGTACATCGGCTACTCCAAGACCCTCGGCTGCCTCTTGGGTTTGTTGCCGGGAGTCGCCTGGCTGGCGATCTGCGGGATCATCGCGCTCGCAAACGGGTGGTTTGACCGGTTCTACTACAACTCGTATTCCGGCCGCGGATTTCTCGAAGACGTCGTTTTCAATCCGGGGATCTGGGTCTCCGCGCTGGGAATCAGCGTCTTTCTGCACCTGACGACGCTGCTTTCGCTGTTCGTGAAGTGGGGCGCGCTGCCGCTGGCGTTCCTGATCATGATCCTGATGACGTGGTGCTGCCCGATCTTCGGCGTAATGGGAATGTTCGTCTTCAGCGTGATGAACGACGGCGCCGGCCAGATCGCCGCCTCGCTTACCATGATCCTGATCAACGTCGTAGCGTCGTTCGTGTTGCAGATGATGATCGGCGCGCGATTGCAGGAGATCGGGTCGACGTAGTTGGGGATCAAGACGGAAGACGGCGAATGATCGATGCCGTGCGAGCGTTCCTCGAATCCTTCGTCGCCTGGTGGAGCGGCATCTGGGCGCTCCTGGAGCGGTCGCTGCGGATCGACGCCCGGCAGCGGTCGCATCATCTCTTTCGGCTGTTCGCAGTGCTCGCCGTCTATGCGGCCGTGGCGATCTCGGAATCGACCGGAAGGACGTTCGGCGCGCCGGGGCTGCGCTATTTTACCCAACTGGCGTACCTCAATATCGCGTTCATCGCGTTGGCGGGGATCGGCTACTTCTCCTCGGTCATCACCGAAGAAAAGGAAGAGGACACGCTGGGGCTGATGCTGATGGCCGGCATCAGCCCGCTTGGCATTCTCCTCGGCAAAGCGGGCGGGCGGTTGATTCAGGCCGCGCTGCTGCTCACGGTGCAGTTCCCATTCACGTGGCTCGCGATCACGCTGGGCGGCGTGACGCGGAACCAGATCGTGCACACCTACATCGCCTTGCTGGCGTTCCTCGTTTTTCTAGCGAACGTGGCGCTCGTCTGTTTGGTGATTTGCCGCCGGACGCGGGACGCCGCGGCGCTGACGTTTTTCTGGCAGTTGATGTACTTCTTGCTGCCGGTCGCCGCGGAGACGCGGCTGCACTACGGCGGCAGCGGCTGGTGGCTGAGTTTTCTGAGCGGTCTATCGAAGTGCTCCGTCACGCATGAATTGCAGCAAATTCTGATGAGCGGATCGCAGCCATCGGTCTTCAATTGGCAGGTCGTCAGCAATCTGCTGGGCGGGTTGGCGGCGTTTGGCCTCGCGCGATTATTGTTTTCGTGGAGCGCCCGCGATTTGTCCGCCGACACCACGCCGCGCGGACTCATCACGTTCCGCACGAGCGGCCGCGGGCGGTGGCTCGGCACGTCGCGGGTCCGCGGAAATGCGTTCGCCTGGAAGGATTTCCATTTCACGTGTGGCGGCTGGACGGTCGTGATCGTGAAGATCGTCGCCCACGCCGGGCTGTTCGCATTCATCGCGTATCAGGTGGCCGACTTCGATCGCAAAGATTACCACTGGCGCGACACGGCGGGGATTTACTTCGGCATCGGTATATTTTTGCTGTTGCTCGATACCGCGTGGACGATGGGCCGCGTGTTTCATGAAGAGATCAAACTGCAGACGTGGCCGACGCTGGTGATGTTGCCGCGGTCGCTGCCGGAGTTGGCTTACTCGAAGTGTCTCGGCGTCATCCTCAGTCTGCTGCCGGTTTGCGCGTGCCTGTCGCTGGTGTTTTTGACCGGCGCGCTGGACTTCAACGAGATCGTGCTGGACAACCTGGACGACACTACGGTGTGGGTCATCTACGGGATGGCGTTTCTGTCGATCCATCTCACAGTGCTCTATTCGGTGCTGGTGAAATGGGGCGCGTTGCCGCTGGCGATCGCCACGCTGATCGGCCTCGTATTCGTCTGGGAACAGTTCGTCGTGCTGAGTTGGTCGCCGAATTACTGGGAATATCGGGACGAGATCAACCTCTTTGCCGTGGGATTGATCGGCGCGAGCTGCGCGGCGTGCCATGTGCTGATCGGCCTGCGGCTGCGTTATCTGGCGACGCAATGATGGCATGAACTCGCCCGCGCAGCGCCAGCGTTATTCGGCCGCGCCTCCGCTGAGGCGCTCGTTGCGATCGAACTCGACCATCGCGTTGACGACATCGTCGAGGTCGCCTTGGATGATCTGGTCGAGCTTGTGCATCGTCAAGCCGATGCGGTGGTCGGTGAGCCGGTTCTGCGGGAAGTTGTAGGTGCGGATGCGGTCCGAGCGGTCGCCCGAGCCGATCAGTGTGCGGCGTTGTTCCGATCGCTGCTGGTGGTCTTGTTCTTGCCGCAACTCGAGCAGTTTCGTCCGCAGCACGCGCAGCGCTTTCGCCCGGTTCTTGTGTTGGCTCTTTTCGTCCTGAATGCGCACCATCAGTCCGGTCGGCTTATGGATGATGCGCACGGCCGATACCGTCTTGTTGACCTTCTGGCCGCCCGGTCCGCCGGCACGCATCGTGCTGATGT
>CAZDGB010000351.1:665-6996 GCA_964504645.1 uncultured Planctomycetaceae bacterium | reverse complement strand
CGATCATCGCCAGGGCTGTCATCAGCACGGGCCGCAAGCGAGTCCGTCCGGCTTCGAGCGCCGCGTCGAACGCCGAGCGGCCTTCCAATCGCTGTTCGTTGGCGAACGTCACCAGCAGAATGCTGTTCGCCGTCGCGACGCCGATCGACATGATCGCCCCCATCAGGGCGGGGACGCTGAATGTCGTCTCCCACAATAGCAGCGCCCAGACGATCCCCACGAACGCCCCGGGGAGCGCGGTGATAATGATGAACGGGTCGAGCCAGCTCTGAAAGTTGACGACCATCAGCAGGTAGACGAGCACCGCGGCGAAGACCAGCCCCAATCCGAGCCGGAGGAACGCCGATTCCATGCTCTCCACCTGACCACGCATCAGCAGCGTATTGCCGGGCTGCAATTGACTGCGATATCGCTCCAGCACTTTGTTGATCTCGCCGGCGACGCTGCCCAGGTCGCGATTTTGCACGTTCGCATAGACATCGAACGTGGGCTGCACGTTGACGTGGTTGGCGGCTTCCGCCGTGACGCCGCGCTCGATCGTCGCGACGTTCGACAACAACTGCGTCTGCGACGATTGCGCCGTCGCCAGCGGCAGATAGTTGATCGCATCGACGCTGTCGAACTTGTAGACCGGTGTCCGCGTTTCCACGAGATAGGAAATTCCCATCCGCGGATCAACCCAGTAGTTCGGCTGCACCTGGCCACTGCCGGCGAGCGAGACCAGCACGCTGTTCGCCACGTCCTGCTGCGTGAGGCCCAACTCGCGGGCCCGCGTCTGGTCGACGGCGACGTGCAGCTTCGGCACGTTGAGGACTTGGTGGACATGCACATCCTCGACGCCGCGAATCTTCTTCACCTCCGCGGCGATTTCGGTCGCGATGCGGAAGTTGTCGGCCGCGTTCATACCCGAAAGCTGAATGTCGATCGGGGCCGGCAAACCGAAGTTCAAGATCTGGCTCACGATATCGGCCGGCTGGAAGAAGAACGTCAATTCGGGAAACCGCTGCGGCAACTCGCGGCGCAAGTCGGCCATGTATTTCGGCGTCGACTTCGCCCGGTGATGCGACAACGCCACCAGGATTTCGCCGTCCGCGCTGCCGGTTGTCGCGCTGTCGCCGAACGCCATCGCGTAGGTCCGGTTCGGCAAGCCGATGTTGTCGAGCACCAGGTCAACTTCGTGATGCGGGATGATCACGCGAATCGCTTGCTCTACGCGGGTGAAGTAGCGTTCCGTCTGTTCGATCCGCGTCCCCGCCGGCGCCCGGACGTGTAGCCGGAACTGCCCGGTGTCGACCGTCGGGAAGAAGTCGCGGCCGACCCACGGCAACGCGAGGAAGCCGCTCGCCACCACGCCAGCGAACAGCAGGAAGACCGTGCGCCGATGATGCAGATTCCACTCCAAGAGCGACGCGTATGCGTCGCGAAACTGCTCGAAGCGGCGTTCGAATCCGGCGTGCATTTGGCCGAACCAGCCGACCGCGCTGCCGTGGTCATGCTGCAATTCGCCGGGCAAGAGATAGTTCACCATTGTTGGCACGACGGTCCGCGATAACAGATACGACGCCAGCATGGCGAACGCCACGGCGAGAGCCATCGGCGTGAAGAGGAATTTCGGCGGGCCGTCCAAAAACAGCACCGACACGAACACAATGCTGATCGTCAGCGTCGAGACGAACGTCGGCCCGGCGATCTGCATCGCGCCGTCGAGAATTGCCTGCCGCAGCGGTTTGCCCATGCCGAGATTGCGATGGATGTTCTCGATTTCCACCGTGGCGTCGTCGACCAGAATCCCCACCGCGAGCGCCAAGCCGCCAAGCGTCATCACGTTCAAGGAATGGCCCAACAAAAACAGCAGCACGAGGGACGACAGAATCGCGAGCGGAATGGAAACGGCGACGATCAGCGTGCTGCGCCAACTTCCGAGGAAGACGAGAATCATCGTCGCGGTCAACAGGCCGGCGATCAGACTTTCCATCACCACGCCTTCAATCGCCGCCGTCACGAACAGCGATTGGTCGAACAGCAATTCGATGTTCAAGTCTTTTGGAGCCGAGGCCTTGATCGCCGGCAGCATGGCTTTCACCTGGTTGACGATGTCAAGCGTCGAAGCGTTGCCGTTTTTCAGGAGCGTCACCAACGCGCCGCGGGTGCCGTTGCGGCGGACGACGGTCGTCTGCGTGTTGCTGCCGTCGCGGACCTGGGCGACGTCGCGCAGATAAATTGTCGCGCCGTTGACGACTTTGAGTGGGATGTCGTTGAACTGCTCCGGCCCGATCGGCGTGTTGTTCAGCGTGACGGGATATTCGTGCGTGTCGATGCGGGCCACGCCGGTGGGATACGCCAGGTTGTACGCATTGACGGCGTCAGCGACCTCTTTCGGAGAAATCCCTTTGGCATGCAGGAGTTGCGGATCGATGTCGACCATCACCTGCCGTTCGCGACCTCCGTACGGCGTGGGGATCGTCAAGCCCTGAATGGTCGACAGCCGCGTCCGCAGGATGTAGAGGCCGTAGTCGTAGACTTCTTCCTCGGACATCGTCTCACTGCTGAGGCTGATCTGCACGATCGGCACGCTGGAGGCGTTGAAGCGCAGAATGATCGGCGGGTTGATGCCGGGCGGCATGAGGGCCCGAATCGCTTGGCTGGCGGAGTTCACTTGCGACAACGCCGTGCCGATGTTGGCGACTTCGTGAAAGTAGATTTTGATGACGGCGACACCGTTCAGCGTCTGCGATTCCATGCGTTTGATGTCGTTCACGTTGGATGAGTAAGCGTATTCGCTGTAGGTGGTGATCCGCCGTTCCACCTCGGTCGATTCCATCCCCTTGTACGTCCAGATGACGGTGATGACGGGAAGGTCGATCTCGGGAAAGATGTCGGTCCGCATCTGGTGGATCGACGTGCCGCCCAGCACCAGAATCAAGAGGGACATCACCACGAACGTGTAAGGGTGCTTCAGCGCGAGATTGACGATCCACATGGCCGGCTCTCCAGAAAAATGTTTGAACGAAAGTCTGTACCGGCCGGCCTGACGATTCTTTCAGTGAACGGCGGTTTTCCAGACTTTTTCCGCGGAAATTGGCCGGAAGCCGAATTTTGGAGATTTCGTGTAAGAGGCCGGGTTCGGCCCGGTATTCTCTGCCAGCAGGCGTTAACACAGTCTCTAAGGAACGGGAACATGTCTCAGAAATTGTCCGGTAAAGTGGCCGTCGTGACGGGAGCTTCCAAAGGCATCGGCGCAGCGATTGCGCTGCAACTCGCCGCGGAGGGAGCCGCCGTCGTCGTGAACTATTCCTCGAGCCGGGCTGGGGCGGACCGGGTCGTCTCCGCAATCACCGGCAACGGCGGCAAGGCGGTCGCCGTACAGGCCGATCTCGCTCAAGAAGCCGATGTGAAGAAGTTGTTCGCGGAAACGAAGAAAGCCTTCGGCCGGTAGGACGTACTCGTCAACAATGCCGGCGTCTACGAGTTCGCGCCGCTGGCGGAGATCACCGCCGAACATTTCCACAAGCAGTTCAATCTCAACGTGCTCGGCCTGTTGTTGGCCACGCAGGAGGCCGCCAAGCTGTTCGGTCCCGAAGGGGGCAGCGTGGTCAACATCAGCTCGGTCGTTTCGGAGTCGGCGATTGCCGGCGCTCCGGTTTATAGCGCGACGAAGGCATCCGTCGACGTCATTACACGCTCGCTGGCGAAGGAACTCGGACCGCGCAAGATTCGCGTCAACGCCGTGAACCCTGGCATGGTCGAGACCGAGGGGACGCAATCGGCCGGAATCATGAAGAGCGATTTCCAGACGACGACGGAACAGCAGACGCCGCTCGGCCGCATCGGCCAGCCAAAGGACATTGCCCCGGCAGTCGTCTTCCTCGCGTCGGACGACGCCTCGTGGATTACCGGCGAGACGTTGTTCATCTCCGGCGGCTGGCGATAGCTCGCCGAGGTCTTGACAACTTTTTGATACGGGCGGCGCGTCTCTTAAGCCCTATTTGACGCGCCGCCTGTTTTAATTTTCAAAGGAATATTTTGTGTCGGAGACGGCGGTATGGACTTCGTGTGGCTGTTGGCCGGCGGTGCGTTTTTTCTGTGCTCGTGGGGTTTCGTCCGGCTCGCGGAACGCCTGTTGAAGGATTCGTAATGCCCTGGACGACGCTGGTAGCCATTGTGGTTGCGGCGGGGTTGGTCATTTATTTGACGATCGCCCTGCTCTTCCCAGAAAAATTCTCATGACGGGCAACGGTCTGCTGCAGATCGCCATTTTTCTCGGCGTGTTGCTGGCCTGCGTGAAACCGCTGGGCGCGTACATGGCTCGGGTTTACGCCGGCGAAGCGACGTTTCTCGATCGCCCCGTGAAGCCATTGGAACGGTGGCTCTATCGGCTAAGCGGCGTCGACGAGCAGGAAGAGATGACGTGGCGGCAATATGCCGCCGCCGTGCTCACGTTCAGTCTGCTGGGATTTCTGCTGACGTACGCCGTGCAGCGGTCTCAAGGCGTGCTGCCGCTCAATCCGGAGCATTTCCCTGCGGTTTCGCCCGATTCCGCGTTCAATACCGCCGTCAGCTTCACGACGAATACGAACTGGCAGGGCTACGGCGGTGAGTCGACGATGAGTTATCTCACGCAAATGCTTGCGCTCACGGTTCAGAACTTCGCGTCGGCCGCAGCGGGCATGGCCGTATTGATTGCGTTGATTCGCGGCTTTACGCGGCGGACGAGCGCCACCATCGGCAATTTTTGGATCGATCTCACGCGGGGAACGTTGTATATCCTGTTGCCGTTGTCGTTTGTGCTGGCCGTGCTGCTCGTGTCGCAGGGCGTGGTGCAGACGTTTGAGCCTTATCGCGAAGTCGCTTTGCTCGAACCGACGACAGACGCTGAAGGCAACGCTGTCATCACGCAGAAAATCGCCGTCGGCCCGGTGGCGTCGCAGATTGCGATCAAACAACTCGGCACGAACGGCGGCGGGTTTTTCAACGCGAACTCATCGCATCCACTGGAGAATCCGACGCCGCTGTCGAACCTGCTGGAAATGCTGGCGATTCTGCTGATTCCCGCCGCGCTGTGCTACACGTTCGGGGAAATGGTCGGCGATCGCCGGCAAGGCTGGGCGATTCTCGCGGCAATGTCCGCCGTGTTTGTCCCGCTGCTGTTGTTGGTCATGTTCGCCGAGCAATCAGGCACTCGTGTCCTCGCGGAACTGGATGTCGATCAGACCGCGTCCGATCTGCAAGCCGGCGGCAACATGGAAGGCAAGGAAACGCGTTTCGGCATCGTGAATTCCAGCGTGTGGGCCGTGGCGACGACGGCGGCGTCCAACGGTTCGGTCAACGCGATGCACGATTCCTTCACGCCCCTCGGCGGGTTGGCGCCGATGTGGCTGATGCAGTTGGGAGAGGTGATTTTCGGCGGCGTCGGCTCGGGGTTGTACGGCATGCTGGTGTTCGCCGTCGTCACGGTCTTCATCGCCGGGCTGATGGTGGGCCGCACGCCGGAATATCTCGGCAAGAAAATCGGCGCCTTCGAAATGAAGATGGCCGCGTTGGCGATCTTGTTTCCGTGCGCGATGGTCCTCGTCGGCACGGCGGTCGCGGTTGCGTCTGCTTCCGGCACGGCGACGATCTTCAATCCCGGCCCGCATGGATTCAGCGAAGTCCTGTACGCCTTCTCGTCCGCGAGCAACAACAACGGCAGCGCGTTTGCAGGTCTGGGAGCGAATACACCGTTCTACAACGGCATGCTCGGCATCGCGATGCTCATCGGCCGCTTCTGGGTGATGTTGCCGGTGCTGGCGATAGCGGGTTCGCTCGCTGCGAAGAAGATCACGCCCGCCGGCGCGGGAACGCTGCCGACCCATACGCCGCTGTTCGTGGGGTTGCTGGTCGCCGTGGTGATCATCGTCGGGGCGTTGAGTTTCTTCCCCGCGTTGGCGCTGGGCCCGATTGTGGAACAGTTGCTGCTATTGGGATATTAGGACGGCTGTCGTGAGCAAACCGGCGACGCGATTCATCGATTCCAAGATTCTCGGGGAAGCCATCGCGGCTTCGTTCACGAAGCTCGATCCGCGCGTGCAGCTGCGCAACCCCGTCATGTTCGCCGTATTTCTCGGCAGCATTTTGACGACGCTGCTGTGGATTGAATCGTTATCGGCGTCGAGCGGAGAATCGTCCGGATTCATCCTCGGCGTGACGATTTGGCTTTGGTTCACGGTTCTCTTCGCCAACTTTGCCGAGGCGATCGCTCAAGGACACGGCAAGGCGCAAGCTGCGGCGCTGCGCAAGAGCCGCACGTCGGTGATGGCTCGCCGGATTTCCGACCGCGGCCCGCGCGACGGCG
>CAZDGB010000351.1:0-655 GCA_964504645.1 uncultured Planctomycetaceae bacterium | reverse complement strand
CGAGTTGAAAATTGGCGACACGGTCCTCATCAAAGCGGGCGAGATCGTTCCCGCGGACGGCGAAGTGATCGAAGGCGTGGCGTCGGTCGACGAAAGCGCGGTCACTGGCGAAAGTGCGCCGGTCGTACGGGAAAGCGGCGGCGACCGGAGTTCCGTCACCGGCGGCACTCGGGTGATTTCGGACTGGCTGATCGTTCGCGTGACCACCCTGCCCGGCCAGAGTTTTCTCGACCGCATGATCGCCATGGTCGAAGGGGCGCAGCGCCAGAAGACGCCGAACGAAATCGCCCTCGCGATTCTGCTGGCCGCGTTGACGCTGATTTTTCTGTTGGTGGTCGCGACGCTGCTTCCCTATTCGCAATTCAGCGTGAAAGTCTCCGGCCAGGGGCAGACGATCAGCCTGACGGTGCTTGTGGCATTGTTCGTGTGTCTCGCGCCGACGACGATCGGGGCGCTGTTGTCCGCGATCGGCATCGCCGGCATGAATCGGCTCAGCCAGGCGAATGTCATCGCCATGTCGGGCCGCGCCGTGGAAGCCGCCGGAGACATTGACGTCCTCTTGCTCGACAAAACCGGCACGATCACGCTCGGCAATCGGCAGGCGGCCCGCTTCGTTGCCGCGGATGGAGTGAAGGAACAGGAACTGGCCGAAGCC
>CAZDGB010000350.1:0-7064 GCA_964504645.1 uncultured Planctomycetaceae bacterium | reverse complement strand
CGGCGATGTTCTGCGGGATGCCGTCGGCCGGCCGGGCCATGTTCGGCTTGTCGAGCGTCGGTCGCCAGCCCTGCAACTCGCCTTGCTTGCCGGCATTCTCGATGCGAGTTTCGACTTCGCGGACGGAATTCAGGTACTCGTCGAGCTTTTTCTGATCCGACGAACTGATCTTGCCGCGGAGCGACTTGGCGTCGGCAAGCACGGCGTCGAGGACGCTCTGGTCCCCCTTTTGCACTTCGTCCTTGAACAGCCGATCGAACGCCAAAGCCGGGTAGAGTTCCAGCGGCGTCGGTGTGGTTGGCGAGCTCCACGAGATGTGCGAGCTGTAAATCATCGAGTAATTCTTGTGGACCGACGGGTTCGACTTCTCGCAGCCCAGAACCAGACTCGGCACCTTCGTCGAGCGGCCGTAATGCTGGGCGATGAGCTGGTCGAAGCTGGTCCCCGACTTGATGTCGCCGCCAGACGCCAGCGGCGCGCCGGAGAGCATGTTGCCCGTCATCGAGCTATGGATGTTCCCTTTGAGGGCTTCCTCGTTGTAGAGGCCGCGAATGAAGACCATCTTTTCGCGGTGGGGCCGCAGCGGGGCGAGAACCTGGCCGAGTTCCATGTCGGCCCCGGCGCCTTTGGCCCACCATTCCTGGCTGTGGAAGCCGTTGCCGGAGAACAGCACGGCGAGCCGCACCGGTGGTTGACTGGCCGGTTCGGCGGCCTTCGCGGCGACGTCGCCCCAGACGGCGAGCGATTCCATCCACGGCAACGCCATCGTGACGCCGACTCCACGCAGGAACGTGCGGCGGTGAAATTGCTGGGCGGCGGGAAGAAACTCGCTCATGGGGGGAACTCCTGGAAAAGCGGGCCGATGGTCGATCATAGCGGATCGGAGCGGGAAATGACCACGGATTTCCGGCTCCGATGATCCGAGCGGGCCCTGCCGTCCGGAGTTGCGCCGCGACGCGTTTGAGAAACGTTCGTCGGACTCAAAAAAGGGGGGCGTTTTTCGTTGTTTTTGAGGGGATTTGGCGAACCGCGCACACCCGTCTGGTGAAAAACCAGGGGGAAAAACGCCACTTCTGCGGTGTTTCCGAATGCCGCGTGTTGCGGTCTGCGGTGTTGTTTGAATGCAAAGTCGTGGCCGCTGCGTGGCTGCTGGATGCGCGCGGCGTGTCGCTCTCGTGTCGCTGCGCGCACGTCGGCGCATTGCCGAACAACCGAAATCGTCGATTTTTGTCACTCTGCACAATCCGGGATGGCTGGGATTGTTTACGAAGCCCATTTCGGGGTGCATTCGTGAACAGGTTATCAAAGAACGTAGCGTAGGCGGCTCGCCTGCGCGGGTGTTCGCAGAGACGCACAGGCGAGCCGCCTGTGCTACGGGTCACTCCTCCGTCGACACGAAATCCCGCCCGCGACTGGTGCGGAATTGCGGGCTGCGGACGATGTGGGCGACGGCGGTGCCGAAGAGGTAGTCGTCCTTAGTCAGCGCGGCCAGCATCTCGTCGAGGAGCGGCTCGTCGGAGAGTTGCACGCCGCGGCCCAAGGCATAACCCAACAGCTTGCGGCAGAACTGGCGGACGAAGGCGTCGCGGCGGGTGTCTTTCAGATAGGTCCGCAGGCCTTCGAGTCCGTCCAGTTCGGTGCCGTCCATCAGCGTCGTCTTCGTGTCGATCGGCCGTCCGCCGAGGTCTTTGTCGCGCAGGCGGCCGATGGCGTCGAAGCGCTCCAGCGAGAAGCCGAGCGGGTCGATGCGGCGATGGCAGTTCGAGCAACGTTCGTCCCGGACGTGGCGTTCGGTCAGTTGCCGCACGGTGAGGGGTTCGGTCGCCTCGTCGTCGGGGAGCGGCGGGACGCCTTTCGGCGGCTTCGGCAATTTCTCGCCGAGCAGCACTTCCGAGACCCAGTTGCCGCGCAGGATCGGGCTGGTCCGCGATGCGCCGGATTGTTTCGCCAATGTCGCCGCCAGGCCGAGCACGCCGCCGCGGCCGCGGTTCTTCCAGCCGTCGATCCGCCGCCATTCCGGGCCGGTCGCCTCGACGCCGTAAAACTTCGCCAGCGGTTCGTTGATGAAAGTGTAATTCGCATCGAGCAGGCCGAGGATCGAACTGTCGTCGCGGAAGATATCGGCGAGAAAGCGAATCGCTTCCTCGTGCATGTCGCCGCGCAGGGCCGCGAATTCCGGGAAATGCGTCTCGCTCTTCTCATCGAGCGAGTCGAAATCGTAGACGTGCAGATACTGACAGCCGAACTCCGTCGCCAGCCGGCGCAGATAGCGCGGATGATTCAGCATGACCCGGGCCTGGTTCGCCAGCACGTCGGGATCGCGGAGCTTTCCTTCCGCCGCGAGTTGCCGTAATTGTTCATCCGGCTGCGACGACCAGAGGAAGTAGCTCAGCCGCGTCGCCAGCTCCCAGTCGGACAGCAGCGTCGGTTCTGTGCCCTCGCCGGGGACTTCCTCGCGATACAGAAACCGCGGCGAAACGAGCACGCGGGCCAAGAGGAAACGGATCGCGTCGTCGTGCGGCAACTCCTCGGACCGCAGCGTCCGATAGAGCGCCCGCAGTTCCGCGGCTTCCGCGTCCGTCAGCGGCCGGCGATAGGCTTGTCCCGCCAATTGCAGCACCTGGTCGAGATGCCGCGGTTCCGCCGCGAGCAACTGTTGGCGGAATTGCTCGGCCCGTTCATCGATCGGCTTCCGCAGCGGCTCGAACAGTTTCGGGTCGCCGTCCTGCGAGGCGTATTCCAAAAGCTGCGCGAACGCGTCGACCGATGTGAACGCGTCGCGGCTGACGAACCGCAACTCGTCCCACAACCGGTCGAGCCGCAGCCGCTCCGCATCGCTGAGCATCAGCCGCATCAGCGCTTCGTCCTCGCGATGGAACAGCGTGAGCGTGATGACTTCATCGACGGGGACGATCTTCGGATAGCACAGCGCCGCGGGGAACATCCGCCGGAATTCATCGAAGGCCGCCGTGAAGCGCTGCCGGGCCGCGGAGTTTTCCGCCGTGATCACCGGCAGATCGGAGCGCAGCGTTTCGAGATCCGCCGGCTTCTCCAGCGTCGCGAAGACTTGCACGCTGCCGTCTGGTCCCGCGCCGGGGAGCAGCAGGCCATTGGTAACGAACTCGGTCCCCGCGGCGATGTCCGCCGGCAAACGAATCTCCACCAGCGACGCCGCGGCGACTGCGAGATCGGCGTCGTCGATTTTCTTTCCGGCCGGATCGACGCCGAACTGCTGCGGATCGATTCCGAAGTCCCCGGCGAGCGGCTGATCGGCTGGCGTGAATTTCTGATTTCGCTGACCGACGAACAACGGGCCGCTGTACGACACCAACCCGCGACGCAACTGCGCATCGGGCGAATTGGCGTCGGCGGGAGCCGGACTCAGCAGCAATTCCTGCAATCGTTTCGCCAGTTCGTCCCGTTTCCCGGCGTCTGCTTCGGCGAGCCATTTCGCGAGCAGCGATTCGGTCGGTACGAGCAGCGTCGCACCGGGGCCAGCGATCGGCTCCTGGCTGAAATGCCACACGCCGGTCTGGCCGCGGCGGTCGGCGTGCGGGTTGCCGGCGTGAATGTCGGGCGAGACGTCGGCGGTGAGCGACCACGTCGGGCCGTCGGGTTCCAGCGACTGGACCGTCAGTTCGACGTCGGTGAGATCGCACGAATGATTCCCGTCGCGCGGGCCGATGACGAGCGAGACGACGTCGCCGATGTGCACGGACTGGGCATCCAACGGACCGATGGGAATCGATTTGCCGCCTTGCGAGACTCCCGAAGCCAGCAGTTGCCGCAAGAGGCCGCGGCGGAGTTCGAGCGCCCAGGTGACGCCGTTACCGCATTCGGGATGGGCATGCGTGACGGCCGCTGCGATTTTGACGCGGCCGTCGAGAGAACTCTGCCAACTGACGGCGACGCTCGCCGTCGGCGTGGGATGAACGGTGACGCCGTGTGCTTTCATGTTGCCGGGGATGCGCACCGCCTGGTCGCTGGAATTGGCGATGACACTCGGCAAATCGCCCTGGCTCCAGCCGTTGACGAAGTCGTACCCGGCGAGCTTCGATTGTTTCTGCGTCAGAGGATTCAGCGTCATCCCGGCGTGCGCGGAGACGCCAAGAGCATGCAACCAGGGCTGCAAGGCGTCTTTGGTCACGCCGAACTTTTGTGCGAGCGCGTCCTGCGATGCCTGGCGGCCCGAACGATCGGCTTCCGCCGCGGCGGCGAGCGACTTCGCCGTGTGCTGGAGAATCGCTTTGCGCCGCTGCGCCATCAGTGCGGCGAACTGCCGGACGTCGCGCAACGGCAAATCGTTCTGTCCCGGCGTCACGAGCCGCGGCCGCTGCCACAACACCGTGTCATCTTTCGGGCCGTCGCCCGCGCTGCCGGCGACGAGATAGATCGTGACGTCGCCGCCGTCGGCGGGGGCCGGCAGCTTCACGCGGACTTCCTGCTGCGCGACGACGGGGGACGTCGGCACCATCCACGGCTTCATGTGCCCGACGTTCTGAAACCGCGTCAAGGCGTTCTGCCAGACGGCGATTTGAGCGCCGAGCGCGCCGGCCTGATCGGGCGACGCAGTCTGCCATTGCGCGCGGAGCGGAGCGATCAGCGGCGACGGCGTCTCGCTCGTCAGCAATTTCCACAGCGTGGCGAGATACTTTGGACTGAGGCCGCGCTGCGTGGCGACTTCCTCCAACGATTTGCTGCCGTCCGCGAGAGCTTGCCGCTCTTCGACGGTCGCGGCGAGATACTTTTCAATCGGCAACCGTCCGCCGCCGTTGGTGTCGAACACGATCCCCTGCAGGTTGACTCGCGTCGCTCCCTGCGCATCGGAATAGCGGCCGTAGAGTTCGCGGATCTCGGCGAGAATCTCGTTCGTCCAGTCGCTCGGCGTCGACGAGTTCGAGAAACGGAAGCCGTCCGGCAACAGCACGGCGTGCTGCGAAATCTCCTTCGCCGCATCGAGATATTTCGTGAAGAGGGCCGGCGACATGGCGAGCGCGCCAGCCGCGTTCGTGAATCCTTCACCCCCCGCGCCATCGACGGGGAATTCGCGGGCCGGATGCAGGTGCGCCCCGGTCAGATCGCGAATCGTGTAAGTGTATTCCGCGTTATTGAGCCGACGCAGCGGCACCGGGCCAGGATCGCCGGCGTTGGCCCGGGCCTCGGCCTTCAGATAATCGTCGATCCATTGCCGCAGCGATTTCTGCTGCCCCGGCGAAAGCTGGTCGGCGTCCTTCGGCGGCATCTCGCCGAGGTCGAGCATCTCGACGACCTTGATCCAGACCCGCGGATGCTTCCGCACGTCGCCGAGAGCCGCGAACTGCTCCAGGTCGAGTTCGCCTTCGGGCTTGTCCGTCGCATGGCAGGCGAGGCAATGCGACTTCAGGACCGGACGAATGTCGGCCTGAAAACGGCGTTCGAGGGGCGTAAAGTCCACGATGGGCTTGTCGGCTGCATGAGCAATTGCCGAAATCGAAATCGCGAGTAAACACAGCGGAAGTCTCATGACAAACTCACTTCGGGGAGTATTTCATTTCGGCTGCAAGTCCGAGAGGTTGATCTGGTTCTCAAAACCAATCTCGCCTTTCAGGCCGCGCGCCTGCAGCGTCAGCACCGGGTCCTCCCCCGACCAATCGATCTGGACGAAGCCGAACGTCGGTTTGGCGTAGGCGATCTCGCTGACGCGCTGCGAGTTGATCGCTTCCGACCAGCTTTTCTCGGGATCGGTCAGGCTGCTCGACGTGAAATCGTACAACGGATACGGACCGTCGTCGGTGCGGGATATCTCTGAGAAGTGGACGTCCCCGGAGAGGAACACGGCGCCTTCGGCTTTCGTCGCGGCGATCAAGTCATACAGGCGTTGGCGCTCGTGCGGGAAATTGCCCCATGATTCCATGCCTTTCTCGTCCGCCACGACTTGGAAACTCGACGCCAGGATCCGCAGCTCGGCCGGAACGCGCAGTTGCTGTTCGAGCCACTTCCACTGATCCGGGCCGAGAATCGTTGTCTCGCGATCGGGATGCGGCACGTACCAGCCGACCAGTTTTTTTTGTTTCTTCTCCTCGTCGGTCCGCGTGTCTTTTTTCGGCTGGCTGCGAAAATAGCGCGTATCGAGCAGAATCACCTGCACCCGTTTACCGGGCGGGCCGAACAGGTAGGAACCGTAAACGCCGGGACGCGTGCGGCGAACGGAATCGTCCGGCACGCGGAAGAAATCGAGCATGATCCGCTGCGATTCGACTTTTTTCGGATAGCTCGCGCCGCCGTCGTTGACGCCGTAATCGTGATCGTCCCACGTCGCCAGCACCGGGCAGGTCTTCCACAATTTCTGATAGCCGGGGTCCCCTCCCAGAATTTCATACTTGGCCTTCATCACGGCCATGTCTTCCGTATCGGCGTAGATGTTGTCGCCCAAGAACAGAAACAAATCGGGTTTGACGTCGATGACGTCGTCCCAGATCAGTTGCGGATGATCCTGAGTGTCGCACGAACCGAACGCGATCCGCCGCAGCACGTCGGGCCGCTGCACTTCGGCTTGGGGGGCAGTTTTCGCAGCCTCTTCGCCGCGAGACGATTCGCAACACCAGCCGCCAAGTCCCGCCGCAAGCAGAAACGCAATCGGCCTCATCATGACTCCTCGGACTTCCACGAAAGAGGCCGGCGTCTATTCGCACTTTAGCGCCAACGGATCGGCTTCGCGACCATCCTCTCGGATCGCCGGCGGATTGTGCAAGTGATAGCGCGCTACCAATACGCGCTCCGCTCGAAGACTCGCGTCGCGGCTAACCGGGAAACGACGTGGTTAGCCGCGACGCGAAGGCTTTGCGCAGCGGAGCGAGCGTTCACCGTTTCGGCGGCGAGGCTTCGCGGACGGTCGCGCCGTGGTCGTCGCTCAGGATCAAAATCGAGAACTTCAGCGCCGCGTCGAGTTCGTTCGTGTTGAGCGAGGCGTAGTCGAACCGGCCGCGGAGGTCGGTGTAGCCGTCCTTGTAGAACTTCACCTCGCCGTCTTTCATGCGGGCATAGACCTTGACGTACGTCTTCGGCAGCGGCTTTTGGGCCTTCTC
>CAZDGB010000349.1:0-7105 GCA_964504645.1 uncultured Planctomycetaceae bacterium | reverse complement strand
TAGAGCGCCACGTTGACATCGTGGAGGTCACAGGTTCGAGTCCTGTATCGTCCATTCGACGCAAACTCGCCTTGAATCAGGTCTTGCGATGATCGGCTCAGGAGCGTCGAACTGACTGTCCGTTCGACAGCATCCACAGGCAGCAATCAATTGCGGCCGATGTCGGGGTGATCATTCTCAACCCTGAGTGTTGGAGCGCCCTCAAGTCGGTGATATCACCCCTGGGCAGTCCAGAGCGCCGTCGGGGCAAAGCATGTTGCTGTGATCGAAAAGCTATCAGCAACGTCGTGAATCGAAACAATCTGGCCGGATTGTGATCCGTCTGGTAAGCTGCTGCGTTCTGAGCGTGATCCGGCACCGGCCGGCCTAGAACGTGATGGATCGACCCGACAGCGGAAGTTGCGCATGCCGTCTGATGCTCCCGCCCTGATTACCCGCCGCAAACCCTGGGAAGAAGCCAATCCCGTGGTTTCGGGGCTGTTGGCGTTTCTCATTCCCGGCGCCGGGCACCTGTATCAAGGGCGTATTTTCAAAGGGGTGATTTACCTGGTCTGCATTCACGCGGCCTTCTTCACCGGGATGTGCCTCGGCGAAGGAATGACGGTGCACTACAAAGTTCCGCCGAACGCCCAAGGGTGGCGGCGAATCAGCTTGAGCTACGCCGCGCAAGTGGGAGCGGGAGCTTGGCCGGCGCTGATCCAGGCGCGCCGCGTGGAAAACAAAGACAATCTGATCGTCAGTTCGCTTTCCCAACCACTCACCGCGCAGTTCCGGGGCGAATTGGAGGCCACCGGACCGGGAACGGAAGGTTTCGAGGGGCCGCTGAAAGGGACGATCGAATTGAGACCCACGGAAGGACCGGCTGGACAAAACGTGAGAGGGACGTTCCGCGGGATGCGGAACGGCCGCGAGATCGAGCTTGACCTCGCCAACGGGTTCCAGATGGATCGTCCGATCGGCGCCAGTCCCGGCCGGCAACTGCGGATTCGCGTCGCCCGCCGGCCCGACGATCATCCCGAGTTCGATCTGGTGCTGCGCGGCGAAATCCCGCGACCGCTCTGGGACTGGTATGAAGTCCCCCCCGAGACACCGGCGCTGCAAGAGTTGACGGGCCGGTTGGGGAAATACTTCGAGCTGGCGCTCGTCTTCTCGTGGATCGCCGGGCTGCTGAACATTCTGGCCATCTGGGACTGTGTGAAAGGCCCGTCGCTGGGCTTCGGCGACGAGCAGCCGGTGTCATCGCCCGGCAAAGAGGCCGAGCCGATCAGCGCTCCGGTGACGGTGGCCCAGGCTCAAGCCGCTCTCGAAGCCGCCGCACTGGCCAAGGAAACGGCCAAGAACCTGCCGGCGAAAGGAAAGTAGCACATGGAACTTTCGCAGCTCGCCCAATCGATCAACGTCAACTGGTACCTCATTCCGATGGTGCTGATCATCAGCTTCGTCTACAGCGCCAGCCAGTACGAGTTGCCGGAGAAGATCGTCCACATCGCGCTCAAGCGGGCGCTCTACATCCTCGCCTTCATGGCGGTCGCATTCGCCGTGCTGTGGTTCTTGTCGGACGGGCTGTAGACGACGAGAACCGTCGCTGACGCTTCCGGCTCGGACGAAACCGGTCATTTCGTCGCCGCCTGAAACTGCTCGTACGCCGCCGCGACTTTACCCGCTTCCGCATCCCCGTCGTGGACGTACAAGCCGTAGGTCAATTCGACCCGCGGATGTTCGGCGTCGAGGACGTACGGCTTGGCCTTGGCCGGGTCGTTCTGGTATGCGCCTTCGCCGAAGGGGCTCATCGTGAAGAGGCCGTAGTCGCGGGCATGATAGCGCGACGGGCGGAAGTTCTTCGGGCTGTCCATTAGCGCGATGCCGTAGATCTTGTCGCCGACTTTGCCCGAGTAGTCGACCCACTTCGACGGCTTGCCCCAGCATTCTTTCGATGCCTTCAGGCCGTCGGCGTTGACGATTGTTCCGCCGGCTTTTTCGCGCAGCGACGTGGCGACGCGGATGCCGAACATCCCTTCCTTGGTGTCGCCGAACGTGACCGTCTTCTGACTTTCCGGCTTGCTGAACGTCATGTGATAAACCATGAGCCGACTGGGATAGATCGTCACGGTCGCGTCTTCGTGCACGACGATGACGCCGTCCGGTCCGGTCCAATCGTTTTTGAGCGACAGCTTCACGGCGTCGCCGGCCTGCGACCACCTCACGTCTTTGGAGACGATCTTCGCCTGTTCGGCCCAGAACTTCACGTCGTTAACTTCGTCGATGGCGTTCCAGATGCCCTTATGATGCGGGTGGTCCTTGTCTTCCGGATCGTTGAGCGGCCGCGTCACCACGGCGCCGTCCGCCGCCCGCACGGGCAAAAAGTACGGCTTCGGCTGATCCGGCGCGTAGCGGAACGTCGTAAACTCTTTCCCGCCGATCTTGATCACCAGCGCATGATCCTGCGGCTCCACGGTGACTTTATCCTCGGCCATCGCTGTCGAGATCGCGGCCAGAACCAGACCGAATGCGAGACGGAAGCGCAGCGAACGCATGGCGGGAACTCCTGGAGGGTAGCGCAATGGGGGGGCAATTTCGCGAGTGCATCATACCGGCTGAGCAAGGCGAAACGTAGGGTTTGCCGAGTCTTCGAGGCGAACCGGTTGGAAGAGCGAAGGCGGAAGGTTACCGCGGCAACTTCCACTGCTCATCGAAGTAGCCGGCCTTCACGACTTCTTCCGTCAACGGTTCGGTTGCGGCGCGATCGGGATCGATCTTCAGCACGGCCCAATCGCCCCAGCGCGGGAAGAGCAGATAGTTGACCTTGCCGAGATCGGCCCCGCGGAACGTGTGGCCGCTGTTGATGACGATGTAGCGGCGCTGCAACGGGGGAGAAGTCGTGGGCATGATGAATGCGGGCAAGTGCCGGTCCGAGGCATAGGCTTCGTTGCCGACTTGGACTGATTGCTTCGACCAGTGAATCGGAAAGTCTAGCTGAAGTTTAGCCATCCAGGAGTTGCTGCCGGGATCGCCGAAAAGGATCATATTGCACTCATCAAAATCGTCGTCAGTAACATCAACATCGTCCTTGACAGGCAGGTCGCCGCGGAAGTAGCGCCGCCACTCGTCGGCAAATCGACTCAGGCTGGCTTCGGCGTAGGCATGAGCGGCCGGATTCCAGGGAGTGCCCGTCCCGCGCACGCAAACAAATCGTTTCGTGAACGCATCGTCAATCGGTCCTTGGGAACTGGGTGACTTGCGGAGCGGAGGGCGAACGGCCGCGGAGACTGCGAAACTCTCCATTCGCCATCCTTCATCGGATCGTTCGAAAAAGACCCACGGACCTAGGCCTTGCCGTAATTTCAACTCCGTTGATCCGATTCGGACTTTAGCGGGGAATTGCCGAAATAAAGACGTGTCGATTCGAAATCGCGAGATATTCTGCGGCTCGGCAATTTCGATTCGATCGTTTTGCATCTGTGCTGAGATCTCAGCCCTCTCATAATGTTTTTCGAGGCCGAGCACGGTGAGCCAATGGCATGTCGGATACTTCAGCGTCCACGTCACAAACCGAATCGACTCCGGCGAATGATTGAGCCCTTTCTCCGCGTACTCCCCAATCCGCCGCATCTGCTCGGCATGCGTCACCGGGTCGATCACGTGGCCGGTGCCGGGGGAAATGAGATTCACCAGGTCGAGGCCTTCCTGTTTCATCGCTGCGCCCATGATCACGTGGGCGTCGAAGAAGATGTCTTTTTCCCCCATCGCGGCGACGACCGGAACGACGCTGGCGTTCGCGGCGTAATCGACCGAATCGAGCATGTGCAGCCCGAGTTCCTGGTGTTCCGGCAGCGGGCCGACTTTCACGAAGTTCGGTAGCGGCGTTTCAGAGAACTTGTGCGTATCGACATAGCCACAGTACGGGCCCAGCGCGACGAAACGGTCGGGATGCTTCAATCCCAGATGCCAGGTCCCCGACGCGCCCATCGACATGCCGCGCAGCACCTGGCGGTTGGTGTCGATATTGAACCGGCGGCAGACGTCGGAGATCGCCTCGAAGACATCGGTCTCGCCGGCCCAGCGGTAGCAGTTTTCCACGCGGCCGAGCGGATGAAGCTCGATGAACGGCTGGTCGGGTGGAGATGCGTTCTCCTCGTCCCCTTCGTCGAACCGGCTCAGGAAGCGGAGTTCGCTCATGCCGACCGGCCGCATACTGCCATGCAGCACGATGTCGAGCCGGGTGCGTTTTTCCGGATCATAATTCTTGGGGACGATCACGCCGTAGGGTTGGACGGAACCGTCGACCTTCGAGACATAGCCGAGGGCGATTTTCCCCCGCCGCGACGTCCAGGGCGTTTTCCCTTCTTTCAATGCGGCGATTCGTTGCCGGCAGCGCACGATGGCATTCTCCAGCAGCTTCTCGTCGGCGGGTGTGAATTCCTGATCGTAGTCGAGCGCCCATTGAAGGCCTTTCGCGAAGATGACCGCATCGACGGAGGTGTTCTCCGGGAGTTTTCGCAATTCTCCTTGCAATGTGGTCAGAGCATCACGAAACGAGTGTCGCCGCTGATCCGATAAGGATTGCGGGGATGCATCTTGAGCGAATGTTTCACGAATCGCTCCGAGGAAGAAGACTGTCGAGATCGCCCAGACCAACCAAGCGATTCGATGACCACGGGAATTATTTCTTGCCAGCGATTTCATGATCAATGCCTGCGGAGTGTTCGTATCAATCGGAGACGGCGAGCGACGGTATCCAATAAGCGTCCAGTGCATAGTGAATTTTGTTCGGCTTGAAGTCATTGACGTCGATCATGCGTCGCAGGTATCCGACAATCGCCTGCCGCTCGGCGTGTGAGAATCCCCGGTGGCGCTCCTGATAATATTCCAGCCACTCGTCTTGTTCGGATGGCAGGAAGCCATTCGTCAGATGAAACACGGGATCGCTGCCGCTGTAACAGCCGACGAGATCAGAAATGAGAAAAGCAGGCAAGAAGAAACGGAACCCAGCGTCGGATAGAAACGAGAGAGCTGGGCCGTTCAATGCGAGAAACTCGAAATGCTGTTGTTGCCACGTTAAACCACGAAATTCCATCGCATATTCCGCTGGCTCATCTCCTTGATCCGATCCACAAAGGTTGCTGTCGCCGGGATAAGGCGTACTAGCGAAGGCGAGGCGAATCTGGTCGCAGAGTTGCTTCACGACCGGATCAATGATCAGGTATTCCGCGGGAGTATGCCATCGCCGATAGAGAGACAAAGCCTCTTGCAGCGCCGGCGTTGAATGCCGGTTCCATCCCCAGCGCAGCGCTTGTGCAGCCAATGGCCTCCACTCGGGGCACTCATTCATGGCCAGTCCAAGAAACCTGGCGATGACTTCAAGCTGAGGCACGGACAGAAGACGTTGACGGCGGCCAAATTCTGCATCTTCGCCGCGGTAGTAAAGCTGCCAGAAGGAGGGTACGAGGGACCAGATGACCGTGCGAGCCATTGAACCACGGCTGGGCAAAGCGCTCAGGCCGGCCGCCAGTAGTGCCGGCAAATAGTAGCTGTAAGCGGTGGGACTGAGGTAGCAGTAATAAGCCCAATGATCTTGAATGAACTCGATGGACAGGGATTGCCATGGACGTCCTGCCAAGGCGTTGCGAATGAATGCTTCGCCTTTCGGATCACAGCAATCGTCGCTTCCGATCAATTCACCAGGCTGGGGAACAACCTGTGCAGAGAACGCCTCGTGGAGTTCGCGTTTTAATTGATTCGCAGCCGCAACTGTCATGTTTACATCATCCGGCCTGCTCGCTTGCTACTCCGGTTTCGCCAGATCGAGGCACAGCAAATGATCCTCACTCCGCAGATAGACCCGGCCGCGAGACAACACCGGGGCGGCCCAGGCGGGGTAGTGGATTTCGGGGAACGACGTCCGCGAGATTTCCTCGAATTTTTCGGAATCGATTTTCACCAGCGCCAGCGTGCCGCGTTCGCCCAACACAATGAATTTTCCGTCGGCGATGATCTTTGAGCCGCGGCCGTAGAGCGGCCAGGGAATCGGGTTGCCGGTCTTCTTATTGAAGATTTTTCCCGTCTTCGGGTCCTGGCCGAGCTCCGTCAGGTCTCCCTCGAAACCGTTCGTCTCCCAGGCAATGTCACCGGTCTTCAGTTCACGGCATTGGAACATCCCCTCCTGTTCGTGCCGGCCGCTGAAGCCGTAGAAATAGTCGCCAACGACGATCGGCGTCGACCAGTGGGTCGACAGCCCGGCCCGGTCCCGCCAGACGACGTCGTAGTCTTTGCCGTCGGGTTTCACTTTCAGCAACGCGGCTCCTGTTTCATACGCGGCGGAGAGGAGAATCTGATCCTCGACGACGACCGGCCGCGCGGCATTCACCGACTCATGCACTTTCGCGCGGAACCAGTATTTGAAGTTCAATTTCCCGGTTTTCGGGTCGAGCGAGACGAGTCCCTGCCGCATCAAACACAGCAAATGCCGCTGTCCGTGGATCGTCGCGGCGATCGGCGACGAATAGCTGACGAGCATTTCCTTCGCCGCCCACTTCAACGGCTGATTGTTCCGTTCTTCCTGCGGCACGCCGTCCCAGGTCTCTTTGCCGACCGATTCCCACACGGTTTTCCCGGTTTCGGGATCGAAGGCGACGACGCCGGAATTCGGCTGGCCGCCGACGAGAACGATGAGCAGGCCTCCTTCGAGGATCGGCGTGCAGCCGAAGCCGAAGAAATACTCCGGCACTTTCCAGTCAGTCGCGGTGTCGCGTTCCCAGATTTTCTTCCCGTTCGCGAGATCGAGGCACAGCAGTTTGCCCTGCGCGCCGTAGGTGTAGCAGCGGGTCTTCGTCAGCAGCGGCGTACAGCGCGGGCCGTTGTTGTAGCCGTACGGGTCGGAGTAATCGGTTTCATAAGCGTACTTCCAGATCGACTCGCCCGTAACGGCGTGCAGGCAATCGACGATATCCTGATTTTTGGGCCGATGGATGACGACCAATTTGTCGCCGATCACCGACGGCGCGCTATAGCCGGTGCCGATTTTTTTCGTCCAGACAACCGGCGGGCCGTCGGCGGGCCACTGGTCGAGCAGATTCGTTTCCCGCGAAACGCCTGTCCCCTGCGGCCC
>CAZDGB010000348.1:0-7106 GCA_964504645.1 uncultured Planctomycetaceae bacterium | reverse complement strand
CGCGTTCGCTTGCAGCCCGACGGCCAACTGAAGAACGGCCGCGACGTCGCCATGGCGTGTCTGCTTGGCGCGGAGGAGTTCGGCTTCGCCACCGCGCCGCTGATCACGCTCGGCTGCATCATGATGCGGAAGTGCCATCTCAACACGTGTCCGGTCGGCATCGCCACGCAGGACCCGGAGTTGCGGGCCAAGTTCACCGGCCAGCCGGAACACGTCATCAATTACCTCTTCCTCGTTGCCGAGGAATGCCGGGAATACATGGCCCAGCTCGGCTTCAAGACGATCAACGAGATGGTCGGCCGGTCCGATCTCTTGGAGCTCGATCCGACGGTGACGCACTGGAAGACGCGGCATCTCGATCTGTCGAAAGTCCTGTTCCAAGCGGTCAAGCCGAACCCGCAAGTCGCCACGCATTGCCAGATTTCGCAGCAGCATGGCATCGAGTATCAACTCGACAACGATTTGATCCGCGAATGCCGGCCGGCGATCGAAGACGGCAAGAGCGTGCGGCTCGACATCGAGGTGCAGAACATAGACCGCGCGCTGGGGACGATGCTCAGCCACGAAGTCTCGAAGAAGTGGGGGCCGCACGGGCTGTCCGCCGACACGATCCACATTCGTTGCCGTGGTTCCGCCGGACAAAGCCTGGGGGCGTGGCTGGCGCAGGGAATCACGCTGGAAGTTGAAGGGGACGCCAACGATTTCGTCGGCAAAGGCCTCTCGGGGGGGCGCATCGTTGTCTACCCGCCCGCGGAATCGACGTTCGTGCCGCAGGACAACATCCTCATCGGCAACGTGGCGTTGTACGGCGCGGTGCATGGCGAGGCGTTTTTCCGCGGCCGCGCCGCCGAGCGGTTCTGCGTCCGCAATTCCGGCGCGAGCACGGTCGTGGAGGGAGTTGGCGACCATGGTTGCGAATACATGACGGGGGGCCGCGCCGTCATTCTGGGGCCGACGGGTCGCAACTTCGCCGCCGGTATGTCGGGCGGCGTCGCCTACGTCTGGGACCGCTGGCAGCAGTTCTCGCTGAACTGCAATCTCGAATCGGTCGCGCTGGAACCGGTCGAAGCGCCGGAAGACATCGCCGAACTGAAGGAACTGATCGCCAAGCACCACAAATTCACCGGCTCAACAGTCGCCGCCAGCATTTTGGACCACTGGGACCGCGAACTGCCCCGTTTCCTGAAAGTGATGCCGGTCGATTACAAGCGCGCCCTGGAAGAACAAAAAAAAGCGACCGCCCCGGCGGCTGAACCGGTCCTGGCGTGATGTCAAAACTCCAAGTTCCAAAATCCAAATCCCAAACAAGCTCCAAAGAAAACCAAGTTCTAAAAAAGAGCTCGGCACTTCGATTTGAGATTTCAAATTTGAGATTTGAAACTTGGAGCTTGTTTGGAACTTGGATTTTGGAATTTGGATTTTCCCGTTTCGGGTGGTGGAACAATGGGCAAGCCGACTGGGTTTATGGAGTTTGCGCGGCGGACGCCGTTGGAGGCGGCGCCGGAGCTGCGCATTCTGAATTGGAACGAGTTTCACGAGCACATGCCGGAGGCCCAGCTCAAAGAGCAGGGGGCGCGGTGCATGGATTGCGGCGTGCCGTTCTGCCATACGGGGACGCTGCTGAACGGCATGGCGGCGGGCTGCCCGATCAACAACCTCATTCCGGAATGGAACGATCTCGTCTATCGCGGCCACTGGCGCGAAGCGCTCGATCGGCTGCACAAGACAAACAACTTTCCGGAGTTCACGGGCCGCGTCTGCCCGGCGCCGTGTGAGGGAAGCTGTGTCCTCGGCATCACGAACCCGCCGGTGACGATTAAGAACATCGAATGCTCGATCATCGACAAGGGTTTCGACGAGGGTTGGGTGAAGGCCGAGCCGCCGCCGACTCGCACCGGCAAGCGCGTCGCCATCGTCGGCTCTGGCCCCGCAGGACTCGCCGCCGCCGATCAACTCAATAGCGTCGGTCACACGGTGACCGTCTTCGAGCGGTCCGACCGCGTCGGCGGGCTGCTCATGTACGGCATTCCGAACATGAAGCTAGATAAAGAGCAGGTCGTGCAGCGCCGTGTTGATCTCATGGCCGCCGAGGGAGTGATCTTCAAAACGAACGCCGAGATCGGCAAGCAGTTCCCGGCGAGCGATCTCTTGGAGCACTTCGACGCCGTGATCCTCGCGACCGGCGCGACGAATCCGAACGATTTCTTCGCCCGGACGCCCGGCCGCGATTTGAAGGGCGTCCACTTCGCCATGGAGTTTCTCCACGCGAACACCAAAAGCCTGCTCGATTCGGAGCATCGCGACGGAAAATACATCTCGGCGAAAGGCAAGGACGTCATCGTCATCGGCGGCGGCGACACCGGCACCGACTGCGTCGGCACGTCGCTGCGGCACGGCTGCAAAAGCCTCGTCAACTTCGAAGTTGTCCCGCAGCCGCCGGAGCAGCGCGCCGAGAACAACCCCTGGCCGCAATGGCCCCGTGTCTACAAGCAGGACTACGGCCACCAGGAAGCCGCGGCAAAGTTCGATTATGCGCACATGAAACACAAGCTGCTGCATCACGATCCGCGGGAGTATTCGATCCAGACCATCGAGTTCCTGGGCGACGGCCAGGGCCGATTGCGCGCGCTGAAGACCGTCCGGCTCGATTGGACCAAGCCCGATCCAGAGAAGTTGACGCCGTATTCCGTCGTGCCGAATACCGAAGAAGAATGGCCGGCCCAACTCTGCTTTCTGGCGCTCGGCTTCAAAGGCCCGGAGAAACCCGTCGCCGAGCAGTTGGGTGTCGAGTTCGATCCCCGCTCGAACTACAAGGCCGAGCATGGTAAATACACGACGAACGTGGACGGCGTCTTCGCCGCCGGCGACTGCCGCCGCGGCCAAAGCCTCGTCGTGTGGGCGATCAACGAAGGCCGCGGCGCCGCGAGAGAATGCGACCGCTATTTGATGGGCGAGACCGATTTGCCGTAGTTGGACTCCAACTCCGCTCAGGGCAGCAACTCCGCCCGAATGCCCGGCAGCGATTCCGACCGGCGCGGAGCTTGGGTCTTCGCAAGTTGTGAATCCGTTGGATTACCGGAAACCGGCCCGGCGAATTCGAACTCATCGGTGAACAAGCCGTCGAACTGGAGTTGATCGCTTTCCAGGATCGAAGCGACGCCGCGCTGCGGATCGACGGTCGCGAGTAGCCCCGCGCCCGGCGGAACGAGGCAACCGTCGCCGGCGAACCGGATCGCGTCGGCCCAATCGTCCCGCGCCTTCGGGCCGCGGAGTGCGACCAGCGCCGCGTCTTTCGCCAGCGAGAGGACGGAATTCTCCGCGACGATTTCCAGCAACGACGCGGACGCGACTTCTGCCAGCGGCCCGGCGCACGAGACGAGCGGCCCCGTATCCCGCAGCGTCACGCTGTCGATAACGACGTGCAGACCCCGCGCGGACGACGTCTGGTCCACGGCGATCGCGCCGCCCGGCTCCGTTTTCAGCACGTTCCGCCACGTGACTTGCCGCGGCGCGGCAAGGCAACGCAGCGCCTGCATCGCTCCGTGAAAGACGGCCTGTTCGATTTCGAGCACGCCGGCCTGCGGATCGCGGGCGTCCAGCGATTCCCACGCGATCGCCGCGAACTCCGGTTCCTCACCATCCGCGTTCGTCGGACCGATGAACCGGCAATCGGCGATAGCGAACCGCTGCGACTTCAGCCGCACGAGCGATTCCGGTCCGATCGGAGCCGTTTCGCCGTTCCAAAGAATATCGACGCCGCTCAGTACGATCTGCTGGGCCGTGAGGCTCCAGGCGTCGCCATCGATTACGATCTGCGGGCGCACATTGTCACCGGCTCGCACCGTCAGCGGTCCAACCTGCGAAATCTTCCGAATCTCATACGGTCCGCGTTCGGTCAGCGTAATGACTCCCTCGGCATCGGGGCGAGGAATGCGCAGTGGCCGGCCGGCATCAGGGGAGGCGGCAACATCTTCCGTTGCATCGTTCTGCTGGGACTTTGCCGACACAGATTGAGACCACGAGCGCTGTGCCACGTCGAGGAGTTCGGTCCGCAAACCGCGATCGCTCAACAGCACGGTCGCCGCGCCGCACAGGACGGCGGCCGTCGCCAGCCAGGTTCCGGTGCGGCGGCGCGACGGAGTGCGCGCGGCGAGATGCGGCACGGCGGTATCAAATTGCCGGCGAAAGTTTCGCAGCGTCGCCGATCTCGAACGTCCCCGCAGCCGCAGCGAGCGCCGCGCCGCGTCCGCACTGTTGGACCGTTCTTGCGGATCGGGCGAAGTTAGCCGCGTGAGGAGTTCCGCTAGCTGCGCCGGGGTTTCGGGAGCCAGTTCCCGCACGTCGGCAATGCGATGGGTGCGATGCGCGGCGAGCTTTGACAGCGGGTCCGCCGTGGGATGCGGCGGCCGGCCTGTGAGCAACTGCCACAAGACGCACCCGGCTGCGTACAGGTCCGTCGCGGCGGTCGCGGGGAGGTTCGTCCCGATTCGCTCCGGGGCGATCACGTCCGCAGCCTCCGGGGAATGCACGGCGTGGACGAGAATCTCCGGCGCCAGCGTCGGCGCGAGTCCGCAATCGACGAGCACGATCTGACCGCGATCGGTCAGACGCAATTTCGTGAGCCGCACGTCGCCGTGCGCCGATCCCGTGGCATGCCAGGCCGACAGCGCCGCCAGCAGTTGATCGGCGATCGACAGCACGACGCCGTCGGGAAACCGCCCGCGGCGAATCAGAAGTTCGGAGAGGTTCAATCCTGGCACATGCCGGCTGACGACGAACAGCCGCTCGTCCGCTTTCACCAGCGACGTCGGCGCCGCGAGATGCGGACTCGTCACGTTTCGCGAACGTTCCATCAGAAGTTGCAGCCGTAGTTCGACCGCATCGGCATTGGCGGCGGGAATCGACAATTGTTTCAGCACGACTGACCGCCGGTCCGGGCCATTGGCGAGAAACGTCTGCGAGGAGGCTCCCGCGCCAAAACCGTCTCTCAGAATGTAGCCGCCCGCGACGAGCCGTTCGGGGGACGACGTCTCCAGCCAACGGGATTGAAACGGCGTCAAGGCCTTCTGCTGCGTGAGGGCGTCGACCCAGACAGTGTCGAACACCGGCAGATCGCGCGTCATCCGGCGCACCAAGCCGCGGGCGCGCTGCACGTCGGCGACGGTGCAGATCTTCGCTGCGATCAGCCGCGCGATCAGCGAATCGGGCGGGATGTCCCGCATCGGCCAGCATCCTTTCCGGCGACGTGCATCTATTCCAACGACAAAAGTATCCCAGAAACGGGGCGATGCAACAAGACGGCTGAGAAGACGTGGGGCACGTTTCCTAACGTGCCGGGAAACTCGCGTCCTGAACCGGTAGACTCACACGTCAAGAAACGTGTGCCACGGAATCGCTCATGCCCGACGTCGCCTACCTCATCGACACCTACTCCCTGATGTTCCAGGTCTTTCACGCCATTCCGGCGATGACCAGTCCGTCCGGGCAGCCGACGAACGCCCTGTTCGGGTTCAGCCGCGATCTTGTCGCACTCTTGCGCGGCCATCAGCCGGCCTGGCTGATCTGTGCCTGGGATTCGTCGGAGCCGAACGAGCGGAACGTGATCTACCCAGAATACAAGGCGAACCGCTCCGAAACGCCGGAGGACTTGAAGTCGCAGATTCCGAAGATCCGTGAGCTGATCGACGCGTTCGGGATCACGGTCATCGAACACGGCGGCTGGGAAGCCGACGACGTCATCGCCACGCTGACCCGCCAGGCGAAAGAAGCGGGCATCGAAGTCCACATCGTCACCAGCGACAAAGACGCCCGGCAGTTGCTGTCGCCCACCGTGAAGCTGTTCAACTTCCGCAAGAACGCCTACTTCGGCGAGGCGGAACTCCTCGCTGACTGGGGCGTGCGGCCCGATCAAGTGGTTGACTTCCAATCGCTGGTCGGCGACGCGGTCGACAACGTCCCCGGAGTCCCGCTGGTCGGACCGAAGAAAGCGTCGCAGCTCTTGCAGCAGTTCGGCACGCTGGACGAAGTCCTCGCCCACGCCGACGAAGCCCCCGGCGCGAAGCTGCGCGAGAATCTGAAAACGTTCGCCGACCAAGCTCGTCTGAGTCGGGAACTCGTGCGGCTAAAAGACGATCTGCCGCTGTCGTTCGACTGGCAAACCCGCCGCGGCGTGCAGCCCGACGTCCCGCGCTTACAGGAGATGTTCCGCTCCTTCGGCTTCCGCTCGTTGATCCAGGATGTCAAGCAATTTGAAACGCCCGGCGCTGCGCTTGCGGTTTCGCAGCCCGCCAAAAAACGCCCTCGTTCGCTCTTCGACGAAATCGAGAAAACCGAATCCGTCGTCTCGGTCGACGTCGCCGCGTCCGCGGAATCAGCCACTGTGCAGGTCCGCGAAGCCATTACGTCGCGCGTCTGGCGAACGATCGATACGCCCACCGAATTCATGAACTTCCTGGAACGTCTGCGGCCGCAGCGGCGGATTTGTCTCGATCTGGAAACGACAAACCTCGATCCCCGCCGGGCCGAGATCGTCGGCTGGGCCTTCAGTTGGGAACCCGGCTCCGCGGATTACATTCCCGTCAAAGGCCCGCCGCTCGATAAAGTCCTCGACGCGCAGACCGTCGTCAACGAACTGCGGCCGATCCTGCAGAACCCGGACTTGGAGCTCGTCAATCAGAACGTGAAATACGATCTGATTGTCCTTCGCACCGTCGGCATCGAACCGACGAAGCTGGGACTCGATCCGATGGTCGGCGATTATTTGCTCGACGCCGGCGCCCGGTCGCACAATCTGGAAGAGCTGATCGACAAATATCTCCACGTGCCGTGCCTGTCGATCACGGAGCTGATCGGGACCGGGAAGAATCAGAAATCGATGGCCGACGTCCCCGTGGCCCGCATTGCCGAGTACGCCACCGAAGACGCCGACTACGCGCTGCAAGTCTCGGATCGCATCGCCGGACTGCTGAAGCGTGAAAACCTGCACGATTTGTACTGGGACCTCGAACGGCCGCTGATTCCCGTCCTCGCCGACATGGAATACCAGGGAATTCGCGTCGATGGGGACGAACTCCGACGGCAGAGCGCGGACCTCGCCGTGCGGCTCG
>CAZDGB010000347.1:0-7138 GCA_964504645.1 uncultured Planctomycetaceae bacterium | reverse complement strand
GAATTTCCGGACGATCTCAGAGTCTTCATTGGGGTGGCGTGCAGGCGAAGATCCACGCCCTTCCCAAAGCCTCAGGGCGTGCCACCCGGGAAGCCGTCACACACAAACTTTCTCTTTAAATCTGCGTCCATCTGCGTAATCTGCGGATCAGTGCTGCTTGCCGTAGGATTCGCGCGGACAGATCGCAGCCAATAAAAAAACCGCAGCGGTCTGCCCGTGAAGACCGCTGCGGCCGAGGACTTGCGACAGAACCCTCGGTTTCCCTGGTGTCGTCCGCTGCTCGCTGCCCGTCATCCCATCCAGCGGGGATGACGGATTGCTCGTGACGGACGGCTGTTTTCTAGCGAGTCGGAATTCCCAGCAATTCTTCCTCTTCTTCCTGGATGATGATGCGGGGGGTGACCATCAACATCAGGCTTTCCGTTTCGCGGCCGACGCCGGTGTTCTTGAAGAGGCGGCTGATGTAGGGAATCTTGTTCAGGATGGGCACGCCGGCCATCGCACGGCCTTCGCGGAGGCGTTTGACGCCGCCGAGGAGCACCGTGCCGCCGTCCGGCACACTGACGGTCGTGTTGATGTTCACGACTTCGGTGATGGGCTGCTGAATCGTGACGGTGGTGGCGACGCCGCCGTTGGTCCCGGTGGTTCCTGTCGTGCCGGTGGTTCCGCCGCCGATGCCGCCGCCGAATCCGCCGCTGACCTGGCTGAGTGACGTTTGCAGCAGTTGGGAAGTTCCCATACCGCCGCCGATGCCGAAGCCCTGTCCGCCGAATCCGCCGCCGCCCTGTCCGCCGCCGAATCCACCGCCGCCGAATCCGCCGCCGGTCGTTCCACCGCCGGTCGTCGCCTGGCCGTTGCCGCCGCCGGCTCCGCCGAGGAACGAGAACGTGAAGACGTCGGTGATGTTGGTGAACTGCGGGAAGACGGTGAGTCGGACGTAGCGCCGGTCAGCGGAGATCACCGCCGTCACCGTCAGGAAGATTCCGTTCGGAACGAAGGTGATGATCGGCTGGAACCCGGTGGCGAAGATACCGACCGTCGGCACCACGCTGATCACGAACGGCCGCGACACAAAGCTGCTCACACTGGCGACCTGGCCGTTGAACAGCGTCACCTTCGGGGCGAACATCAGGTTGTTCCGCTGATCGGCCTGAGCCGCCTGGATGAAGAAGAACGCTTCGATATCGCTGAGGATCGCAAAGCCGACCTGCACGCCGGCGGTGGGATCGAATCCGCCGAACGTCGGGATGCCGATGTCGAACGAACCCTGCTGGAACGGGATGTCGAAGTTCTGCTGGAACGTGTTGGGGGCCGACATACCGACGACCGTCGGGCTGGCGAAGTTGGTCGGCGTCAATTGACGTTCCGGATCGGGCGTCAGGAACAACCCGGTGCCGGTGGTGCCTGTGGTGCCGGTGGTGCCTGTGGTGCCGGTGGTTCCCGTCGTGCCTGTCCCGGTGGTGGACGTCCCCGTCGTGCTGATCGCCTGGCCTTGCTGCGGCTGGAGGATGCTGCCGAACTGCGGGATGAAGTTGCCGTTATTGTCGACGGTCGGACGGCCGAGGGTTCCCGGCACGTTGAAGTCGAAATCGAGGCCGATGCGTTCGAAGAACCGGTCGGACACGGTGACGAACCGAACTTCGATCGTCACCTGGAGGTCTTGCAGACGCCGCAACTGGCCGAGCAAGTCGGCGATTTCCTCGTGGACGCGCTGCGTCTGGCGGATGACAAGGCTCAACGTCGTTTCATAGTGCCGGATCGAAGCTTGCCCGCCGACCGATTCCCACGTTTCGGGAGAGATGGTCGAGAGGACGAGATCGGTCAGGCTGTCGAAATCGTAGTCGCGATTCGACTGCGAGACGCGGGGCGAGTTCGTGTTGAGACCCAGCGGGCCAACGTCGGCGTTCGGGCCGATTTGCGGGAAGGCCTGCGTCGGGACGCCGCCCGGAGGCACGCTGAACTGGGCGCCCCCGGTGCCGTTCATGCCCGGCACGCCGACCATCGGCACGCTCGACATTCCCGGCGCGAAGCCGGACGCCTGGCTGGGAATCGGCACGACGAGATCGGCGACGGGATACGTCTTCGTCACCATATCGCCTTGCTGCCGGATCCGGCTGGTGATCTTCAGCACTTCGTCCTGCACGGTGTACGCGAGGTTGTAGCGTTCGAGCAGCAGGTTCAAGGCGCTCTTGACCGTGATGCTTTCGACGTTGATCGAGACCGGCGTCTGAGTGACGACGCCTTCCTCTTCGAGGCCCAGGTCGTCGATGTAGATGTTGAACCCGGCCAGCGCGCTGATCTTCTGGATGACTTCGTTGAACGGCACATGATCTTCGTGCAGCGAAATCCGCTTGCCGAGGCTCTTTTCGATGTGCAGCTCCGCATCCGACCGGATGGAGGTATCGGCCCGGAAGCCCTTCTTGCGGCGTTCGGACAGGTCTTTCCAGTCGTCGCCGAAGTGGACCGGCTTGTCGTCGCCGACGCGGACGATGGACGATTGATCGACGTCGTCAAGCTGCTTCCAGAACGACTCTTCCTTGTCGGCCCGCAGCTTCTTGTTGCTTTCGTTGGAGCGGGCGAAGTGAGCCTTCCAGTACATCGTCTCTGCAACCGGCTCCCGCGGGTTGAGCTCTTTCGCCTTCTTGGCGATGACTTCCGCCTCGGCAAACCGCCGCTGGTTGAAGAGTTCGTTGTATTCTTCGACCAGCTTGGCGAATTCCTGCTCGATGCGGATCTGGTTCTGCGTTTCCCGCTCGATGATGCCGGTCACTTCCTGATTCTTGCGCTTCTGCTCGATATTCGGCATCTGCTGGGCGATCGTGCCTTCCAGGCTGCTGCGGGTCCGCTGCAGCGTACGGAGCAGCGAGGCCTTGGCTTCGCCCGTCAATTCCGAGCCTTCCACGGTGGCGATCGACTGGTCGATCGTCTTCATCGCCTTTTCGGGGTCTTTTTCGCGGAGGCGTTCGGCCTTGAACACCGCGTTGAGCACGTCATTCCGCAACCGGTCGTGCTGGACGTTCATCTGTTGTTCGACGTTGTCGAGGATCCCCGGTCCGGCGAGTTCCGGTCCCGCGTCCTGTTCCTGATGCGCCGCCGTGCGGAGCCCGCCGCGCGGCGAGAGTTCCCGCAGGAAGTTCTGCAGCCGGCGCGACTTCACCTGATCGAGCTTCTGGCCCGATTGATGGGCGGCGAGGAACGCGGCATAAGCGGCCTCGCGGTCGCCGCGCTGCATTTCCGCCAGACCGCGGCTGTAGTGGTCCTGGGCCGGGATGCCGATCGGAGCGAATTCTTCCGAGGCGTCGGCGTGTTCGAGGCCGGCCTGAGCCGTCTGGTCGCGCGACGTCGCGCCGCGGACATCCGGGTCGGTGGTCTTCGTCCGCGAGCTGAGCGACTGGCCGTCGAAGGCCTGTTCGATCTGGGCGAGCAGTTCGGACGGTTGCTCTTCGCCTTCGTCATATGTCACGTCGAGCGAAACCGCTTTCTTGGCTTTCACGTAGGCGTCGTCGAGACGGCCCGCGGCGAGCAGCTCTCGCGCCTGCCGCTGGAGTTCGGTGGCGAGTTTCTTCGCGGCGAGATTCCCCCCTTCCGAGCGGGGAACGTTCGCGCCGCTGTTGTCTCCGGGAATCTCCCGTCCGGCCGATTGACGCTGTTCGCTGCGATCGATGTCGGCGAGCACCGTTTCCGGGCGGTCGTCGAACACGCTGAACGGCACCTGCAGTTTCTCGGCTTCGAGCGCCAATTCCCGTGCGGCTTCGAGCTGACCCTGCGACAAGGCCTTGCGGGCCTGGCCGAGCAACTCGTGCACTTGCTGCTTGCGGAGCTTCATGTCCGGAGCCGGAGCTTCGTCGGCGGACGGCTCGGACGCGAACGGGGCATCCTGGTCGGCGATCTCGCCGACGTTCGACGAAGCGCTGTGCGACGCGTCGATGTCTTGCAGAATCAATTCGGGGCGGTCGTCGAACGTCTTGTAGACGACCTTCATTTCCTGGGCGGCGAGCGCTGTCTCGCGGGCCGATTCGAGCTGCCCTTGTTCCAATTGCTCGCGAGCCTGCTTCAGCAAAGCGAGAGCGGAGTCGCGGCTGCCTTGATTGGCGGTTTTCGCTTCGGTCTTGCGGGCCGCGGAGTTCTTGGCGATGGTCGTCGAATCGGTCCGCAGGTCCACGCCTTCGAGAATCAGGATCGGCTGGTCTTCGAACAGCGACCAGGCGACATCGAGTTCGTCGGCCTGCAACGCCTTGCGGCGGGCTTCTTCGAACCGGCCGGCTTTCAAGTCGGCACGGGCCGAAGCCACCAGCTTGCGGGCCAGCGCTTCCGTCGAGAGTTCGCCGTTCTCCTGGGATTCTTCCGCAGATTCCGTGGCTTCGGCGACTTCGCCTTCATTCCAGCCTTCCGCGGCGGCATCCTGGTCTTCGATTCCTTCCGTGAGCTGCACGCCGGCAGATTTGTCTTCGGCGAACGGTCCGCCGGCGTTGCGCACGGCCGACTGCGGAACCGCGGAGTCGATCTGGGCGAGCAACTGCACCGGCGTCATTTCGCCGGGGTTGAACTTGAGTTTCGCATCCCGCGCCATCTGCCCGGCCTGCACGACCATCTTCCGCGCTTCAGCGACATGGCCCTGCTTGAGCGCGGCTTGCGCTTCGAGCATCCGGCGTTCGACGCGGGTGCGGGTGGCGTCCTGGTGTTTGCCGGGAGCCACGGCCTGGCGGACGGGCGGCGTGAATTCCTCCTCATCGGGAGACTGGCCTCGCAGCGTCTCGCCGCGATTCGGCAAGCCGTTCAGCTTGGCGTTGGCCCGCTTGAGGAAGTCGCTCGCCTGGCGACGCTCGGCGGCGGAGAGCCCCGTGTTGTCGCCGGCGACCGATTCCAGCGCCAAGGCGGCGTCGCTGTAGCGGCCCTTCAGGTACATTTCCTTCCCGTGGCGGAACCGCTCGCGGGAGGACTGCGTTTTGGCGGCGGGAGACTTGTCCACGCCGGCCCGCAGGGTGTCGTTGACGTGTTCCATGTTCGTCAGACGCAGCACGGCGATCACCAGGCACGTGCAACCGATCAGTCCGATGATCCTGCCCAAGGTAAATCCTCCTACAGAGCTTTAAGCCGTCTGAGTCGATGGTTTCAAAACCGCCCTTTCCTGGAGCAGGCAGCGCGAACTTCGCGCCGCCTTGCCGCAGGAAAAGACGGAAAGGGTCGAATTACGAATGGAGTTTGGCCGGCGGCGTGTCCGCAGGGGCCGAGTCCACGAAATGTCTGAACCAGTCTGGGGAGAAGCGATTGGCGGCGGTGTGATATTTCATGCCGCGAATAGGGTCAAGACGGCTGGAGGAAAAAAATCGCAAATTCGTCTGGCGGCGGGAAAAAGCCCTCGTAAACCGGCAGGGCCTGCCGGGTGGGGGCTGACTGGCGGGCATTCGGCAACCGCGACAGAATACGTCTTCAACAACCGCCAACCCCCGAGCCGTGATTTTGAATTCCGCCGATGCGTTGATCGTCGCTGAACGAGTCGGGATGGCGTTCGGCCACGCGCCGCCGTCCCTGGCGGACGTCTCGCTCGAAATTCCCGCGGGGGAATTCGTCTCGCTCGTCGGACCGTCGGGCTGCGGCAAATCCACCTTGCTGCGGCTCGTCGCGGGACTGCTTGATGCGACGAGCGGCAAAATCACGGTGAATCAGCAGACTCCGGCGCTGGCCCGCAAACAGAGCGTGCGGACCGCGTTCGTGTTTCAAGACCCGACGCTGCTCCCGTGGCGGACCGTGGTAGAAAACATCCGGCTGCCGCTCGAACTGCAAGGGGTGCCGGCGGACCGGCATCAACCGTTGATCGCCGAGAGTCTGAAGCTCATCGGCCTGCGGGAAGACGACCTCGCCAAGCGGCCGCGGAATCTTTCCGGCGGGATGCGGATGCGGGTCTCGCTGGCGCGGGCGCTGGTGACGGATCCGCAACTGCTATTGCTCGACGAGCCATTCGCCGCGCTGGACGACATCCTGCGGCAGCAGCTCAACGAGGAACTGGTCCGCATCTGGCTGGAGAAACAGTGGACCGCCCTGTTCGTGACCCACAACGTGGCGGAAGCAGTGTTCCTCAGCCGCCGGATCATCATCCTGTCGCGCAGGCCGGGGACGATTGCGGCCGATGTTCCGATTCCACTGTCGTATCCGCGGACGGCGGAGCTGCGCGGGACGCCGCTGTTCGCCCGCTTGACGGCGGAAGTGTCCGAAAAGTTGCGGGAGGCGGCGCGATGAATCACGGAAAAACGCTGCTGCGAAGCGTCGCGAAGGCGGCGCCGCCGATCGTGCTATTTCTTGTCGTGCTGCTCGTGTGGCAGGCGGCGGTGGAAATCTCGCACGTCAAGAAGTTCATCCTGCCGAGTCCCGTCGACGTCGCGAAAGCCGCGTGGGAATACGGCCCGCAGTTGCGCACGGGGTTGCTCTTCACATCCGCCGCGGCGATCGCGGGGTTTCTTGCGAGCCTCGTCGTCGGCACGTTGGTCGCCATCGCGTTCTCGCAGTCATCGTGGATTCGGACGAGCTGTTATCCCTACGCGATCTTTCTGCAAACGGTCCCGATCATGGCCATCGCGCCCTTGATCATTTTGTGGTGCGGAACCGGCTTCCACAGCGTGGTGCTGGTGGCGTTCATCATCAGCCTGTTTCCGATCATCACGAACGTGACCGCCGGGCTGTTGTCGGTCGATCCCGATCTGATCGACTTGTTCCGGCTGAACAACGCTTCGCGCTGGCAGGTGCTGTGGAAGCTGCGGCTGCCGAACAGCGTGCCGGCGATGTGCGTCGGCGCGAAGACGTCGAGCGGCCTGGCGGTGGTCGGCTCGATCGTCGGCGAGTTCTTCGCGGGTTACAGCGAGAAGTGGTTCGGACTCGGCTACCTGATTCCGAACTGGAAGACGTTTCTGAAAACCGACGCGATGTTTGCTGGGATTCTCGCCTCGACGCTGCTGGGCCTGGCGATCTTCGCGACGGTGAACGTGATTAGTGCGACGATTTTGGCGCGGTGGTATCATCTGCCGGCGGATGAGGTGTGAATCAAAGCCGCGGAGGACATCCGCGCGAAAGCGAAGACCGCGGTTGCCAACCGCGGCATTGAAACGAGGATATCCCATGCGATTTCTGTGCATCGTCAGTCTGT
>CAZDGB010000346.1:0-7168 GCA_964504645.1 uncultured Planctomycetaceae bacterium | reverse complement strand
GTGCTGGAAACTGCGTCGCTCGACGAGTTGCTCGCTCGCAGCGACGTCCTCCGCGGCCCGGCGCTGCGCTCCCAGGAACCCGATCCCGGCGCGCCCGCTGAAGGCGACATGCCTGTCTTCGTTCCGGAGGACGTCTGGCAGACGGGCCACGAGCTGGCGCGGCGCGGCAACGAACTCGAATCGGCCGGTGTTTGGCTCGGGCGGCTGATGCGCGATACGCAATCTCCCGAAATCTATGTGCACATCGACGAATGTCTGCCGGCGAATCATGCCACGGAGCAAAAGTATTCGGTGGAATTCTCCGGCGACACGTGGGGCGACGTACGGACTCGAGCGGAGCAACGCCGTCGACGGCTCAATCGGCCGCACGAGCGGATCATCGGCTCGGTCCACGGTCACAATTTCGGACCGACGCCGGATTCAACCGGACGCATGACGTGCGATTCGTGCCAGGTGCTGCCGGTCTGCAGCCGGACGACCGCGGTCGCCAGCGACGACGATTTCCGCTGGCACCAGATGGTCTTCGCCGGCCAGCCGTGGGCCCTGCTCGTCGTCTACGGCTGGAACGCGCGGGAAGACGAAGAGGTCCGCTGTTATGGCCTGCGCGACGCGCAGCTGCAGCCCCGCACGGTGCGAATTTTGAAGTCCTGACCACACCCACTCTCAAGCCCCCGAGGAGCCGATATGTCGACGACGCCCACCCTTTCCGGCAGCAAAGCGGAGACGTTGAAATTGCTGCTCGATCCGGCCCGGCCCGTGCCGCAGCGGGCGCGGCTCGGCTATCAGATTTTCAGCACGCTCAAGGCCGACGCGGCGCAGGCTGAAGAATTCCTTGCCGGCCTCATCGAAGTCGCCCAGCAGGCTGGCTCGGCGGTGGAAGTCGCCTCGCTGAAGGAACAGCTCGAACAGCAACTGGCCGCGCTCAACGACGGACCGCCGCGGATGGCGACGTATCTCGGCCCCGCCGACGTGATGCTGCCGGGCGACCAGCCGCGGGTGCACGTCGTTCTGCCGGACGGAGTCGAACGCTTCCCGCTGCTCCGCGAGCCGATCCAGTTGCAGGAGCTCGTCACGGGGCAGACGGTGTTCCTGGACGGCAAAGGGGTGGCCGTGATCGCAGCGAGCCGATGGCTGCCGCAGGCCGGGCAAGAAGCCGTGTTCGTGCGGGCCTTGCCGGACAGCGATTGCATCGAAGTGAAATACCAGGATCAGCCGGCGATTCTCTACGCCGCGAAACCGCTGCTGGACGCCATCGCGGCCGGCCGCGTGAAGCGCAACGATCGCGTGGTGTGGTGCCCCCAGCGGCGGTTCGCCTTCTGTGCGGTCCCGCCCGAAGAGGACCGCCGTTACCGTTTCGTCGACGCGACGAAGATTCCCGAAGTCGTCGCGGCCCGCGACATCGGCCGCCCGCACTGGATTCTCGACTGGATGCTGCGGCGGCTGAAGATCATGCTCTTTCATCCGCACCTGATGGAGCGGCTCGATTTCCGGCCGCGCTGCTCGGTCTTTCTCTCCGGCCCGTCAGGGACCGGCAAGACGCTCACCATCAGCGCGTTCCTGCACGAAGCCCATCGTCTGATGGCGGAGTTCGCCGGCATCGAGCAGCTTGACTCGCGGCTGATCCGCGTCAAATCTTCGGATCTGTTGTCGCATCTGTTCGGCATGACCGATCAGAACATCGACGCCTTGTTCGACGACATCCTCGCGCTGGCGCGGGACACGACCGACATCGACGGACGCCCCGTCGCGCTGCCGATCATCGTCCTCATGGAAGAAGCCGAAGCGCTCGCCAAGCGCCGCGGCGAGTTCGACGGCGCGATCTACGACCGGGTGATCGGCATGCTGCTGCAGCGGCTCGACGACCCGACCGACAGCCTGGCGAACGTCCCGCTGTTCTGGATCACCACGTCGAACCGGGCCGAGATCATGGACTCGGCGATGTGGCGGCGCTTGGCCGGCGTGCGGGCCGAGTTCCGCCGGCTCGACCGCGACGGCGTGCGGGCCGTGTTGCACAAGAAACTGAAACCGAAGTTCCCCTACGCGTCGCACAACGGCACGCCGCAATCCGACCTGCGGACGCAGACGATCGACCGGATCGTGGCGTCGCTCTACAGCCCGCAGGGGGAAGACGCCGGCCAGTTGGAATTGACGCTGAACGACGGGCAAAAGTTGACGAAGCATCGCCGCGATCTGCTGACCGGGGCGGTGATCGAACGGGCCGTGTCGCTGGCGATCGAGAGCGTGGCCGGCACCGCGGTCGAAAACGGCGGCGAACTGGAGGGCCTCAGCGCCGACCGATTGATCGAGGCGCTGCATCACGTCGTGGACGGCGATCTGCGGAACATCACGAAGTTCAATGCGGGCGATTATCTCGATCTTCCCGAACACACGGCGGTGGCCAACGTGCGCCATCTCCGCCCGGGCCAGCGCCATTGGGCGCGCCTGGCCCGCTGAGTATCAGAAACCCGGTTCTGCTTTGATCACCGGGTTTCACTTTCTCGTTCCCAACAACTCAAAGCGAATCCCGGTTACGCAAAGCCGGAACCGGGATTCTGAAAGAAAGGATCCTCTCATGTCGACCGAACAACTCATCCACCCCGGCTTTGGGGGCGGTCCCGCGAAAACCGACGACTTCGAACCGACCGAGCAGCCGCTCGCCGGCAATGTGGGCGTGATTCATGGCATCTACACGCATTCGTTCCCGCTGGCCGGCATGACGGTCCGCCGGGCGCGGGCCGAACTCGCCGAACGGCTCAACGTCGCGCCGGACGCGCTGGCGCTGGTTGACGGCAACGAAGTCGGCGACGACTTCCTGCTCGCTGAAGGACAGGTGCTGAACTTCGTCAAGGACGCGGGCGAAAAAGGAGTTGGCGCCGCGTTTTGAATGTAGGGTTTGCCGAGGGCTTTGACGAGGCGAACCAGATGCAAGTCACGGTGAAAACATGGTTCGCCTCGAAGACTCGGCAAACCCTACCAGGCTATCCGCTATCGAAATGGTTCCCATGTCCGACCAATTGCTGATCTGCGACGGCAAGGCGACCGTCACGACTGACGAGGGGGTCGTCGTCGAACGCGCCGAGGCCGATTTCTACGCGATGCTGCGCCGCGAAGCGCTGCTGCCGGGACAGGGGCCGCTCTTTCCCGACGGCTTGAAGTGGCTCGAGCGCCGCGAAGGATGGTTGCTGGCGATCCATCAATCGCCGCCGCACGTGCGGCAACTACGGTGGATCGCCGGCGATTCGCCCGAACAATGCGGGCCGGGAACGACTTACCGCCGCGTGCGTTTGAGCCTGCCGTACGCCGTGACGTTCGCGATGTTCTATGCGCAGGGCGAAACACTGGAGCTGTCCGACAGCAACGAGCTGTATTTCTCGAACCGCCCCCTCACCGGGCCGGCTGACAAGCTCTGCTATCCGGCGCTGCTCAATCTCTCGAAGGTTCCCGGCCACAACCGGCTGAAGGCCTGGATCTGCACCCAGCATTTGAAACGCCGCAAGACGCCGTCCTGGACGGGCCAGCTTCACGACCTCCTGGAGCACGTGTGGAACGGCGGCTTCAACCGGTCGAGCGAACGGCACGAGGGGGCGAGTTGGTATCAGGAATCGCACGCCGTGCCGCGTTTGCATCCCGTCGAAGAGTGGGACCGCGCCAGCCGCGAGAATGACGCGTTCGGCGTGACGGTGAACTGGCTCCCTGTGCCGCAAACGGTCGGCGACATCATCGAAGCGATGTTTCTCGAACAACGGACGGCCGCCGACGCGCCGCATTTCCACCGCCGCCCGCGCCCGAAGTGGCCGAGCCTGATCGCCCGCTTTCTGAATTTCGCGCAGAAGACCAGCTAACGGGAACCGCGTAACTCAGGATTTTTTGCCTTCCTCTTTTCACCGAGTCCGCCATGCTTCCGATTCCGGTTTATCTCAAGACAGAGGCCGAGGCCCCGCGGCCGGGCGATCCGGAGTTTTATTGGATCACGCAGACTGGCACGTTTTTGTGCCGCAATCATCCGTTTTTCGAGAGCGACGTCCGCACCGACCGGGCGCCCCGTGCGCTGGCCGCGCACGCGCCGGCGTGCCGGTCGCGTTACCCCCAGATCAATGCCGCAGCTTTGGAACACGTCGTCGGCTTCTTCCGGCAGGTTTTCCTCCGCCACGGGGCCGAGGCCATCGTGCTTCTCTATTGGAACACGCAACGCCAGCGCTACCGGCTGCGCGTGCCGCTGCAGGAAGCGACCGTCTGGGAGTCGACCGCCGGCTACCGCTCGCCGATGAACGTGCGGTATCAAACGCCGCTCGACGTGCCGCCGCACGAACTGCTCGTCGGCGACATCCATAGCCACGGCGACCTGTCGGCGTACGCGTCGCACATGGATCAGCACGATGAAGTCCACCGCGACGGCTTGCACGCCGTGGTCGGACACGTCGACCGCGAGCGGCCCGAGTTCCACGTCGATTTCAGCGTGGACAGCACGCGGTTCTCATTCCGGCCGGTGGACTTCTTTCGCGGCTTTCGCCAGGCGCGCCGCTTCATTCCCGCCACCTGGATGGATCAGTTGCAGATCGTCATCCAGCGGCCGCGCCCCAGCAGCCACGACGCCGGCCGCAATCATCGCTCGAACGGATACAGCACCTCGCCGTGGCGGTTGCCGTTCGACCCAGACGACGATCCCCGCGATTATCGGAGTCACACCTGATGTCCGCGAACAACGCAGCTCCCATGACCGACGATCTCGTTCCCGTTCTGCCCGACAACGCCAGCGTGAAGATCGTCGGGCTCGGCGGCGTCGGGGGCATCGTGCTCGATTATCTCGCTCTCTTTCTGAAAAGCCTGCAAATCCCGCTACGGCTTGTCCTGATCGACGGCGATGCCTTCGAGCCGGCCAATCAGCAGCGGATGCGGTTCAGCCGGGCCGGCAACAAGGCCGAAGTGAAGGCGTCCGAAATCGCGAGCGTCCTCGAAGACAGCGACGTGACGCTCGTCGCGGTACCGGAATATCTTCAGCCCGATAATCTCGACCGGCTGATCCGCGAGGGCGATTACCTCTTCTTATGCGTCGACAACCACCCCACGCGGCGGCTGGCGTCCGAGCATGTTGGAAAGCTGCGGAACCTCGTCCTCTTCAGCGGCGGGAACGACGGCGTCGAACTACCGGACAAACGGGGCACATTCGGCAACGTGCAAATCGCCATCCGCCGCGACGGCGTCGATCTCTCCGCCCCGATCACGCGGTTCCATCCGGAAATCCGCGATGCGCAGGGAAAACTTCCCAGCCAGATCGATTGCGGCCAGCTCGCGGTCTCCAGCCGGCAGATTCTGATGGCGAATCTCGCGGTCGCCTCCGCGCTGATGAACGCCTTCTTCGCCTACGCCTGTGGGCGGCTGTCGTATCAGGAGGTCCAGTTCGACATTCTCGCTGCCCGCTCGCTGCCGCAAATGCCGCTGACTCTTCCGACCGGGGGGACACAGGGAACGATCAATTGAAATCAAACGAAGAAGTCCGGCAGCAATTCGGCGCCGGGCGTTACGGCATAGCGGTCGAAGTCGGTGACTCCCTCGCCGGCGAGGACTTCGTCGTCAATAAAGAAATTCCCCGTGCACGCGCGGCTGTCGCGCACCAGGATCGCGTGGGCGGCATCCGCCATGATCTCCGGTTTGCGGCACCGCTGCACGGCATGCTCGCCGCCAAGCAGGTTCCGCACCGCGGCGGTGGCGATCGCCGTGCGCGGCCAAAGGGCGTTCACGGCGATGCCCCACGCGGACAGTTCGGCCGACATCCCCAGCACGCACAGGCTCATGCCGTATTTCGACATCGTATAAGCAACGTGGTTCTGGAACCACAGGGGCTCCAGGTTCAACGGCGGCGAGAGGTTGAGAATGTGCGGATTCGCGGCCTGCCGCAAAGGGGGAATGCAGAGTTTGGAACACAGAAACGTGCCGCGGACATTGACGCTCTGCATCAGATCGAACCGTTTCATGTCGGTCTCGACAGTTCCCGTCAACTGAATCGCGCTGGCATTGTTGACAAGGATGTCGATCCCGCCGAACACGGCGAGCGTCCGTTCGATGGCGGCCGCCACCTGTTCCTCCACCCGAATGTCGGCGAGGCAGGCCAGCCCTTTTCCGCCGGCCGCTTCGATGTCTTTCACCGCGGTATGCACGGTTCCCGGCAGCTTGGGGTGGGGCTGATCGGTCTTCGCCACCACGGCGATGTTCGCCCCGTCGCGGGCCGCCCGCACCGCGATTGCGTGGCCGATGCCCCGGCTCGCTCCCGTGATGAACAGGGTTTTCCCGGCCAGGCTCGGCAACATCGCGTTCGCCTTTCCGCGCCGGCGCTACAGCGCCGCCTTGTAGATGGAGTTCTTCGGGTTCGCCAGCACGCGCCGCAGCAGCGGCTCGAAGAAATCGAGCGGCAACGTCTCCGCCTGCGGGTCGAAAGAGGGATTGTCGAACGTCAGGCAGAAGTCTTCCGTCTGCGCGAAATGCGGATGGTCGCGAAATACGTCCCGCATGTCGCGGTCCATCCCGATGTGATGGAAGAAGTAATACCCCTGAAAGATGCCGTGATGCTGCACCATCCAATGGTTCGCCTCCGAGACGAACGGCTTCAGAATCGCGGCGGCGATCTCCGGATGGTTGTACGAGCCGAGCGTATCGCCGATGTCGTGCAGCAGGGCACACACCACGTATTCCTCGTCGCGGCCGGCCCGGTGCGCCCGCGTCGCGGTCTGCAGCGAGTGCGTCAGCCGATCCACGGGAAAGCCGCCGAAGTCGCCGTCGAGCAGGCGGAGATGATCGAGAATGCGATTGGGCAGAGCTTTCGCATAGGGCAGGAACTGGGAGACGATGATCTTCCAGTCGTCCTGCGTGCTGGCTTCCATGCGAGAGAACTGAGCGCGCGGAGCCTGCGATGGGTTCGGAGTCATGGTAGCGCCTTCCGGAACGCGGCAATCCTTGTTCGATTATCCAGAGAGTCCGGTCGGTTGGTCAATTCCGCTTCGTGGGAGTCCCGGCTGCAGCCGGTCTTTGCTTAAGATTTCAAATCCGAGCAGACCGGTTGCAGCCGGAACTCCAACGAAAACACCTTCACAAAATCGTCAGCCGGGAACATTGCGGTCAAGAACGTCCCGTTTTCGTTTTGCAATCAGACCGCCAAACTGGCCATAATCCGACG
>CAZDGB010000345.1:0-7186 GCA_964504645.1 uncultured Planctomycetaceae bacterium | reverse complement strand
TCCAACCAACCGGCACTCTCATAACGACTGGCACAACCAACGGGGGCAGGCCACTACGTCTATTTCCGGTTTGTTGTCGAGCCGCCGCTCATTCGGGCTGTCAAGCAGAATGACGCCGCGTCTGTCGAGAAATTGCTCACGGCAGGAATCGACGTGAACAAAGAAGGGCGAAGAAAGCAGACGGCCCTTCATGCAGCGGTCTTGGCGGGCGACAAGGAGATCTATGTGAAGTTGCTGTCGTCGGGTGCTGATCCGAATCATTGCGATGATCGCGGAACATCTGTCGTTCATCTTGCTGCAAAACAAGAAGACCCATTTTGGATTCGGGAAGCGTTGCGCCATGGAGGCAACCCGAACCAACCGAATACGGGCAACCGGCACTATCCAAATTCGACACCGATCTTTTATGCAATTGATGCAGGGCGCATTCAAAATGTTATCGAGTTAATCCAACACGGCGCTGATGTTAATCACAAGGATTCTAAAGGGTATGTACCATTCTGGAATGCGTTTGGCGCACATCGTTTTGGGATAGCGAGTGAATTGATTAAGGCTGGAGCAGACCCTACGGCAAAATCTGCGTATTTCGACTTGTGGAGCTTGGATTCTGCATTTGAATCTGATCTCGGAGTAGACAAAAAGCAGCACTATCAGGATTTGATTCATTCGCTCATCGAAGCGGGGTACTTGTCGGAAAGTCCGCCGCATAAGCCGCTCGTGGAGCGATGAGCCGAAAAGACGATGGGCGAACTGGAGACGACGAAGTCCCGCCCATGCTCCGCCGCGGCGTCGCCGTGCAGGAATGAGCGCGTCAGGTGTCGGTCGGTTCGACTGGATGTCGCTCAGACCGACAGGCTCTTTGCTTTGAACATCGCTATTTCTGTCAAAAACGACATATTTGCACGCGGCACGCCGCTTGCAACTGCCTCGCAACGACTGACAATCCCGTAAGATTTTCACTCGAGCGAAGGGCCCCTCATGGCAGCACGGAGTCGTTCCGTACGCACCGGTTTCACGCTGATCGAATTGTTGGTGGTGATCGCGATCATCGCGATTTTGATCGCCCTGTTGTTGCCGGCGGTGCAGCAGGCGCGAGAGGCGGCCCGGCGGACGCAGTGCAAGAACCATCTCAAGCAGATCGGGCTGGGGATGCACAATTACGAATCGACGTTCACCGTGTTTCCGCCGAGCGCGTCGATCGACCTGGGGGTCACTGCCACGGCGAACAACGGCTCGTGGTCGATTCACGGCCGCATCCTGCCGTACCTCGACCAGGCGAATCTCTACAACGTGGTGAACCTGTCGATTGCCTGGGACTTTCAGACGCCGATTCACGGTCTGAAGGTGCCAGTCTACTCTTGCCCCAGCGATCCGAAGTCCGACCAGGTGCGCGACCCGGGCGGCGGCAAAGTGTTTCTGTATCCGACGACGTACGGCTTCAACTTCGGCACGTGGATGGTATTCAACCCGGCCACCGGCGCCTTGGGCGACGGCTCGTTCGGCCCGAACTCCCGTATGCGCATGGGGAATTACACCGACGGCACGAGCAACACGCTGCTGGCCGCCGAGGTCAAGGCCTGGACGCCGTACCTGCGGAACGAACCGCCGTCGTCGACCGCCGTTCCCGCCGACGAATACGCGGCGCTGTCGATCGTCTCGGCGCTGACCGGGCTGGATAAGAAACTCAATCCGGCGACGGGCCACACCGAATGGGCCGACGGCCGCTGTCATCACGAGGGCTTCACGACCACCGTCGTGCCGAACACCGTGGTCCCCTACACCGACGGCGGCATCACCTACGACATCGATTACAACTCCTGGCAGGAGGGCAAGAACGGCAGCACGGGCTCGCCGAGCTATGCCATTCTCGTCTCGCGCAGTTGGCACGTCGGCATCGTGAATGCGGCCCTGATGGACGGCTCGGTCCGCTCGATCACGGAGAACATCGACCTCGGCGTCTGGCGGGCGCTCGGCACCCGCGCCGGCGGCGAAGTCGTCGGCGAGTTCTAAGCGCCGCGGACGTCGCCTCCCGCCAGATTTGGCACGCAGCTTGCGAGCAGTGGGCCAGAATAGCGATAGGATTCCGCCTCGCGCGGGTTAAAATGAAACTGCCGGATCGCGAACGCGCCGTCCGGCCGCCAGAAACGCCAAAGACTCCATTCCGGGAACGCCGCTGTGATGAAATCCGCGACCTCGATTGCGCTGCTGTTCGTGTCCTCTGCGTTGTCCGCCGCCGATTTCGGCCCGAGCGCCAAGGATCTGGACGCGGCCCGCACGAAGGGGATCAACTTCCTCAAGACGGCCCAGACTCCGGAAGGGAGCTGGACCTCTCCCGAAGCGCCCGGTATCTCGGGCCTGGTCGCGTATTCGCTCCTTGCCAGCGGCGTCTCACCCGACGACCCGACGGTGGCGAAGGCGCTCAAGCACCTCGAGTCGTTCATCCAGCCCGACGGCGGCATCTATCTGCCCAAGAGCAACCACTCGAATTACGAAACGTCGATCGTCATCCTGGCGCTGCATGCCGCCAATAAAGATGGCCGCTACGACAAGACGCTGAAAAATGCCGAGGCGTTCGTCCGCAAGCTGCAATGGGACGAATCCGAAGACGTCGACCGCACCGACCCGAAGTACGGCGGGCAGGGCTACGGCAAGAACAAGGACCGGCCCGATCTGTCGAACACACTCTTCTTCCTGGAAGCTCTGGAAGCGACCGGCGCTGAGAAAGACGACCCCGCGGTGCAGAAGGCGCTCGTCTTCCTGTCGCGGTGCCAGAATCTGGAAAGCGAATTCAACACGACGCCGCCGGCGTCCAAAGTCAACGACGGCGGATTCTTCTACACGCCGGCGCTCGGCGGGCAGTCTCCGGCCGGCACCACGCCCGAAGGGGGGCTGCGCTCGTACGGCAACATGACGTATGCGGGCCTCAAGAGCATGATCTTCGCCGGCGTCGATCCCAACGATCCCCGCATGAAGGCCGCCTGGGAGTGGGTGCACAAGTTCTACACCGTGAAGGAAAACCCCGGCATGGGTCAGAACGGGCTGTACTACTACTTCATGGTGTTCTCCAAAGCGATGGCCGCCACGGGCGACGACGTGGTGAAAGACGCCGCCGGCAAGGAGCACGATTGGCGGAAAGAGCTCGCTGAGCATGTCTTCTCGCTGCAGGGCGAGAACGGCAGTTGGGTGAACACCGCCCCGCGCTGGTACGAAGGCGACCCGAACCTGGCGACGGCGTATACGCTGATCGCCCTTTCGTACTGCGAGCCGAAGCCGGCGAAGTAACGGCCGTGCTGCTTTCAAATCGGTGCGGCGGCATTACACTGGCGAGTATGACCTCGAATGCCGTGATTGTGCGCCGTGCGGAACTCGACGACGTTCCCGCGATCACCGAGATTTACAACGAAGCGATCCGGACGACGACGGCGACGTTCGACACGGAGCCGAAATCGCTCGCCGATCGCATCGCGTGGTTCCAATCCCACGACGAGCGGCATCCCGTGCTGGTCGCCGTCGTGGACGGCTGCATCGCCGGCTGGGCCTGCCTGACGCGCTGGTCCGAGCGCCCGGCCTACGACGCCACGGCCGAGACGTCGTTCTACGTCCAGGCGAGCCATCGCGGCCGGGGGATCGGCCGCTTGCTGAAGAGCGAGATCATCGCGGAAGCCCGCCGGCTGCGGTATCACACGCTGATCGCGCGGGCCGCGGAAGAGAGCCGCGAAAGCCTGCATCTCAACCAGTCGTTCGGATTCCAGCCCGTCGGCACGCTCAAGGAAGTCGGCTACAAATTCGGCCGCTACCTCGACGTGCACATCCTGCAGTTGATGCTCGACTGAATCGCTGGCCCGTTAGAAAATCCCCAGCATGTCCCGCGCCTCGTCGGTCATGCGTTCCGGCGACCAGGGGGGCGTCATCACCAGCTTGATGTTCGCCTGGCTCACGCCGGCCAGCCGTTCCAGCGCCATCTTCGACTGCTGGATGATCTGAGGGCCGGCGGGACACGCCGGGCTGGTGAGCGTCATCTCGACGTCGACCTGCCGGTTTTCCGCACGGTAATTGATGCCGTAGACCAGCCCGAGATCGATGATGTTGATCATCAATTCCGGATCGATGACCTCGCGGAGCGCGTCGACGAGTTTGCCTTCGTCGGACAGCGACGGCTCGCCCGTCACGGGATCGACGGAAGGCTCCGCGCTCGCTGGCGCTTCGCGGGGAAGTTGCGCCGCCGCAGGAGCGGCGCGCATCGTGTTGGGCAACTCGACGGATTTTGCCCCGGCGTAGATCCCGTCGGGGCGGACTTCCACGGCAAATGTCGTCACCGGCTCGGTCGCCGGCATGCACAGGGCCGCGCCGGTCTTCAGATCGAATCGCGCGCCGTGGCGCGGGCAGACGATCTGGCCGTTGACGATCGGCCCGTCGGTGAGCGGATTGCCGTCGTGCGTGCAGACGTCTTCGATGCAGACGTACTCGTCGCCGAGCCGCACGAGCAGCGCCGGCGTGTCGTCAACGAAGACCGACTTCCGCTCGCCGGGGGCGAGCTCGTCGGCAGCAGCGATCTGTTCCATCAGGGCGGTCATGCGTCTTCCTCTTCCCATTCATCCGACAAGGCGAACAAGCGGTCGAGCGGCAGCTCGAATCCGGGGAGCAGCGGAGTCTGGTACCGGTCGTGCTCCGCGATCAGCAGTTCCGTTCCGTCAGGCCGAAAAACGGTCATGTTGCGGCGGAAGCGGTTGATGACCCAGTATTCCTTCACGCCGAGCGCCAGATACTCTTCGCGTTTCACTTCATAGTCGCGGCGACGATCGCGGGCGGCCTTGGAGACGAACTCGATGATGATCGTCGGAACGTCTTGTTTTGGGTGAGGTCGGCGTCCCAGCCCGGCCCAGACGATACGGTCCGCCTTGCGCCGCGAGCCGTCGGGCAAATAGACGTAACGTTCCTGCAGTGATTTATCGAGGCATTTGCCTTGCGGATGAGTCGCTTGATAGGCTCGAAACAGGGCTTCCAATTCTCCGTTCGGATCGACTTCACCTTCGGATGGAATCGGGTTCACGATCACCGTCCCTCGAATCAGCTCGTATTCGTAGCCTTCGTCCCAGTCCTGGACGGCGTCGAATTCTTCGGGCGTCATTGCCTGGCCATTCCAACTGGCATCCAGGCGAACGACCGGCGGATCCAGCACGGCGCTCATGGTTTGTCCTCCGGAATCCATTATTCCCGAATGCCCAGCTTCCGTTCCACCGCTTCGCCCAGCGTTTCCCGGACGACTTCGACCGGAATGCGGTCGAACACGCGTTGGAAGAAGCCCGAGACGATCATGTGCATCGCTTCAGACCGCGTCAGGCCGCGGCACATGGCGTAGAACAACTGCTCCTCGTCGACCTGGCCCGCCGTCGCCCCGTGGGTGCAGCGGACGTCGTCGGCTTCGATCTCCAGGCCGGGAATCGCGTCGATGCGGGCCGTCTCACTCAAGAGCAGGCCGTCGTTGCGCTGATAGCCGTCCGTCTTCTGCGCGGCGGGGGCGACCTTGATCATCCCGCGCCAGATGCAGCGGGCCCGGTCGCGAACGACATCCTTGTACAACAGGTCGCTCTGCGTGTTCGGGGCGTTGTGCGTCTGCTGCGTGTAGTACGACAGGACCTGCCGGTCGGTGGCGAACGTGATGCCGTTGACTTCCGCCGCGGCTCCCTTGCCGTCGAGGAACACATCCTGATGGATGTGGGCCAGCTTCGCGCCGAGCCCGCCGACGGTCCATTGCAGCGAGGCGTCGGCTTGGACGCGTCCGGCTTGATGGCCGAAATGCCAGACCTTCTCGTTCCAGTTCTGCAATTGCACGTACCGCAGTTGCGAACCCTGGCCGAGCAGCAGTTCAACCGACCCGACGTGCAGCCCGCTCGCTTGCGGGTTCGCGGAAACCGTCTCCTCCAGCAGCGTCGCCGAGGCCCCTTCTTCCAGAATAATGAGCGTGTGGCTGAAATCGGCCGCGCCGTCGGCGGACAACCCGATCAGGCTGTGCAGCGGGTCGCGGACTTCGACGTTCTTCGGCACGTAGAGCACTGCCCCGCCGGTCCAGAACGCGGCGTGCCACGCGGAGAAACGGTCGAGCTTGCCGGCCGCCGCCGTCAGCAGATGGGGCCGCAGCAATTCGCCATGCGTGCGGACCAGCTCGCTCAAGCTGCCGAAGACGACTCCCTGGGCGGTCCATTCCGGGGCGAGCGACGACGGCTGCGCCTGGCCGTCGACATGGGAAACCGTGCCCGCGAACGCGGCGCGGTCGGCGAGCAGCGTCTGGAATGCGGCCGTCGACTCGGCCCCGCCCTGGATGGCGAACTTCTCCGGCCGCAGCGCGCGGACATCGACCCGCTTCCATTCCTCCGGATCGAGCGGTTCTTTCAGCAACTGCTGATACCGCGCAAATGCCGCCTGCCGCGCGGCGGCGCACCAGTCGGGCTCCTCACGGTCGGCGAGAAATTCCTGAAAACGGTCGGCATGAAACCCGGGCAGGGTGGCGGACATTGCGGTCATGGTTCGGAAGCTTGCGGATCGTGAGACAGAGAAACGTAGGGTTTGCCGGGCTTTGCGAGGCGAACCACAACTCCAAGAAAGGTTCGCCTCGAAGACTCGGCAAACCCTACCAACGCTGGACATCTCGCCGCCTCAGCCCACGGAGCCTTCCATCTGCAGTTCGATCAGGCGGTTCATCTCCACGGCGTATTCCATCGGCAGTTCCTTCACCAGCGGCTCGATGAACCCCGTGACGATCATCGACGACGCCTCCGGCTCCGTCATTCCGCGGCTCATGAGGTACAGCAACTGTTCCTCGGCGATCTTCGACACCGAGGCCTCGTGCTCGATCGCCACGTTGTCCTGCTCGACTTCGATGTACGGATACGTGTCGCTGCGGCTCGACGGGTCAAGAATCAGCGCGTCGCAGACCACGTTCGATTTGCAGTGATGGGCGTCCTTCTGGACCTTGACCAAGCCGCGGTAACTCGACCGGCCGCCGTTCTTCGAAATGCTCTTCGAGATGATGCGGCTCGACGTGTGCGGCGCGCAATGGACCATCTTGGCCCCGGCGTCCTGATGCTGGCCTTTGCCGGCAAAGGCGATCGACAGCGTCTCGCCGCGGGCGCCGGGCTCCATCAGGTAGATCGCCGGGTATTTCATCGTCAGCTTCGAGCCGAGGTTG
>CAZDGB010000344.1:0-7271 GCA_964504645.1 uncultured Planctomycetaceae bacterium | reverse complement strand
CGTGAAAGATGCCAATTCCTTTGCGGTGCGGTTTATCGGCGTCGATGTCTCGCATATCCGAGTAGATCGTTTCCGGGACCGGGACCGGCCAGTTCGGCGTCATCCTCTCCGGGAAAACTCCCTCTTCATCGATCTCGGGCTGCGGCGGAATTTGACCACGGAAACCATCGGCCCGATAGGCGTTCGTTTGTTCGCGATTCACTGCGGGGTCTTCACCGCGACAGATGGCGCGAAAGCGTTCGGGAAGATCGTCGCAGGGTGTGATGTCAGTCATTCACTTCTCCTCAATTGATGGAACTGAGTGGTATACAGAAGTGATTTACTGCGCCGTTTCCCGAATCGCAAGCAAACGGGACCAGCTTGACCGGATTGTCAAAGAGCCAGAATCGCGCTGGCCAGCTTGCACAGCGCCACGAGCACCGCCAACGCCAGGATGACGGCGCCGTTGCAGCGGAAATGGTACGGTGCCATCAGTTGAGCCTGCACGCCGCCGGGTCCGGATTGCACTTCGGGCAGAACCGCTTATAGTTCGGCCGGATTTCCACGAGCGCCGACACGCCGCCGAACGAGACTTCGCCTTCCAAGTATGGATGCGTCCGCTCGCGGGTCTTCAGGCGGACCGGATCCAATGCCGCGTCTTCGGCCGCATCGGGCCGCCAGATACACCAGCCGTCCTCGTCGTCGCTGTCCGTGCACAACGCCAGCGTCCCGAACGCCTTGGTCTCGCCGGTCCAAGAGGAGCAGGATTCGCCGGCTTCGCTGTGCACGAGGACGACTTCCTCGGGGTCGGCACCGGCGGTCGCGATCAGCAGATTCATTTCCACCGGCATTTGCCTGCCGTCGTAGAGTTCGACAGTCAGGGTTGCCGTACACAGTCGCACAAACTTCTCGCCATTCATTCGATCTTTCCTTCGGTCTGAGATTTGGCAGCGGCCAACGCGGCCTTTGCCTGTTCGATCTTTTGCTCTTCCGCCGCGATGGCGTATTCGACGAGCGAGCGGAACGGGCTGAGCGGGTTCAGCGAGAACGCCAGCCCGGAAGCGACGGCGCGGGCCGCCGCCGCCAGCCAATCCGCCGTCGAATAGTCCCCCGCTCGTGCGGCCAACTCTACGGCGTATCCGTCGATGTTCAGCCGACAGCCCTCGATGCCGTCGCGATTCATGCGAGCCTGCATCCGCTGGCAGCTTTGGCACGACGCGCCGTCCCGCTTCTCCGCGTGCAACTTGGTGATGCCGAGTGCTTTCAGCGTTGTTTCCAGCCGATCGCCGACGACGGCGCGGGGCAGCCGTGGCTTAGCCGATCTTTTTGTTTGATCCGTTCGCGGCGAGCGCGCGTTCTCGGTGGAGGCGCGCTTTGCCGCGCGGTACGGCAGCGGCTGCAATCCGTGGTCGGCGCGCCATTCGTTGGAACGTTTGCGAGGCGGATTGTGTCTTTCAGTCACGGAGCGGCCGACGCAGTATTCGTACTCGCGGCCAGGGTCGTTGGGGTCGTGGTCAACGACTCGCTTGTGACACTCGCACTCTGAGAGGAGGTCGTCTGGAATGTTCAAATGGCTGGTTGCTGAATTCAACACGTTGCGTCCTTTGTTTCTGATACTCGTCTCGGCGGGGTTGGCTATCGGCTCCTACTTCATCTACAACCTGGGCGTGCAACACGGGCTGAAGAACTTCGACACCCCGGAGATGATCGAACGGCAACTTGAAGTCGAGGACATGGAATTGCCGCCAACGAAGACGTTCCCCGCAGTGGGCACGCCGGAGTTCTTTGAAGCCGTTGGGCAGCCGACGGAGTGATCACGTGATTTGAATCGAGTAAGTGTTGCTGCCGACGGCGTTGAATAAGCAGATGATGTAGATCTGGCCTGCCGTCAGTGTGAGGGTTAAATCCGTCGCCACGTTGAACGAGCCGAGCGACGAAGCGAGACAGCAATTCGACGCGTCGTTGTGGATCTGTCCGCTGCTGGCATCGAAGCCACCGACGAGCGTTGCCCCGATCGTGTGGTTCCGCGTGGTCGTCGGGATGAAATAACCGATGAGCGTCCCGCCGACGCCGAGCGTGTAGTTTCCGTTCGATCCGACGACGTACTGCTGGGTCCAACTGGGGCAAAGCGGTTCAGCCATGCACATGGAGAGTCTCCTCAATTTCGGGTCCGCCGGTTAAAAGCTTTGGAGCTGCGGCGGTGTTTGGGATGTGTGGAATCGAGCGGATGACCACAGCGACGTTTAGCAGGCTCACCCTGGACGCCGTGAACGATGGCATGTCGAGTTCTTCCCGCGTCTGAGTTCCCTCTGACGTGCGGCAACACCAGCCCCGCAGCGCCCCCGTACGCACCCGATAGGCCAGCAAGCGATTGGCGGCCGTGTCGCGGAGATGCACCGTGGCAATCATGCCGATGTCGTCGCATTCCAGTTGCAAGCTGCCATCGGAGCGCTTGGCGAAAACCGGCGAGTCTTCGTTCTGGTCTTGAATAACGCAGACCTCGCGGTCTAACTGCATCCAGTCATCGAGCGCCCCGCGCATGACACGGCGCTTGTGGAGGCCGCGCTTGTTTTTCTTCTCTTCCGCTCGATGGACGGACCACGCGCCCCAAATAATCGCGTAGCCGGAAAAACTGTGGATGATTTCCTCCGCCGGTGGAGGCGTCAGAACTGCAACACGCAGCCGCGCTTCACGCTCAGCCGCGCGCCGTTGGCGGTCCGCCTCAATTTCCTCTCGCGTGCGAACTCGCTGCGGTCTCATCGACGCGCGGCGCATCGTGCAGCGCGGGCAGTGGCAGATCGTCGGTGTCATCGTCATTTCCCGTCGTGTATTCGCCCCCCGCAGTGGCTCTACGGGGAGCCAGGACCTACACCGGCCCTGTTTTTCCGAACGCCCGCCGCCGCGCCGACCACGTGGAGCAAAGTCCCGGCGCGAACGGCGAGCGGGTAGTCATTTGAATCCGACAAGCGCCTTCAACCGCTCGATGCGCATCAGTTCCCGAGCGTCCGGCTTGCCAGTCGAGCGAGATACCGCCGTCGCTGCCTGCAACCGCTTCCGCAGATCTGCCGCCTGCGATTGACCGGCCACCATGTGCTCATAAAGCCTTGCCGGGATCGGCGGAGGCAGAATCGGCGTCGGATCGAACCGATGCAGCTTTTGCTGCCGAAGTTCCCGTATCCGTTCCATCAACTCGAACTCGAATTTCCACTCCGGCACGGACACGTCTGTCGTGAACGCATCAGGCAGCGTCGCCTCTGGCAGCGCGTCCGCCGACACTTCCGGCAACGGAACAATCTGGCCGCTTCGCTGGACTACGTACGGCGGGTGGTTATCGGGCCGGTTGCGCCCCGCCAGATCGACTTCAGTTCGCAGCGGAATCTGCGCGGACGGTTCCAAGACGTCCATCACGAGGTTGTAAAACTTGGCCTCGGCGGCGCTAAACCAAGTTTCGTGTTGAATCCACGACTCGATTTGCTCTGGCGACGCGCAGTTGTCGATACCCCAAAGCATATGGTTTCGCGGCCGGGTTCGCGGCGAGTAGAAATCCAACATCGCCAGCGTTTCCGCGTCGACCAATTCCTGATTCGCCGCCTTCGCTTCGTGCAGCATCAACGTCGAACCGACGAGAGCGTAGCGATAGCCGCACGCTTGCAGCGCGTCAACCGCCGCCGAAGCACAAACTCCGACGGCAATTGCCTCCGTCTCCGCAGGAAACTCCCGCAAGGACTTCGCCATTTCCCATGACGTGCGGGTCTGGCCGCCGTGCGAATCGATCAGCACCACGAGCCGCTTGCAGTCGCGGCATTTGTTCAGCGCCGCGTACCAGTCGTCGGTCGTGATGCCCTTCGCGCCAATCGGTCCAAACAGGTGAATGAACGCGTGGCCGTCGTGATACTTCTTGACACGTGGAATCGCCATGTTAGGCCGCCTTTCCTGCCGTCAGGGATTGAAACTGTTCGATGGTGTCGTTCGCCGGTCCCCGAATGCCGTCACGCAGGGACTTCAGCAGGGTCAAAAACAGGTGGTAGGTTTGCTGGTTTGCGCTGCCAGCGACCTGCTTTTGATACTCTGGCACGAGCTTTTCCCATTGTTCGTCGATGGCATTGATGATCCCGCGGTACGCTTGAATCGCGCCGGTCATGCGAGCCACCTCCCGCTCATCGAGGAGCTTTGACGCCTCGATGCGCCTGTGGATTGCTTCCTCCAGGTTCTCGTCGCGCTCGCCAGTCATCGTGCGGTACGCGATGCAGAACGTGGCAGCGGCAATCGCCAAATCCCGATTCGACAATTCGCCGGGAATGCCGTAAGTCGCGAGCCGCTCAAACACGTCGAGGTCCAAGTTCCTCGACGCCTCTTTCAAATCCCGAACACTCATTTCCGTTCCTTTCAAAAACTGTTCTGCCGTCGCACAACGCGGCGGCTTCATTCGTCAGTCGCAAACAATTCGTTCAGCCGGTCGTGTACCGACTGCCCGCTGGAGAATCCGACGAAACGTGTATAGAGCACGTCGAACTCGTCCTCGGCGGTCTTCGCCGTCACCTTCCAAAACTCCAGGTCATCGAGCACGAATCCGCCCGACGGTCGGTCTCCGATACAGAGCACGATCAGCAAGTCGCCCTCTTGGATGTGGCACCAATCCACTTCTTCCGGCAGCCGCTTGATCGAGCCGGACGCATCGAGCACCACTGGCGCGCGGAACTTGCGGAACGTGTCTGGCACATTCGACGGGCTAACGCTGGCGGAGTAGACATTCGGGGGGAGCATGCGTGTCCTTTAACCGATCACAAGGAAGCCGCGATTTTCGCGGTCGTAAATTGACATGCTGTTTTCCTGCGCCGAATACAGGCATTCCGACATCGCCATCAGCACGGCCACGGCGATGTCAATCTTCTGCGGACTCGCGCCCTTGTCCGGCATCCACTCGTCTTTCGCGTTCTTGCGGACAATGAGGTTGGTCATCATCCAGGCGAGCACTGGGTCGCCGTCGTGCGTGATGGCGCGAACCTGCTTGCCGTGCACCTTGTGCACGCGAGTCAAAGCGGCGCGCAGTTCGCGCGTAACCGCGTTGTAGTGATAGGCCGACTGTGTGAACGGGAAGATTGTCTGGCCGTGAATCTCTTGCAGGCGCTGGCCAAGCATGGGACCGAACGCCGGATCGTAGGCCCAAGTCCGCACGCCATAGGTTCCCGACTGCCGAACGCACCAGTCTTCCACGTCGGTGAAAAGAATCTGGTCGCCGCCGCACTCACTGAGCCGGCCTTCCCCGCACCAGCGAGCGATCTGCGGCGTCTTGACGTCCTCGTGACGCTCTTCGCACGTCCAAGCGCGGGATCGAATCTCAAATCGGATGAAGTCCGCGCCGGAGTCGTCACGCTCGTCGAACCGCGCCACAACAGCCGCGCCGGCGAAATCGTTCGAGCGACCCAGATCGACGCCGCCGTGAATGCGTGCCGCCGACTTCCAATCGGACAATGGGCCGCGACACGCCTCCCATAACTCCGGCGGAACCGCCTTGTCCTTCGAGCAGACGATGATGTTGAGATTCTTCTGGAAGAACTCGCCGGTCTTTTCTGGCCGCTGCCGGGCTTCGGTCGCCGATTCGCGCATCCGTTCCAACTGCGGCGTATATCCAGGACCGGGACCGATGCCAGGGTTAGCTTTCCGCCACACGGCTTCGTTGTACGGGTCATCGGGCGGGATCGTGCCGGAACCGTCGCACCACGGGCAATCAGCGCCCTTGCACCGATAGCAGGCCGCAGGATTCGGGAAGTCCAAAGCGCAAATGAACGCGAACCACGTGTCGTCTACGATTTCGCCGGTGATGACCGACTCCAAGCACCGCACCGCGTAATCGTGGGATTCTTTCCACAGCGTCGATTCGTCGTCGCCGTAGGTTGTGATGGTGGTGGTCAGCGGCTGGTCGCGTGTGCCGAATCCGCTTCTGAGCGTGTCCGCCTGCCCGCGCTGACCTTCCCGCCATGCGTGCTCTTCATCAAAGATGATAAAAGTCGGGTTGTATCCGTCCGGCGTCTTATCCGCGGCCAGCGGGCGGAAGACGCTATCGAGACTCGGCACCTCGATTTTCAATTCCGATTCGGTGATCTTCGCCCGCTTGGAAAGCGCCGGGCTTAGCTTGATCATCTTCTTCGAGCTGTTCCAGACGATCTTGGCTTTGTCTTGCTGAACCGAGGCAACGTAGCCCTGCCCCCCCCGCTGAACCGGGTGGTCCATGAACAGCAGCAGATTTGACAGATACGCGCAGAACGTCGATTTCCCCCCTTTGCGTGCGATCTCAATCTGCCCATGCCGGAAGCGCCGGAAACCGTTTCCGATCTGCCGCCAGCCCACGAGATTCCAGACGATGAACTTTTGGTCGGGCCGCAAGACGAGCGGTTGCCCGGCGAACGGGCTTTCAAACTGTCGGCAGAGGCCGGCGAAGTCGATTGCCTGGATCGCGGGCTTGGGATCGAACCGATAGCCCCGTCGCTCCGCGTGCTCCAGGTCGGCGATATGGCGGAACACGGCGAGCCGTTCCAGCCGGCCCGTCACAATCGAGCCGTCCTTCACGCCGTTGATGTATCGCCAAACGTCGGCTTCGTGCTGATTCATAGCCCACCCATCAGTTTCTCGAACTCGTCTTGTTCCTGGTCGTCTTTGGACGGTACCAAGAGGATTTGTCGGGACCGAGGCGTCAGACCGAACTGCGCGAGCAGGGTTGCCAACTGCCGACCCACGGCGAGCGACAGCCGGTTGAGTTCTTCGTTCACCGGATTCGCCTGCAACGCCTCACGGAACTTTCCCTGCCGCCACAACAGCCATGCCGCTTCCGTGAGCGCCTCGCTGTCCTGGGAGAACGCCACGCCGGAAACGGTCTCGGCGAGCCGGTCCCAGCATTTGGCAACGTCCTCCGGCATGTCATCAGGGCGAACAGGAACGCCGCTGCCGACAACCGCGACGGCTGCGCGCTTCCTGCGCCCCGGACGTGCATAATCGTCGTCTGAGAAACTGCCGCTGCCTGGACCGCCCATAGCTGACTCCTGAAAAACCACTTTCAATTCGCCGCCCCGAACGCTACGGCAGGCGGTAGAACGCCCATGCCCCCCGGAAGATTTGCATGCCCCCCTGGTAGGCTGCCTGCCGCTGTCCGGCGCGAGTGACACACCCCGCAGAGGAGACGAAGATTCGCTGGATCGCAGCACACTTCCGAGATCGTGCGAGCGGGCACAATGTGATCGACGTGGGCATCGCCGCGTTGGACGATGAGCTTGCCGCAGATCTGGCACGTCATGCGG
>CAZDGB010000343.1:0-7296 GCA_964504645.1 uncultured Planctomycetaceae bacterium | reverse complement strand
GTCTGGCACGAATGTCGCATATAATTAGCGGAATTCCTACGATCCTTCGCCCTCAAGGAGACGTCCGCCATGTCATCCCAGCCCGTCGGTCAGGTCGAGTTGCACGTGATTCACGAAGGCCAGGGAGCGCCGATTCTGTTCGTCCACGGTTTTCCGCTCAGCGGCGCGATGTGGAAATACCAGCGGACCGAATTCCGCACGACGCATCAGGTCGTCATTCCCGATCTGCGGGGGTTCGGACAGTCGGCCGCGGCGAAACAGGCGGACTCGTTGCAGGACTACGCCGACGATCTCGCCCGGTTGCTCGACGGACTGAAGATCAGCGAGCCGGTGGTGCTGTGCGGGCTGTCGATGGGTGGGTACATCGCGTTTCGTTTTTGGGAGAAGTACGCCGGCCGCGTGCGGGCGCTGATTCTCTGCGATACGAAAGCCGCGGCGGATGTCCCCGAAGCGGCTCAGGCGCGGCGCGACATGGCCGATCGCGTGTTGAAGGAAGGGACGCGTATCGCCGCCGATGCGATGTTGCCGAAACTGTTCGATTCCGCCACGTCCCGCGCGGAGATCGACGAGACGCAAAAGATCATGCTGGCGACGCCGCCGGAAACGATCGCCGCGGCTCAACGGGCGATGGCCGCGCGGCCCGATTCGACGCCGCTCTTGAAGACGATCGACGTCCCCGCGCTGGTGATCGCCGGGGCGGAAGACCGCATCATCAAGCCGGACGACATGCGGGCGATGTCGGCGGCGCTGCCGCAGGGCGAATTCGCGCAAATCCCGCTCGCCGGCCACATGGCCCCGCTGGAACAACCGCACGCGGTGAACGCGGCCATTCGGCGGTTCCTGGCGTCGTTGTAAGCCGTCGGGCTTCCTCACAACAGAATCCCGGTTCGTCTTCTAACCGGGATTCGCTTTTGTTCGCTGAGCCAAAAAGCGAAACCCGGTTATCAAAGCAGAACCGGGTTTGTTCCCATTGCAACTCGTCTATCACGACCCGCACAACCGGCAGGGTCGCTCTCTCCCCCACGGGTCTCGGCGAGAAACGTCGCCGATCGGCAACCCTGCGGCGGGCGCTGAACTAAATTTCAACACGTCGCCGGCGGTGTTGCCGGCGAAGCGTGGCGAAAAGTCCCCGCGCCGAGGGCGTCGGGGTTCGAAGTTCTGTTGCCGGGGGGGAGACGGGCTCGTGCATTCGATCACAGATTCCGCTGAAAAGACGCTGGCCGACGTTCAGGCCATTCGCGACATCATCCGCCAGCACGGCCGGTTGCCCGGCGGCGGAGAACATCTCACCGACGAGGACGATCTGTACGGCGCCGGCTTGACGTCGCTCGCCACCGTCGGCGTGATGCTGGCCCTCGAAGAACGGTTCGACCTCGAATTCCCCGAATCGAAACTTAACCGCTCGACGTTCCGCAGCGTCTCGACCATCGCGCATCTCATCACGGAACTGTCGGCGGAATAGCGAAAGACAGGAACCGCGGATTTCGCAGATTTTCTGCAGATGAAAACCAAGAAGGATGGCCGCAAAAAAGCGCAAGAGGCGCAAAAGAAGAGCTGGCCGAATCCCATTTCAATTTTTTGCGACTTTTGCGCTTTTTTGCGGCCATCTTCCTCATTTTGAATCTGCGTTCTCTGCGAAATCTGCGGATGAACTCTTCTTCTTGAACTCGGAATCATGTCGAACACTTTGACTCTCGCGGAACCGGACGTCCAACTGCGTTTTGAGGACGTGCTGAAGCTGGCGCATGTCCTCGGGAAGGATGTGCTGGCGGAGCATGCCGCGGGCGTGGATCGCGACGGCCGGTTTCCCGTGGAGTCGATAGCCGCGCTGAAAGAGGCCCGGTTGTTGAGCGCCTATGTGCCGCGGGAATTCGGCGGGATGGGGCTCGACGTCGTCGAGGTCGCCCGGATTTGCGAGGCGCTCGGCCACTACTGCGGCTCGTCGGCGATGATCTACGCGATGCACTCGATTCAGGTCGCGTGCGTCGTGCATCACGGCCAGTCGTCGCCTTATTTTCGCGACTATCTCGAACAACTCGTCGCCGAGCAGCGGCTGATGGCGTCCGCGACGACGGAAATCGGCACCGGCGGCGACCTGCGCTCCAGCGTGTGCGCGGCCGAAGTTCAGGACGAACATTTCACCGTCACCAAACAAGCGCCGGTCATTTCCTACGGCGAATACTCGGACGAAATTCTGCTGACGTGCCGGCGCTCGCCGGACTCGCCGGCCCACGAGCAGGCGCTCGTCATGCTTCGCCGCGGCGAATACGACGCCGTGCCGATCTCGAATTGGGACACGCTCGGCTTTCGCGGCACGTGCAGCTCGGGCTTCAGAGTGACGGCGACCGGCCACGTACAACAGATTCTGCCGGTGAGCTTCGAAACGATTCTCGCCGAAACGATGCACCCGTACTCGCACATCGTGTGGGGCGCGCTGTGGACGGGGATCGCCGCGGATGCCGTCAATCGGGCGCGGGCGTTTGTCCGCCAGGAGGCCCGCAAGAATCCGAGCGTTGTGCCGCCCGGCGCGATGCGGCTGTCCGACGTGAATCAGCGGCTGCAGGAGATGCGGCACAACGTTTACGGCCTGGCCCGCGAATACCAATCGCTGCTGACCTCCACATGCCCAAACGCTTTCAGCGGCTTCGGCTTCGCGATTCGGACGAACAATCTCAAACTGTCGTGCTCGCGGCGGATCGTCGACGTCGTCAACGAAGCGATGCTGATCTGCGGGATTGCCGGCTATCGCAACGATTCGAAATTCAGCCTGTCGCGGCAACTCCGCGACGCCTATGGCGCGGCCGTGATGGTGAACAACGACCGTATTTCCAAATTGAACGCGACGATGCTCCTCGCTCATAAGGATGAATACTAACCGATGTGCACCACGACGTTTTCCCTGACGGACGCTTACGAACATTGTCTGAACCGGCTGACCAATGCCGGTCTCTTGCTGCCGCTCGGCGTGCAGGGGCTGTACGGCTATAACGGCGTGTTCGAAGATGTGATCGACCGCTTCGAGCAGGTCGTCACGCGGCAGGCGGCGCCGCTCAAGCCTGAAGTGCTGCGATTGCCGGGATTATTGCCTCGGAAGCACTATTTGCGGACGTCGCACATCGAAAACTTTCCGGACTTGATGGGGTCGGTTCACAGTTTCACCGGGAACGAACGCGATCATTTGCGGCTGTTGAATCAACGGGCCAACGGCGAGGAGTGGACGGGAAGCCTGACGCCGACCGAAGTCATGCTCACGCCGGCGACGTGCTATCCGCTCTATCCGACGGCGACCGGCGAAGTGACTTATGCCGGGCGGCTGGTCGACTTGCGGTCGTCCGTGTTCCGGCACGAGCCGTCCAACGACCCGGCCCGCTTGCAGATCTTCCGCCAGCGGGAATTCGTCCGCATCGGCACCGCGGAGCAGGCGCTGGCCCATCGCCATTACTGGCTGCGGTTGAGCAAGGAGATCCTGAATTCCGTGGGACTCGACGTCCACGTGGAAGCGGCCAACGACCCGTTCTTCGGCCGCGGCGGCAAAGTGATGGCGTCGGCCCAGAAGGAACAGGAACTCAAGTTCGAGCTGCTGCACCCCGTCGCCACCGAGGAAAAGCTGACGGCGGTCGCGTCGTGCAATTATCACCTCGATTACTTCGGCCGCGCCTTCGACATTCGCACGCCGGACGGCAACTACGCCCACACCGCCTGCATCGGGTTCGGACTCGAGCGGACCGTGCTGGCTCTCTTCATGAAACATGGCTTCGACGTCGACCGCTGGCCCGGCGACGTCAAGGATGTGCTCGGATTATGAAATTCGCCGCGTTCGACATCGACGACGACTACGCCCGCCATCCGATCCACACCCGGGAACGGAACTGGGCGGAGACGAACTGCTATTGCGACGTCTGGATCGAACTGTTGCACGCCTGGGGCTTCGACCCGGTCGCGGCGCTGCCGTTCACCGTCGGCATCGACTTCGAAGGCGACCAGTGGACGTTCTTCAAATTCCAACTGGGTGATCTCGCGGCGCTCTACGGACTCGACATCCAGGAACTGCTCATCTGGCGTCCGTTGTCGCAGCATCTCGTCGAGCAGGTGCGCCGCGGCCGGCCGGTGCTCGTCGAACTCGATTCGTTTTATCTGCCGGACACGCAGGGGACGGCGTATCACCGCGAACACGTCAAATCGACGGTCGCCGTCGTCGAGATCGACGTGGAACGCCGTGAGCTCGGTTACTTTCACGGCGAAGGCTTCTATCGGCTGCGCGATGACGATTTCACGCACATCCTGCGGCTGGACGGAAATACGCCGGCGGAACTTCTACCGCCGTATGTGGAGTTCGTGAAGCGCCGCGACGACGTGCCGCGAACGCGCAATCATCTGGTGCAGACGTCGCTGTCGCTGCTCAGCCGGCAGATCGACCGGTTGCCGCACGTGAATCCGTTCCACAAGTTTCAGCAGGCGTTCGGCGCCGATCTGAAGTGGCTGGCCGACGCGCCGCTGGAAGTCTTTCATCAGTATTCGTTCGCCACGCTGCGGCAATTCGGGGCCTGCTATGAACTGGCGGCGACGTATCTCGACTGGCTGCGGTCGCACGGCGTGCATGGCTTCGAAGTCGCCCAGGAATCGTTCGCCGAGTTGTCCGCCGCGGCGAAGTCGATGCAATTCCAACTGGCCCGCGCGATGTCCCGCAAGAAGCCGCTCGACTTGAGACCGCTCGAAACCATGGCCGAGACCTGGAGCCGGGCCGCGAACGAACTGCGCTTCGGCGCGACGTGGAGCGAATCGCCGATCGCCCCGGACCCGGAATTCGTGGAAATGCGCTGACCCAGGAATCGCAGTCGTCCATGTCCCTTGCCCCGGAACTCGCCGCGGAACTCGATCTCGACCTGCCGTTCACCGACGGCTGGACGTGCTGCGCCTGCGCGCCGGGGACGGTGACGCATCCGGATCAACTAGACGATCACGCGCCCGAAATGTTTGTGGCGCAGATTCCCGGCACAGTGGCTTCCGCATTGCGCGACGCCGGCCGTTGGGATTTTCGGCGGCCGCCGGAAATCGACGCCAGCGACTGGTGGTATCGCAAGACGTTCGGGGTTCGCCTCGATGACTCGGCAAATCCTACGCAATGCACGCTCTGCTTCGACGGGCTGGCGACGCTCGCGGAAGTCTGGCTGAACGGCGAATCGATTCTTACGACGGACAACATGTTCCGGTCGTATCGCGTCGATGTCTCTTCCCGGCTGCGCGACGTGAACGAACTGGCCATCGTCTTTCGCTCGGTGAGCTACGACTTGAAACGCAAGCGGCCGCGGCCGAAGTGGAAGACGAATCTCGTCGATCATCAGCAACTGCGATGGATCCGCACATCGCTGCAAGGCCGCATTCCCGGCTGGTCGCCGCCGGTCCCTGCGATCGGTCCGTGGCGCGGCATCCGGCTGGAAACGAATGCCGTGCAACTGGCAGAGCGGCATCTGCGGACACGGCTCGACGGCACGACCGGCGTCGTGAATTTCGAGGCGCAGGTTCTCGCCACATCGCCAATTACGCGTGCGGAATTGCGCGTCGGCGAGCATCGATGCGAATTGAGCGTTTGCGAGAATGACTTCCTTGCGGGCGAATTGCGGATCGCCGAGGTTCCGCTCTGGTGGCCGCATACGCACGGCGAACCGCGGTTGTTGCCGTGCGAACTGGTGATTGAGAGGGAAAATGAATCGCTTCATTTTCCGTGCGGCGACGTGGGATTTCGCAACTTCGAAGTCGACACGACGGACGGCGGATTTTCGGTGCGCGTGAACGGCGTGCCGGTCTTCTGCCGCGGAGCCTGCTGGACGGTGAGCGATATTTTCACGTTGACCGGCACGCAGGAATCGCTGGAACACGATCTGCAGCTGGCCCGCGACGCCGGGGCGAATATGCTCCGTGTCACCGGCACGATGACGTACGAAAGCGAACAGTTTTATCAGTTGTGCGATCGACTGGGGCTGCTCGTCTGGCAGGATTTTTCGTTCGCGAACATGGATTATCCGGTCGCCGACGAAGGCTTTCAGCGAAACATCGCCCAAGAAGCGACCGAGCAGGTACGGCGGCTTGCCGCGCATCCGTCGGTCGTCGTTTACTGCGGCAACAGTGAGGTCGAACAGCAGGCGGCGATGCTCGGCCTGCCGCGCGAAGTCTGGCGGAATGCCTGGTTCGGCGAGCAGTTGCCCGCGCTCTGCGCCGCGCAACATCGGGGCACGGCTTATGTTCCTTCCACGCCATCGGGATCGGGGCTGCCGTTTCATCCGCGAGAGGGCGTGACGCATTACTACGGCGTCGGAGCGTATCTGCGCAACGTCGAGGATGTGCGGCGCTCCGACGTGCGCTTCACGCCGGAATGCCTCGGTTTCTCGAATCTCCCCGAAGATGCGGCGATCGAAGCGATCACCGGCGGCGCGCGGCCCGTGCCGCATGCTCCGGCCTGGAAACAGCGCGTGCCGCGCGATTCCGGCGCCGGTTGGGATTTCGAGGACGTCCGCGATCATTACGTGCGAGAATTGTTCGGCGTCGATCCCGTCGCTTTGCGGTCCCGCGACGTGCCGCGGTATTTGCAACTGGGCCGCGTCGCGACCGGCGAGATGATGTCGCAGGCGTTCTCCGAATGGCGGAGCGTTCACAGCCGCAATTCCGGGGCGCTCGTCTGGTTCTACAAGGACCTGTGGCCCGCGGCCGGCTGGGGGATCGTCGATTCCACCGGCGTGCCGAAGTCCGCGTACTACGCGTTGAAACGCGTCTGGCAGCCGCGGCAACTCACGCTGACGGATGAGGGCCTGAACGGCGTCCATCTGCATTTGAGCAACGAGACCGATGCCGTTTGTGCGGGGACGCTCGAAGTCCAATTGCTGCGGGAGCCGAACGTCGTCGTCGCCTGCGAGCGAAGTTCGATCCATGTGCCGGCTCGTTCGCGGCAGATGGTCTCAGCGGATGACGTGTTGGGACGATTCTATGATGTGTCTTACGCCTACCGCTTCGGGCCGCCGGCTCACGATATCGTGATGGCCGCCTGGTTCGGCGAAGACGGCGAGGTCATCAGCGAGGCATATCATTTCCTGCAGCGCCGGCCGCTGTTGCCGTTGCGGCATCCGCAGATCGAAGCCGTCGCCCGGCGCGTGTCGCCGCGGGAGTATCTCGTCGAACTTCAATCCGACAGTTTCCTACAGAACGTGCGGCTGCTGACGCCCGGCTATTTGCCGAGCGACAATTACTTTCATTTGCCGCCGCGGCGGAGGAAGACGATTTCGTTGCGGGCTAACGGTCAACCGC
>CAZDGB010000342.1:0-7325 GCA_964504645.1 uncultured Planctomycetaceae bacterium | reverse complement strand
GCGAGCAGCGACTCGGCGGAGTCCTTGACGATGCCGAGGTATTCGCGCTGCATGGCGTTCAGTTCGGTGCCGAGCAGCAGTTCCGTCATGCCGATGACGGCGTTCATCGGCGTGCGGATTTCGTGGCTCATGTTCGCCAGGAACGTTCCCTTGGCGCGGCTGGCGGCCTCGGCGGCTTCGACGGCTTTGCGTTGCGCCGCTTCCCAGTCCTTCCGCTGCGTGATGTCGATCGCCACGCCGAGAACGGCCGGCTTGCCTTCGTATTCAATGGTCGACGCCGCAAAATCGACCCAGAACGGACGGCCGTCGCGGTCGACGAGCTTGATTTCGTAACGGGCCGTCACATGCTCGCCGCGCTGTCGGGCGAGACTGCGTTCCTTGACGACCTCCTGGAAATCGGGATGAACGTAATCGAGAAAGCTGCGTTCGAGCAATTCCTCGCGGCTGTAGCCGAACATCGCCGCCGCCGCCGCATTCGCGTACGCGTGGCCGACGCCCTGATAGATGGCGACGGAGATCGGCATCATCTCGGCCATCGTGCGGAAGCGCTGCTCACTTTCGCGGAGGGCCTCCTCGGCGTGCTTCCGTGCGGTGATGTCCCGGATCATGCCGCTGAAGAATTTGTCGCCGCGGCTCTCCCACGCGGCGAGCGACAGTTCCAACGGGAACTCGTCGCCGTTTCGGCGCAGGCCGCGCAGCTCGACCGTCTTGCCGATGACATGCGGCACGCCGGTGGCCTGGAAACGGGCCAGGCCTTGCTCGTGGGCCGCGCGATAAGACTCGGGCATCAAGATCGTGAGGGGTTGGCCGAGAACCTCCTCGGGGTCGTATCCGAAGATCGATTTCGCGCCCTGATTCCACGTGACGATCCGCCCGCGGCAATCGGCGGAGATGATGGCGTCGTTCGCCGACTGCGTGAGCGCCCGCAGACGTTCTTCGCTGGCCCGTAGCGATTCCTCGGCCTGACGCCGCGCCGTGATGTCGTGAAACACCACGACGCCGCCGTAGATTTTTCCGTCCGCGTCGCGCAGCGGCCGGCCGGTAACGTTGATGAACAGCCCCGTTGCGTTGTCCGGCGGCCGCACGAAAAGTTCGACGTTGTCGACCGATTCTCCCTGGAGAGCGCGGACGAGCGGCAACTGCTCCGATGGATACGGCGTCACGCCGTCGGACCGGTACAGGGAATAGTAGGAAGACCATTCCTCCGGAGGCGCGTCGCTCGACCCGAGGCCCAGCAGTTTCTGAGCCATCGGGTTGAAGAGGAGAAACTTGCCGTCGGCATCGGCGACGACGACCCCTTCGCCCAGGCTCTCGAGCACCGCCTTCAGAATGGATTGTTGGTTGAGCGGCATACCAGGAGAATTCCTGCTTTCGGCCCGAAGCAGGCCAATCCCATTCTAGGGGACGTCGACGCGGATGAATAGCGCCTCACTCATTCAATCAGTCCAAGGGGTAAGCTGCTTTTTCACCCCCTCTCCTCTGCCGGGAGAGGAGAGGGGGAAGCGACCATCGATGTCAATCTATCGACTGCACCCCATCAAACGACTAAGATTGTGTCGTTGGCGATTGTTCCAATCGGTGCAGGATGGATTTCGATGCCTGGAGCTGACGCGCTGCTCACGAATCGCCGCCGCTGGCTGCAGATCGGCGCATTGGGTCTCGCGGCCGGGAATTTCGGCGGGACGCGGCGGGCTCGGGCCGATGTTCGTCTTCCGCCGGTCCGTTCCTGCATTTTCATTTTCTATCAAGGCGGACAAAGCCACCTCGACACCTGGGACATGAAGCCGAAGGCCCCGGTGGAAGTCCGCGGGCCGTTTCAGCCGATTCCGTCCGTGGTTCCCGGCCTGTCGGTCTGCGAACATCTGCCGCACCTGGCCCGCGTCGCCGACAAGCTGACGGTCGTCCGCAGCCTGCAGCATCGGCTCACGAATCACTTGCCCGCGGCGTTCACCACGCTCATCGGCCGCGATCCGCTCCGCGGCGACCAACTGATCACCGACCAAAGCCACAACGATCCGCCGTCGCTCGGCTCGTCGATCAGCCGCGCCCGGCCGCCGGTCGATCCGGCCATTCCGCCGTTCGTCGCGTTGCCACACCGGATGTTCAACGAAATCGACGTCCCCGGCCAATCGGCGGGATTTCTCGGCTCGGCGTATGAGCCGTTGCAGGTCGAAGGCGATCCGACTTTACCCGACTTCCGGTTGCCCGAGTTGGAACTGCCGGCCGGCGTCACCAGCGAACGACTGGCCCGCCGCGAAAGCCTGCGCGGCGTCTTGGAGCGATTCGAAGCGGCCCCCGATGACTTCCGCCGCAAAGCGCTGGAGTTCCTCGGCTCGGAAGCGGCCCGCCGGGCCTTTGATCTGCGCCTGGAGAATCCCTCGCTGCGCGACCAGTACGGCATGACGAAGCACGGACAAAGCCTGCTGCTCGCGCGGCGGCTGGTCGAAATCGGCGTGCCGTTCGTGGCGGTCTACGATCGGAAGATCAACGGCCAGGAAAGCTGGGACACGCACGGCCAGCATTTCACGCTGTGCAAGGACAGCTTGTTCCCGCCCGCCGATCAGGGCCTCGCCGCACTGATCACGGACCTCGCTGACCGCGGCCTGCTGGATTCGACGCTGATCATCGCCCTCGGAGAATTTGGCCGCACGCCGCGCGTCAACGCTGCCGCGGGCCGCGACCATTGGCCGTTCTGCTATAGCGGAGTCCTCGCGGGCGGCGGCGCGCAGGGCGGGCTGGTCTACGGTTCGAGCGACGCCCTCGGCGCCTATACGGAAACGAATCCCATCTCTCCGGCCGACATCGCGGCGACCCTCATCTGGCGGTTCGGACTCGATCCCGAAACGGAAATCCACGACCGGACCGGCCGCCCGTATCGATTAGCTGACGGCCAACCGCTGACGACGCTCTTCGGCGTGGGATAGTTCATCGTTTCCCCGTCTCGAGGGGCCACAGCGACCAAGAGCGCCGGTGAGATCTGCGCCCTGTAGCGATCTCCGCCTCCAGATAAGCCAATTCATCCCATTCATAACCGAGAACTCTCCATTCCCAGTCGTGAATCGTGGCGACTAGGTGGGAATGCTCCCGATACCACCATGCCGGCGAGTAGATTCGGTCAGCTGCGCGCAACAATTCCATCGATTCATGGAGCGCGTAGGTTTTGTAAAGCAGAGAACAAACGAGTGGAGCAGACAACAAATAAACGGCGAGCACCAGTGGGGCGAGAACGAACCAGACCCACCTGGGTACATGCCAGATAGCGAAAAATGAATGAGAGGAAGCACGCTGCTCGCTCATGGCTGCCATTCTAACATCACCTACCTTGCTTCTTCTGCAGCCAGCGTGATTTTGGCTGACCGAGGGTGCTCGCGCCCTTTACACTTCAGGCCAAAATCGAGCCAAAAACCTCTTGTGCGCGGTCCTCGCGGCACGTAGCTTACGGTTTCTTAATGTTTGTGCGTTGCTACACCTTCGCGGAAGGGATGGCTTTCCCATGGACGATCTTCAGCGCCGGTTGCTCTGGCATGGGATGTTTCTGTTCCTGCTCGGGCTGATCAACGGCGTCCTGCTCCTCGAACTCGAATTCACGAATCCGCGGATGGGATTGGCGGCCCATCTGGAAGCCATGACGAACGCCACGTTCCTGTTGGCGCTCGGCGCCGGCTGGACACACGTCAAACTCTCGGCCTTTCTCAAGACTGCGGTCTTCTGGGGAATTCTCTACAGCACCTATGCGAATTGGGGCTTCACGCTGCTCGGGTCGATCTTCGGCACCGGCGCCCTCTCCGCCTTCGCCGCGCCGGGACGGTTGGCCGAGCCGTACAAGGAGCAGATCATCACCGTTGGACTCTACAGCGTCGGCGCAGCATTGTTTCCGTCGGTGGTCCTCATCCTGTGGGGCCTGCGGCGGATCGGTCACCGCCCCGCCGAGCCGGAAGCGTATGCGACGGATTCCGCCCGTTCGGCGCGGGTCTTCTGACCCCGCCGGTCTTTTCTTGCGGTCTCTCTCGACCGCTGCCTATCTCCTTCATCGAACAGGAGACCTTCGGTCGGAAGAGTGGCGGGGTCAGGAGACCCGCGCCAAGCGAAGCGAAGCGGAGTGGAGAATGCGATCCGGCACGGATAGAATTCCGGCAGGAAACGATTCTTACCGCCGTCAACAAGGACGCCGACCGTGGCTCTCGATCATGTACTCGTCGAACAATGCCGTTCGCTGATCACCCGCATCCTCCATCTCCGAGACTCTCTTTGACTGGGAACCGAAAAAGAAGCGCGTCGACGAGATCAATGCGCAGATGGCGGCGGCCGGATTCTGGGACAACGCAGACAAGTCTCAGGCCGTGATGGCCGAGTTCAAGCAGCTGAACGCGTCGCTGAAGCCGATCGTGGAACTCGTGAAAGGCTCGGACGATCTGGGCGTTTTGCTGGAGTTCGCCGAAGCCGATCCCAGCGACGAATCCATTGCGGAATTGACGGCCGCCATTGCCGACCTGGAGCAGAAGTTCTCCGAGGTCGAGTTGCAGGCGATGCTCTCCGAGCCGGAAGACGCCTTCCCGGCGTACATGCAAGTGCAGGCCGGGGAAGGGGGGACCGACTCCTGCGATTGGGCCGAGATGCTGCTGCGCATGTACCAGCGCTGGGCCGAAATCCGCGGCTTCACCACGGAACTGCTGGACATTTCGCCGGCGGAAGAAGCCGGCATTCGCAACGCGACGATCGCCATCCGCGGTCCGCAGGTGTATGGCTTGCTCAAAGGCGAGACCGGCGTGCACCGGTTGATCCGCATCAGCCCGTTCGATTCCGCCGGACGACGCCAGACATCGTTCGCCGCGGTGGATGTCGTGCCCGAACCCGATGACAGCTATCAGGTCGACATCGACTGGTCGAAGGATATCCGTGAAGATGTGCAGCGGTCGGGCGGGGCGGGGGGCCAGCACGTTAACAAAACCGATTCGTCGATCCAGCTCACGCATCTGGCGACGGGCATCATCGTGCGCTGCGAGAACGAACGGAGCCAGCATAAGAACCGTGCCACGGCCCGCAAGATGATGATCGCCAAGCTGTACCAGATGGAGATGGACCGCCGCGACGCGGAGAAAGCCGCCCGCCGCGAATCGAAATCGAAGATCGGCTTCGGCGGTGAACCGATCCGCCACTACGTCCTTCACCCGGAAAGCTACGTCAAAGACGCCCGCAGCGGCTACAAAATCGGCAACCCGCAAGCGCTGCTCGACGGCAAGCTCGATCCCTTCCTGGAAGCCTATCTGCGGTGGAAGCTGCAGCAGTCGAAGAACGGCAACGGCAATTAGCCGTGCGTCATTTTCAAGGATCTTTTCATGATATCCATGCACAAGATTCTCTTCCCCACCGATCTCAGCGACGCCGCGGCGGAAGCACAGCTTTACGCCTGCAGTCTCGCGGAGCAGTACGACGCGGAGTTGCATATTCTCTCCGTCGTGCAGGACGTCACGCTTGTCTCACCCGATCCGACCAATCCGTGGGTCATTCCGGCCAGCAGCCTGGAAGAGGTGACGGCGAGCGTCGCCGAGGCGCTCGAGAAAATCCCCGATCCTGCGTGGTCCGCCGGCAAGAAACTCGTGAAGTCGGTCCGCACCGGCGTCCCGTTCCTGGAGATCATCCGCTACGCCAAGGAACTGGAAATCGATCTCATCGTCCTCGGCACGCACGGCCGCACGGGGTTGGTGCACGTGTTGCTGGGCAGCGTGGCGGAACGCGTCGTCCGCAAATCGCCGTGCCCGGTCCTCACCGTGCACCCGAAGGGCCACCAATTCGTGATGCCGTAACGGCGAATCGCCCGCGTCATTCCCCCCTTTAGCGACGCTTCGCAGAAGCGTCGTCTCGATGAAGAGGAGTTCCTCCATGCCGCTCCGCTCGCGGTTCGCGTGTTTCTTGTTGGTGTTGATCGGTTGCCAACCCGCCGCGTCGCCTCCCGCGAAAACGGCCGTCCCGTCCGCCGGTTCGACGACCGGACAAGCCGCGAAACAAGATCAACCCGCTGCTGCATCCGACGAATCACAACCGACGCAGGACGCCGCGCCGCCGACGTCCGATCCCGCGACGAACGTTCTGTCGTCCGCCGACATCGCCGACGGCTGGATTCAACTCTTCGACGGCGAAACACTCTTCGGCTGGAAAGCCAACAGCGAACTCAATTGGCGCGTGGAGAACGGCGTCATCCTCGCGGATGACGGCAAGCCGGGACTGTTGCAATCGACGTCGCGCTTCGCCGACTACGAACTCAAGTGCGACTTCCGCGTCGAAAAAGGGGGCAACAGCGGCATCTTCCTGCGGTCCGCGTTCACGCCGACCGATCCCGCGACCGATTGCTACGAACTCAACGTCTGCGACTCGCATCCGGCGTTCAAATCCGGCAGCCTGGTGAAGCGCGCTCAGCCGAAAAGAGAGATCACGGCGGACGGCGCATGGCATACGTTTCATGTCCGCGCTGAAGGACCACAGATCGTCGTCCACTTCGACGGCGAAGAAATCCTCGATTACACCGACGACACGGCGACGCCGATCAAACTCGGCCACATCGGCCTGCAGATGAACGGCGGCAAAGCGGAATTCAAGAACGTCTTCCTCAAACCGCTCGGGATGAAACCATTGTTCGACGGTTCGACGCTCGAAGGTTGGCGCACGGTCGACGGCTCGCAGAGCGAATTCGCGGTCGTGGACGGCACGATCCACGTCACAGGCGGACGTGGCTTTCTCGAAACGGAAGCCGCCGCGAAGAATTTTGTGTTGCAGTTCGACGCGATCACCAACGGCGACAAGCTCAACAGCGGCATCTTCTTCCGTGCCATGCCGGGAACGGAAGCCGCGCCGTCGAACGGTTACGAGTTCCAGGTTCAGAACGGCTTCAAGGACAACGATCGCACAAAACCCGAAGACCACGGCACCGGCGCGATCTTCCGTCGCACTTCGGCCCGCAAAGTCGTTTCCAATGACCGTGAATGGTTCACCGCCACGCTTGTCGCCGATGGCCCGCATTTCACCACGTGGGTCAACGGCCACCCGGTCGTCGATTGGACCGACACGCGGGAACTGAACGAAAATCCCCGCGAAGGACTGCGCCTGGACGCCGGCCATTTCAGCCTGCAAGGCCACGACCCCGGCACCGATTTGAACTTCCGCAACCTGAAGCTCGTCGAATTGCCCGAATAGTGAGACGTTTTGAGGGTGGCACGCCCTGAGGCTTTGCGAAGGGCGTGGTGTATGGCTAATCGCCACGCCCTTCGAAGACTCAGGGCGTGCCACCCAATTTCAGTCAGTCTTACAACGAAATAGCATCGCCCCGCACG
>CAZDGB010000341.1:0-7373 GCA_964504645.1 uncultured Planctomycetaceae bacterium | reverse complement strand
GCATCCGCTGCGGTTCGGTATCCATCACCGTCAAACTGGAGTCGCCGGGACCTTTGACGAAAACTGTGACGCCAGCGACGGCCAGCGCGGCCGCGGAGGAAGCCGAAGAGAACCTGCCGCCGATCATCAAGGGTTATGCCGACTTGACGCGGATCGGCCGCGGGGCGCTGGGAACGGTCTGGCTAGCCCGGCAACTTGGCACCAATCGAAAGGTGGCCATCAAGTGCATTCGTCCGGAGTTAGAATCCGATGAACGGACGCGACAACTCTTCATCCGCGAAGCATCGATTACTGCGCAACTCAAGCATCCGCGGATTGTCGAGTATCTCGGCTTTGGTTTGGCAGAGAATCTCCCGTATCTAGTGATGGAATACATCGCGATCGAAAACCTGGAGCGAATCGTTTTGAAACATGAGCCCGCGCGCCGCGTGAGATTGGCCGTGAAGATCGTGTTGCAAGTGCTGGAAGCTCTGGCTCACGCCCACGCGGCCGGTATTGTCCATCGCGACATCAAGCCCTCGAACATTCTGGCGAACTCGGGCAACGGCCGGCTGTTTCTAAAGGTGTCCGACTTCGGATTGGCGAAAGTCTTCCATACAGCCGGATATTCCGGCATCACCGCGTCGAATGAAATCTGTGGGACGATTGCTTATATGTCGCCCGAACAACTGATGGACAGCCGCAGCGCGAAACCGGAATCAGACGTCTATTCAGCCGTGGTGTGCCTCTATCGACTGCTGACCGGTGAGTACCCCCATTTGGAAGGAACGCCAGTCGAAATGATTCATCGCCGGTTGAATGAACCGGCCCGCCCTGTCCAGTCATTCAATCCAGAAATCCCCAATGACCTGGCCTGGATCGTCGACTTCGGACTCTCTCAAGCAGCGGAAATGCGTTACTCGTCTGCAGCCGCGCTGGGTGCGGCTTTGAAAGCGTTACCCTTGGTGAAATCCAAATCACTATAGTCGTTTCTTTCGAAGCCCGTCTCCCATGCAGCTGAAAACCACATGCCCGAAATGCGACACGTCGCTGTCGGTCAATTCTGAATTGCTCGGCAAGTCGGCGAAGTACCCACGCTGCCAAACGAAGTTTATCGTCGAGGACGTGCGCTCACCCACATCAGATCAATCCATTGAAAATGCAGCGACCGCCACAGAAACAATCGCGGATGGCGCGACCACGACCGCATCCACGGCGGGTGCCAAGTCGTCGCCTTCGTCCGCTCCGGCGATCAAAATGCTGGGACGCTTCGAGATTCAAGGCGTTCTAGGGCAAGGAGGTTTCGGCCGGGTCTACAAAGCTTACGATCCGCAACTCGAACGGCTGCTCGCACTGAAAGTGCCGACGTTTGGTCCGCAGGACGGCAAGAAGGCGAAGCGTTTCCAGAGCGAGGCCAAAGCGGCCGCGCAGCTTCGGCATCCGAACATTGTTCCCACGTTTGAATCCGGGAAAATCGGGAATCAGTTCTTCATCGCGTCGCAGTTCATCGATGGCGAACCGATGTCGGCCATCACCAAGGCGGGGCGAACAAAAGGCAAGCAGGCCGCCGAGTGGATCGCCAAGGTGGCGCGGGCACTGGCGTATGCCCATGAAATGGGAATTGTCCATCGCGATGTGAAACCGCACAACGTCATGCTGGATGAACGAGGCGAGCCTCAGTTGATGGACTTCGGCCTAGCCAAGCGACTCAACGACGACTCCGGCATGACGGCGGATGGCGCCTTGCTGGGCACGCCGGCGTACATGGCGCCGGAGCAGGCGCGTGGGGACATGGAAAATGTCGGACCCCATTCCGATCAATATGCGTTGGGTGCCATGCTGTATGAGCTGCTGACGGGTCAGCGGGCATTCGACGGCGCGCCACACGCTGTGATGGCTAAGATCCTAAGTGAAGAGCCGCCCTCCCCCCGATCGCTGGTGCCGAAGATTCCCCGCGACTTGGAAGCCATCACGCAAAAGGCGATGAGCAAGGAAATCTCCAGCCGGTACGCGTCGTGCGCGGACTTCGCCGACGACCTCGACCGCTGGCTGGCCGGCGACCCAACCATCGCCCGGCCGATGACGATGCGGGAACGGATCACGCGTTGGGCCAAGCGGAACCGCGCGGCGGCACTCGCACTCGGCGCGATTCTTGTGTCCCTGGCGGTCGTGGCCGTGATGGGGTTACTTGCTGCTGGGTACCAGGCTTATGCCGCGCGGCAAATTGCTGTCGCCATGCAGCAAGTCGAGCTCAAGAATCAAGAAGAGGAGAAGGCCCGGAAGGAGGCGGATCGAGAGAAGGTCAAAGCGGAGCAGCAGAGAGAAATTGCACAGCAGCAACAAAAGGACGCTGACCAACAGCGACTCCTTGCCCAGAACGCAGCGGCGGAGGCCGAGCGGCAACGGAAGTCTGCGGAAGGAGCGGCGGAGTTGAATCGTCGCATCGCGTACAACGCTCATATGAATCTGGGGCAGCAAGCTTGGAACGAAGGAGGCATTCACTTCCTCCACGAGATCCTGGAGCGTTATCTGCCGGAACCAGATCAGGCTGACTTGCGGAGTTTCGAATGGTACTACTGGTGGCAGCAGTCGCACGGATACTCCAAAAAAATTACAGTCCCAGGCAAGCATGTCAGCGCCATTGTGTTTTCGCCGAATGAAAAAACAATTGTCACGGCTGGCGATGACGGTCGAATCCGAATTTGGGATATCGGCTCCGGAAAACTGCAGTCGACACTGGCGGGGCCAACACAGGCGAGCAATTGTTTGGCATTCTCTCCCGATGGAAAGACGCTGGCATCGGGCGGTCCGGAGCAAGCCGTGCAACTTTGGGATTTCGCTTCCGGTCAACCAAAACCGAGTCTCATTGGACCGGGCCAGGTCGATGACCTGAAATTCTCCGTCAATGGTCAATCGCTACTTACCGCCGGCACAGAGATCCGTATTTGGGACTTGGCCAAAGGAACTTCGAGGACGACGCTCAAAGATAAATACGCTGTGAAGGTTCTCGGCGGAATCAGCAGAGCAGTATCACTCTCTGAAAACGGGAAATCCTTGGCTGTAGCCAGCAACAACGGATCGACCCTCTGGGAGGTCGAAACTGGCAAACTGATTTCCACGTTGGGCGACGCAGGCGATCAATCTATGTGCATCGCGTTTTCGCCGGATGGCGCCAAAGTCGTCACCGGCGGATGGGACAACGTCGTGCGGCTGTGGGATGTCAAGTCGCACCAATTGCTCCACCGGTGTGAGGGACACGTCAATCATGTGTTCGACGTGAAGTATTCCCCTGACGGTCGAATATTTGCTTCCGCGGGGCGAGACTTGACCGTCCGCTTATGGGATGCAGCCACGGGGCGGGCCCTTGATGTGCTAAAAGGCCATATGGGGCGGATTTCTAACATCCAGTTTTCTCCTGAGGGAAAGTATCTGGCGTCCGGCGGGCGCGACGCGACGGTGGCGATTTGGGATGTCGCTCAACGACGTCAACCAGTCACTGAACTAAGGGCTCAGGGACGCGTTAGTGGCGTCGCATTCTCACCGGACTGCCGAACGCTTTGCTCCGTAGAGGCTGAGGTCGCAGGAGCGGGGTTGGGAACAGAGAATTCAACGGTGCGGCTCTGGAACGTTGAGAGCGGCGAAGAAATCAGGAATTGGTCTCAGCGCGGCGGGGGGAAAGGCACGATTTGGTCTCCGGATGGATCGTCGCTGGTGACGGGAAGTATGCAGAATCGAATTTATGCGTGGGATCCTCTGACGGGTGAACTTAAAAAAACCTGCCCCGCTCCTTTGATCACTCAGGGAGAGGCATTCGCGTGCCGTTGTCTGGCGTTCTCGCCGGACGGAAAATTGTTCGCCACCAACGGCGCAGATGGCCATGTGAATCTCTTCGATGTCGCCAAAGAATCGATCGTGCTGTCCTTGAACGCTGACGGCTCCGATGCAACCTCCGTGGTATTTTCACCTGACGGCCGATTCGTTGCCGCCTCGTCGTTAGACCAGACTGTCAAGATTTGGAATGCCTCTACAGGCGAGAAGAAGTTCACGCTCCAAGGGCATCAAGACTATGTTTGGTGCGTCGGCTATGCTCCCGATGGCACTACGATCGCCTCGGCAAGCCGAGATGCGACCGTCAAACTCTGGAACGCCTCCACGGGCGAAATGCGTGCGACGTTGCGCGGCCATACCGATACCGTACAATGGCTGGCATTCACCCCCGATAGCAAGACCTTGGCGACCACAGGCGGCGACCAGACCGTCAAACTCTGGGATGTCGCCACCGGTGATCTCAAATCCTCGTTATCGGGATTAAGCGATTACACCTACAGCATTGCCTTTTCCGCAGATGGAAAGTTGATGGCGACCGGAAGTCGGGATGGAACGGTGAGAATCTGGCGCGCCGCGACCGACGCGGACGTGCAATCTCAACGATCGTCTTCCGCGAAGTGAATTCGGGGCACTCATGCCGTCTCACCGCAAGGCGACCTAGCTCAAGATCGCGAATCCCGGCCTGTGGAGATCGTCAGGAACAGTTCATCCCGCAGATGGAGCCGTAACGGCAGACTGACTGTGCGGCTCTCCGATTATTCAGTGGAGCGTCAAGACGGGCGAGAAGCTGCCGAAACTTCGAAATCAGTTTCTCATCCCCGATCTGGTCGTCGTGGATTCACACAGCACGCGCGTCTTTGCCAACTCGCGGGGCGATGTCTGAATCTGGGATATGAAGCTGCGCGAAGAAGTCCTGACGATTCCGCGACCTTTTAAGGTAGATTCCCAATTAGCTCACTCATGGAGTGCGATCAGCCCGGACAACAAGCGCCTGGCAATGTCCGTTCAGGGCAAGGTGGTCATCTACGACGGCCGGCCGGAATCGGAACTGAAAACCTGTGCCGCCGAACGGGCCGCGCGGTCCACGGTTGCCTACTTCCGTGAAAAAACAAAAACTCAGAACGAACTGGTGGCGGCGATCAAAAACGATCAGTCGATCGACGAGGAGGCCCTCGCCGTCGAATTTGCGTTCCGCCCTCCGGTGAAAATCATCGAACTGCAGCCGTGAAGTTACTCGCCAACCTGCAGAAACCGGTCCCCAGACAAATGGATTCGCACCGGCAGTTGGCAATTCCGGGTGGCCCCGGCTTCGAGAATATTCCCGGCGCAAATTGCCACGGCACGGTTTCGGCTGGAATTTGTCAGTTGAACGCTGCGGGGCGTCTGGAGTCGAATCTGCAACTGTTTGCGGCTGAGGCTCAAATTCCCCCGTTCGGCGACAATCCATCGCATCCCTTCCGGCTGTTGGACAAGTGACACCGGAGCCGGATCCCCCTCGCCTTGACGGCCAACCTGTACGGGGCCGCTCAATGCGATCTCGCTCAACGTCTGGTGGTTCACCGTCAACTTCAAGCACGGCCACGAGATCCCGGCTGCGATTCGCTGTAATTCGGCTTCCAATCCAGGCTGACATCGCGGGAAGCGGTTTGCCAGTTCCGTCCGTGTCGGGCAGTCCCCCCAACGGTTTCGCACGTAATATTCCCAGCCGATCAGCTCGACCAGCTCGGCGTCGCTGAACGAAACTTGTTCCAGAGACAGGTAGTGTTCCAGAGGCCGGCGTGCGACGCCGTCCCGTGCCGATCGCCAGCGACGTTCCAGGTCGATCTTCACGAGTTCGCCGATCGCCGGGGAACTGTCATTCCGCGAAAGCTGTGCAATATACTCGGCGACTTCGGGAGTTTCGTCCTTCGCCCAGGCCGCTTCGAATCGATCCAGAATCTGGTGGGAATTCATCGCTGTCGCACAGATCGAGTGTAGCGGCCGACAGGATCCGGAAACGACGCCGGGTGGCTTCTCGCTTCGCCACAGAAAGTCTACACTCATTTCCGAATTGCCCCAAGAATGAGGTTGTCGATCCGATGACATCCGACGACGGTCCTCTTGACGCAGTGGAATTGCTGGCGCAGTGGCAGAAGGGCGAGGAAGCGGCCGCCGCGGAATTTCACCAGCACTATGCGGACAAGCTCTTTTCGCTGGTGCAGCGAAATCTGGCTGCCCGATTTACGGCGCGATTCGATGCAGAGGACGTGGTGCAGAGCGTAATGCGGACTCTGTTTCGACAAGTTCGAGCCGGCAGCGTCCCTACCAGAGACAGTCAGGATCTCTGGCGTTTCCTGTCGACCGTCGCCTTGAATAAGGTCCGCAACCGCGTCAGACAGGAAAGCGCCCAAAAACGGGATGTCTCGAAAACGATCGGGGACGCGGAGGCGATCGCGGCGATCTACGAACAGAACGAACACGACGCGGTGGAGCTGAACGATTTTCTGGAAATGCAGGCCAAATCGCTGTAGCCAGCCGTCGCCCAGGTGCTGCAGATGCTGCTCGACGGAGTTACTGAGGACGATATTGCCGAACAAATGAACCTGACCACTCGGACGATTCGACGCTATAAAAACGTCATTCTGGAGAGGATGCGGCGGATACCGGGGGCGTGAATAGGGATTCCCATCGCTTCAATGGAGCGTCGACAGGTTGATGTCGACTTCCACTCGTTCCAATTCTTCGCCGAGTTGCGGGATCTGCATCTTGGGGTCGCGAATCAAGCCAATGTTACGCGCGTTCAATGGAAACACCATGGCGTCGACGTGGTAGCAACTCGTATTGGTTGGCTGGATGTATCCGCCAAAGACGTGTGTGGCGCCCGTCGCGAGGATGTCTTTCTGAGTTACCGTGGTGAAGACGGGAATGCCAACGTTCCGTAGTCCGGCACCGACTGCATCCTTAAGTTCGACCGACGTTTGCAACGTCGCCGTCATGGCGCGTTGAGCTTTGACTGGATTCTTCAGGTCCATGCGGTAGATCGTCTTTTGTGTTGGCGCTTTCCATCCGGGAGCCAGCATGGCGATCGACGTGGGCCGGCCAGGTTTGGTAATCACGATGTCGTCCGGTCTCAGGCCCTCATCATCCTCCCAGCCGGCTAGCCCCGAGCCGCTGATGACGACTTTGCTGGCACTATCGTGGATTTCCGTCACATTGAGAGAGGTGGCCAGCAGCATATGGGCGGGCGGACCGCCGGTCAGTTGCTCGCCGTCCGGTCGTTCCAACTCACGGAGGACGTAGAGGGTGTCGTGGTGTTTCACACCGTGACGAAGTCCGAGGGTAATCGTCGCTCGGTCGTCCTCGACGTGAATGGCACGACCGGCAGAGGGCAGGATCTTGGATGCCAGTTTCCACACCATGTAGCGGACCTGATGCGGCGTCTCCACGTCGCGATCTTTCGTGACCCACTTCATGTGTTCGACCTCATTGCGGCTGATCAGCTGATTCTCGGAGGAAAACAACGGCCGATACGCAAGGAACCGGTCATCGACCGAGTCCTCGACGAAGACCAGGTGTTCGCGGCTGGA
>CAZDGB010000340.1:0-7392 GCA_964504645.1 uncultured Planctomycetaceae bacterium | reverse complement strand
TCGCAGGCCCAGAGCAACATCGAGCTCAATCCCGACGATCACACGCTCGCGCCCAATTATCTGCATCCCAACTGGTCGTACACCGGGAAGCATCTCACCGATCTCTTGTCGTCCGGGAAATGGGAGACCGCCGAGTACCGCCTGCTCAACGACACGAACTTCTGGAGCTATTGCGGCAACAACAAGGGCGAAAAACGCTACAACGCCTACTGGTCGATCGACGAGACGCAGCGGCATCTCAACCTCGACCTATTCCACATGGTGATGTTCGTCGACACGAACAACCGCCCGACCGGAGCGATCGACTTCGACGAGTTCGAAGTGACGTATCGCAACTATTCGCTCGTCTATCCCACAAACGGCGGCAAGCTGGTCTCCGCGCCGAAAGGGGGCGACGATCCCGCCAACCTCACCGACGGCTGGCGGCATGGCGACGGAAAAATGTGGAAGAGCGCCGCCAATCCGAAAGAGCCGCGAGAAATTGTCTACGAGTTCGCAGCCCCCGTCACGATCGACAAAGTCCAACTGCACCAGCACACCGAGTGGCCGAGCAAAGAAGTCGAAGTGCTGATCTCAGAGGACGGCCCACACTGGCAGCCGCTCGTCAAAGGAGAAATTCCCGAGAAGCATCCGCACGGCGCGAACTACTGTTTCCTGCTCAAGAAGAAGCTCGCCGGCAAAGCGAAACAGGCCAAGGTGCGGATTCTCTCGGGCTACAAGCCCGAACATTGGGGCCTGGGCGAGATCGAACTCTTCGGCGACGGCGCGGCGTATCTGCCCGATGACGACTGGTTCCACGTCAACGCCGATCTCGTCGATCTGCAGCCTGGCGAGACGATCCACTACCGCTTCGTCGCCACGAACGCGAATGGCACGACGCCGGGGCCGGACCAATCCTTCACGCTGCCGGCCGATACGAAGCCGCACGCGATCACCGGCCCGGCGAGCCGCATCGCGAACGGCACGGCGAAAGTCGAAGGCCGGCTCAATCCGCTCGGCAAGGCGACGAAGTTCCATTTCGAATATGGGCCGACGAAAGACTACGGCCAGAAAACGCCCGAAACTTACGGCGGACTGCAGATCACCCCGCGGCTCGGGTTTGCGGCGCTGACCGGACTCAAGTCCGGCATGGAATACCACTATCGCCTCGTCGCCGTGAATGAAACAGGAACGAGTTTCGGTGAAGATGCGACGTTCACGGCAAAGTAATCGTAGCGGAATTCGTGAGAATTCCGCCTCTGGACGTAGCATCCGCTTCCGCCATCGAGTCTGAAGTCTCACGACTTCGGCTACGCTACTGCGCCATCGCCCGTAGACGATACGCCACCGACGTTTCCTTCACGGCCTGCGGTTGATCCGGGAGATCGAGCAGATCGATCATCAGGTTGCGGCACGTCGCCCGGGTGAACCAGGTGTCGCTCCACTCGGCAGAGGAGAGTTTTACCCGCCGCGGCTGATCGAACACGATTTCCACGACGCCATTGAACCGCGAGAGCCTTACCATCGTGACCTGTTCGCACCATTGGTCGGCGGCAGGCGACCATGCGTCGTTCGACCGGAATTCGATTGTCGTCGGGGCCGCATCGGGCTGTCGCTGTGCATCGCGCAGGTAGATCGGAATCGTCTCGTACAGCTCTGCGATCTGGTCGCGGCCGTCGCCGTCGAGGCGCGTCTCGATCCGCACGCCGTCCGCTTCCAGGCGGAACGTCCGGTGGTAGTCGATGCGGCCGGCGAGCGCCGGACCTTGTCCGAATGGATTCGCGGGGATCGTGCCGCGCGCGATGACCGCCGCACTGTCGGCGGCGATTTCGGAAACGACTTCCGGTTCGAGAATGCGGGCGGAGGTGAAAGCCTGGCCGCCGGTCGTGGAGCCGCTGACGGCGTGAATCGGCCAGAGCCGCCATTGAGCGAGGTCGTCGAACGATTTGCGTTTGCTCATGCCGGCGCGACGGCCAAGAACAACGCAGCCAGTGGCCGGAGTCCAGAACGCGGAGAGTTGCCCGCCGCCCAGTCCCAGCGGGCCGGCAAACTGGCCGGCGCGGTCGTGCATGGCCGGGTCGCCGACGCTTCCTGCATGCACGATGGCCGCGTAGTCCGGCTGCCGTGCGACCGTGAAGGCCCGGTCGAAATCGCGCACGAACGTTTCGCCGCGCAGAAACGGCGACTTGAGCAGCGGCGAGTTTTCCGCTTCGAGCTTCCGGCGGCGGGCATACGCGCCGCGCGGATAGAACTCGTGGCCGAAGTTGAGACTCGCCGGGAAATTGAAATTGTCCCACAGCCGCCATAACCAGGGCGTCGAGCCGATCTCGTCGTTCTGCAAATAAGTGTAGGGGGTCTCGGCGGCCCCGTTCCCCGACTTCACCGGGTTCTCCGCGATCTGGCGGTTGAATTCGCCGGCCCGCGCGGCGGCGGCGTGGGCGAGCGCGTCGGCCGGGGGGAGCGTCACGAGATGCGCCGCCTCGTCGGTGACAAGCGATGCGCAGTAGTCCCGCATCTGACCCCATTCCCATTGATCGATGTTCGCCGGACTCGACAGGCGGGTGTTGAAATGCGTGGGACCGGTCCACGTGCCGTCCGGCTCAGGCAGCAACACGTGGGCCCGCAGCCGGTAGGCCCGGTCGATCGCGTCCTTGGCAAACGGCCATTGTCCCGCGAGCGCCGCCCAGGTCGCGAAGAAGTTGCACGAGCCCTGGAAACCGGCGTCGTAACCGCCGCGCTCGACGAAGTAGCCCGCCGGATGAAAATACCGTGGGTCGGTGAACAGAGTGCGGGCATACGCCTCGACGTCCCGGTCCAACTCCGGATCGCGGCACGCCCGCGCCGCGTACCACAGGCCGACGGGAGCGATCAGATCCTGATGAATCTCGTCCCCTTTTGGCCCCCAGCCGATGATCCGCCGGGCCAGTTTCTTAAGACCGGTTTGATACGCCCCGCACACCTCGGCCGGCAGCAGTTCCTCGACGCTGGGGTACGGCGCGCCGATCTGCACGAGCTGGTAGGCCATGAAATCCGCCCGGCAATTCTCGGGCGTGCGATCGAGATAGTCATCGAGCATGATCAGCTTGATCGCGGCGACGACGAACGCCCGCAGTTTGAGTCCGCGGTTCTGGCGATAGACGTTGCCGGCATAGTCCCACTCGACGAGCGAGATCAGCGCTTCGGGATAAACGGGCGGCCGCAGCACGCCGGCCGCGGTTTCAATCTCGGCCAACGTGAACAATTTCGGCGGCGCGTTGACCGCGGGAGCGCCCCGCTTGCTTCCAACCAGCGGCGGGCCCATCTGCGTGAAAATGAAATGACGGTATTGATCCTCCGGGTCGGCGCTCGCGGCGGGGGCGCCGAGCCGTTCGGTCACCCCGTGCGTAAAGTTCTCTTCAGTCAATGTCGCGAGATAGGCCCGCAGTTGCCGCTGGTATTCGTGATCCTGCGGCAACGCCGTCCGCACGACGGGCTTCGCGTCGTCGAAAGCGAATAACTGCGGCGCAGCGGATTCACTGAGAAGCAACGCCGCCAAGAGAGGGAGAATCCGTCGGAATCGCATGCTGCGCCCTGATGAAGTCCGTGATGGGAGGAAATACTGATCCGTCGGCCTCATGCTCGTTCGTGGCGTCAATTCTGCCGATCTTTGTCGAGCATCACGCGTCGAACAGCTTTGATCTGGAAATCCTCGGCGGTCGGCTCGACGTCTTCCTCGCTCGCGACGGTTTTCACGCTGCGCCAGCGGAGGAACGACTCGCGGAATTCGTCGATCGGGACGGGCTCGCGGTTGTACATGTCCATCACCTGCCCGCCGCCGACGTAGAACACGTGATGCCCTTCCTGGCCGCGGCATTTGCTCTGCATCCGGTCGCTCAAGCGTTCGAAGTACGGATTGTCGAACCACACTTCGTCGCCGGGGAAAAACTCGTCCGCCTGGAAGATCTCGCCGTCTTTGGCGTCCGGCTCCTCGAAGAGGGTGCCGACGCCGTCGTCGGGCAGATCGTTGGGAATCACTTTGCCGCGCAGCATCTCGTCCAGTTCGGCGAGCTTCTTGTCCTCGGCGACGTCGATCAGGCCCTTCAATAGGACCAGCGTCGAAAGCTTCCGGCAGCGGATGCCGCTCGTGGTCCGCCACAGGTCCTGGATGGCCTCGGTGGGCTTCCCCTTCGGCACGTAGCCGTCTTCGCTCAGCTTCCAGTGCTTCGCGTTGCGGGTCTCCGGCGGCCCGCCGTCCGCATGGGGATAGTACGACCGGACGGTGGCGACGTTCTCCACGATCTTCAAACGGAGCCGGATCTCCTCGTCGGAAAGCTCGGCGGCCTCCAACTCGGCTCGGGCCTCGTCCAGGAGGCGAGCCAGATTCGCCGCCCCCATATCCGGCTCGCGGGATTTTTTCTCGGCTTGGGCCATGCCGGTGAAAGAGAGCAGCACCGCGATGATCCCCGCGAACACGGCCTGCCAAGAGGGCGAATTGCGCATGTGCGTCTCCTTGAACTGATGCTTGTTTGTGCGACAGAAGTTTCGATCGTGTCTCTTGTTACCTTTTAATCTTGCGGCAGATTTTCGAGTTCCCAGATCAGTACGGTATCGCCTTGCTGCACAGAGGCCAACCAACGATCGTCGGACGAAAACGCCAAACTTGTCCCTCCCTGGGGTCGAACCCCTTCGATCTTTCGTCGCATGGCGCCCGTCTGGGCGTCGAGGATCAGAATCTGCCGGGATTCGGCGTTGATGACCGCCGCAATCAGTTTGCCGTTCGAGGAAAACCTTACCGGACCATAGCCCCCTTCGGCGACGGGGACTCGCCATATTTCTTCGCCCGTTTGCGCGGCCCGCAGCACGAGGGCATGGTTCCTTTCATTTGTGTGTCGAATGCCGCCGTTGATCAACGGTATTTCCTCAGGCGGACCGATCATTTCGGCGGTCACGAGGAAATTTTCGTCCGGCGAAAGGTCGAGATCGAACACAGGGAACTTCAGTTCGCTCAATCGCAGGTGCTGCACGGCCCTCGCCTGAGGTTCGGTCTTCGCGATTTGATATCGGTAGTGCGTTCGCGCAGTCACTACGTCTAATGTCGTGGCATCGCGGCTCAATCGGAAACGCCACGAACTCATCTGTCGTTCGGGATCGCGATTGTTGCGCTGCGTCAACGCGTCTGGTGCAATCTGCAGGTCGTCCGTCTTTGTTCCCGAAGCGACGTCAAAAATGCGAACCGACGGCCCGTTGCTGCCGAGCGCCACCAATTGCTTGTCGTCACGCGTAAAGGCCAGGCATTGCCGGCCGCCCAACCGTTCGAAGCCGGTGAAGTGGTGCAGAACATGGCCATCGCGCGTTTGCCAAAGGCGAATCTCGTTATCGTGTCCCGAGGTCGCAGCAAGGCTTCCGTCGTGAGAGACCGCCAAGGCCCACACCCCGCTGTTGCGTTCTGTCTTCCGCAATTCCTGGCCGGTCGTCGCTTGCCAGACGCGTTCGGTTTCGTCCGCACTGATCGTCGCGATCTGATCGGTCCCGGGAATGAAAGCCACCGCGTTGATCTGGCTGGTGTGGCCCGCCGGCCCTGCCGTCACGACGTCGCCTGTGGCGAGATTCCAGATGTATAGCCCGGAGTTCCAGTCGGACGCTGCCAGCAGCTTGCCGTTCGGGGAGAGCGCCATTGTGCGGGGACTATGGTGCGGCATGCGTAACCGCGCAATCCGTTGTCCGGACTGAACATCCCAGGAGGGAACGCCGCCAACCTGCTGTTCCGTGGCCGCCAGGTGGATACCGTTCGCGGCGTATAACGTGCGGCTGTCGGGACTGAATACCAACTTTTCGAGGTAAAGCGGCGCATCCGCATCGGTCAGATTTCGGACTCGTTTCTCAGCAACATCGAACAACTGAACTTCCGTCCCCGAGTCCGGCCCAATTGCCAACCAGCGCCCGTCCGGGGAGAAGACCAGCCCAACCGCACGGATGGAACGGCTTATTTCAACGGGGGCACTGCCATCGTCTCTCCAATTCCAAAGGAAGACTTCATTGGACTCCGTTGCCAACGCTAATTGCCGGCCGTCTGGCGAAACGGCCATCACCGCCACCACTGCGCCCACTTGCGTCAGTTCTTCCACCAATTCGCGGGTTTTCAAGTCGTAGACATTGATTCGATCTCGATCTGCCGTCAGCAACTGCGCGCCATCGGGGGTGACAGCAAATGTGCTATGGGGCACTTCAAACCGGTGGACCACTCGGCCGGTAGCGATCTCCGCGCTCTGGATCACGTAAACCATGCGCCGCTCTTCCCGGTTGAGATAGAATCCGCTGATGAACACCAGCCGGCAGTCCGCGGAAAGCTGCATGCCCTGCGGCCCGTAATGCTGCGGCGTCAGATCCCGAACTTCCTCGCCGCTGAGTGCGTTCCAAACTTTGGCTCCCTGTTCCGAGCTACAAAGGAGTGTCTCGTCATCCACGAACGCGAGATGTTTCTTCCAGCCTCCGAGACGGTAGTTCGCGTCTCCTAGCCGAGCCATCGCACCGGCGGGCAACTTTACGTCATCGGCTGCCAGCGACGATCCGCACGGCGGAAACAATGTGGAAAAAAGTCCGCAGACGACGGCTAACAGCGTCGGGAGGCTCCGCAATCTGTTGTCGAGCATCGCGTCACCTCGCTAAGTCATGGGCGGATAAAATCGTCTGCTCGAAAATCTCTTCCCTTCACGCCAGAATCGCGTGGCAGATCTTCGGCTCGTTCGACGGTCCGATCAGCCGCTGGTTCAAGCCCTGGAACGGGTACTTCAACTGGTACGGGTCGAGGCCGAAGAGGTGCAGGATGGTGGCTTGCAGGTCATTGGGGGTCAGCTTGTCTGTCACGGCGAAGTAGCCGAGCTCGTCGGTTGAGCCGTGCGTGATCCCGGTCTTCACGGCCCCGCCGGAGAGCCAGACGCAGAAGCTGTGCGGGTGGTGGTCGCGGCCCATCGTTTTCAGGCCGCCGCGGGCCTCGTTCATCGGCGTGCGGCCGAACTCGCCGCCCCACACGATGAGCGTGTCGTCCCACAAGCCGCGCTGTTTGAGATCGCGCAAGAGGGCGGCGACGGCCTGATCGACCGGTTTGCACTTGTTCGACAGGCCAGTATCGATCGCAGTGTCCGGCGACGTGCCGTGGAAGTCCCAGCCCCAATCGAAGAGCTGCACGTAGCGCACGCCCTGCTCCAACAGCCGCCGGCCCAACAGGCAGTTGTTCGCGAAGCTCGCCTGCCCGGGCGTCGCGCCGTAGGCTTCCTGGATGTGCTGCGGCTCCTTGGAGATGTCCATGACTTCCGGCACGGCCATCTGCATGCGAAACGCGAGTTCGTACTGGCTGATGCGGGTCAGCGTCTCCGGGTCGCCGATCTGTTGCAGTTCCAGTTCGTTGAGCTTCTTCAGCGCATCGAGGCTGCGGCG
>CAZDGB010000339.1:0-7437 GCA_964504645.1 uncultured Planctomycetaceae bacterium | reverse complement strand
CTTCGGACTGCATGGCGAACAGTCAGAAACTTTTCCCGCGCGAAGATTTTGACAGATGTTCGGATTCTTAATCGATTCTTAATCCGCGACGATGCGTGGCAAAAAATCCTGGGTTGAGATTTCGCGCTGTTGAGTTCGCGTGAAGATCGTTCCCGATCCCTCCCGCTCCTGGTTCCGCCCCGCTATCATGCAACGGTCGAGCTCACCGTCCCACATTGAAGGAACTTCACCATGTCGTTCGCCGTTTCGGAATCCACGCAGGGCAAGAACATCGAAGTTCAGATCACGGGCAAGCTGACCAAGGAAGCGTACGAGCAATTCGTCCCGCTCACCGAAGCGGCGATCAAGGAGCACGGCAAGGTCCGCATTCTCGCCGTCCTGCACGACTTCCACGGCTGGACCGCCGGCGCGCTGTGGGAAGACATCATGTTCGACTTGAAGCACTTCAAGGACATCGAACGCCTGGCGATCGTCGGCGACTCGAAGTGGGAAGCCGGCATGGCGACGTTCTGCAAACCGTTCACGACGGCGACGATCAAGTACTTCGACCAGAAGGACCTCGCCGCCGCCCGGGAGTGGATCAAGGCGTAGCCTTCTCGCCCGGCCGCGGCGCAGCTTCCAACACGGCGATGATCAGAATCACGCAGCCGACCATCGCCACGATGATCAGCGCCGCGCGCCACGTGGAGACGTACTGCAACAGCAGTCCGCCGAGGCCCGTGGTCAGCGTCGCCAGATGCACCGTGAGCACCGCCTGGACTTTGGTGAGGCCCATCGCGACCAGGCGATGTGAGAAGTGCCGCTTGTCCGCGTGAAACGGGCTGCGGCCCTCCTTCAACCGCAGAAACACGACCGAGCAGATGTCGTAAAGCGGCACCGCCAGCACGCAGAACGGGGCGAGGATCGCGTGCCGTTTGCCGTCCGCCGCCGTGTAGTACGTTCCCAGCACCGACATGCATGCCGTCGTGAAGCCGAGGAAATACGCCCCGCCGTCCCCCATGAAAATGCGGGCCGGCGACCAGTTGTGGCACAGAAATCCGATCAACGACCCGGCGAGCACCAGAAAGAAACCGGCCACCAGCCACCGCGGCTCATCGGGCCGGGAAAGCATCATCACGGCGAACATCAGGCTGGTGATCAGCCCGATCCCCGCCGACAGCCCGTCCATGTTGTCCAGAAAATTGAACGAGTTGACCAGCACCACGCACCACGCCACGGTGAGCAGGCCGCCGACCCACGGATCGGCGACAAACAAACTCGCCCGCACGCCGAACAGAACCACCACCGCCGATACCCCGACTTGCAGCAGGAGCCTCGGCAGCCAGGGAAGTGGCCGGAAATCGTCCAACAGTCCCGCGATCGCCAGAATCGTCGCGCAACCCAGGATGATCCACAGTTCCGCCGAGCGGGTGATGGCTCCCTCGATGTAGGGCGTGAAGGCGGAGGGTAACGCCGCTTCAACCTGCGCACGCATTGTCAGCATCAGGAGTTGCGCGACGGTGATCGGAATCACCACCCCGGCCCAGATGCCGACGCCTCCGCCCAGCGGCGTGGGAAAAAGATGGACCTTTCGAGCCGCGGGACGATCCATCAGCCCGATTCGAGGTGCAACAAGGCGCATCGCCCCGGTGGCCAGAAAACTGACCCAGAACGCCGGCAACAGGCAACCCACGACCAGCAGTCCCATACCGGTCCGTTCTCCGCAGGGCGATGCAAGAACTCAAGTTCTCTCTGGAAGATCGGTTACACCGGGGAGGGATTCGCCGTGCGCAACGGGAATGCAATTCCTACCTGTGAACCGATACTCCGCGTTTGGCGTTTCTACAAAGAGATTCCGGCAAATGGTAGCTCGGCAGCGTAAGCAGAGGAGAACGCCAGATTGGCAGCAACGACGCAACCCAAATGTCCAATGAGAATTGCAAAGTTAGCCGCGCTCAGCAAATTTTGGCAGATGAAGGGTTTTACCTCTGTAACAACTTTCTGACGCATCGTTTAAGAAAATGCAGGAACTTGGCCTGAATTCTGGTGTCACACTGATGCAAAGTCGGCTCGATTTGACGCAACTCCAGAAAATTGACCGTTTGTTGCAAGCCGTGTCACCACCGCAACTTCAACAGGAATCCGTCGACTTTCCGTAATTGGCGCATAAAATGCAGCAGCAATTGCATCGCTTCCGAGGGTCATTCGAGTGCGGTGCAATCAAGAGGAGGCAACCATGACATCCCACTTCGATTCGCAACGAGTTGTGAAGCGGTTAGCCGCCGCGGAGGGATACCTGGAACTGGGCCTGCCCCAATATGCCCTGTCCGAGCTGGACTCCGTCCAGGAAGCCGGGCCGTTTGAGGCGATCTCTCAGTTGCTCCGCGGCGAGGCCTTACAGGCGGAGCAACGGTTCGATGAAGCGATCCCCGCTTTGAATCGAGCCGCCGAACTGGTCCCGGCCCCGTTCAACCAGCGAGCGCTGCTCGGCTTAAGCCGCTGCTACCGGGCCTCGGGCCAGGAGCAACTGGCCGTCGAAGCCGAACAAGCCGCGCTGCCGAAAGATCAGACGCCGGAATCGGGCACGTTCCAGATCGTGATGACGCCGATCTTCCAGGTCGAGGCGAAAACGGAAGACCGTTTCCGCGAACAGCGCCGCCCGCCGAAGAAAGGTTAAACGCGGCAACCCCGCGATTCTATAGATGAAGCCCGGCGATGCAATCGCCGGGTTTTTTGTTGAGTCGGGATGTTCACACGCTTCTGCGAAGCGTCGCTAAGCGGGCACTTTTGCCGCTTCCTCCGCGCGGCGCGCGTTGATCATCTCCAGAATCGCCGGGACCGCGTTGTTGAGCGGGATCTTCTGCGGTTCGGTCGCCCCGCGCCATTTGACTTCGACGATCCCTTCCTTCAGCCCCTTGCCGCCGACGACCACCCGCAGCGGGATGCCGATCAAATCCGCGTCCTTGAACTTGAAGCCCGGCCGCTGGTCGCGGTCGTCCATCAGGACGTCGATCCCCGCCGCCTGCAGTTGGTTGTAGATTGTGTCGGCGGCCTGCATCACATCGGGCTGTGTGACATCCAACGGGCACAGGATGACCGAATACGGCGCGACGGCGAGCGGCCAGATCAGGCCGTTTTCGTCGTGCTTCGTCTCCGCCAGCCCGGCGATGATGCGGTTCACGCCGATGCCGTAGCAGCCCATGATGATCGGCTTGCGGAATTCCTTCTCGTCGTCGTAGAGCGCGTCGAGCGCCACGGAGTACTTCGTTCCCAGCTTGAAGACGTGGCCGACTTCGATGCCGTGCACCAGTTCCAAAGTCCCTTCGCCGCGCGGACTCGGGTCGCCCGCCGCGGCGTTGCGCAAGTCGTGCGTCGTATCGATCGTCCAGTCGCGGCCGATGTTCACGCCCGTCAGGTGCATGTCCTCTTCATTCGCCCCCGTGACGGCATTGGCGATAAGCGGCACATCGTGATCGGCGACGATCTTGCATTGGATCCCGACCGGTCCGGCGAAACCGACCGGCGCGCCGGTGACTTTGAAAATCGTCCCCGGATCGGCGAGCTCGACCTTCACCGCGCCGAGCGCCCGGCGGAGCTTGTTCTCGTTCGCCTCGTGATCGCCTCGCACCAGCACCGCGACCGGTTGATCGTCGGCGAGATAAATCAGCGTCTTGATCATCTGCTGCGGCGTGCACTTCAACATCTTGCACACCGCCTCGATCGACCCCGCATGCGGCGTTCCCACCTTGTTCATCGGTTGCGCGTTCGCAGGCGTCTTGATTTCTGGCGGCTTCCGCCCTGTCTCCGCCCGCTCCAGGTTCGCCGCGTAGTTCGTCTTCTTGCAGAAGACGACCTGATCCTCGCCGTTGTTCGCCGGGATCATGAACTCATGCGACGCGTCGCCGCCGATCGGGCCGCTTTCCGCTTCGACCGGCAGATAATCGAGCCCGCAGCGGGCGAAGATACGGCAATAGGCCCGGTACATCTTCTGATATGTGTCGTTCAGCGATTCGACCGAGGTGTGGAAGCTGTAGGCGTCCTTCATCAGGAATTCGCTCGTCCGCAACACGCCGAACCGCGGGCGTTCCTCGTTGCGGAATTTCGTCTGGATCTGATACAGCGTCAGCGGCATCTGCTTGTAGCTGCTGATGTGCTTCGACACGAGATCGGTGATGACTTCCTCGTGCGTCGGCCCGAGCGCGAGATGAATGTTCTTGTCGCCGCGCTTCACGTGGAAGTTGATCAGCACGTTGCCGAACGCCGTCTTGCGGCCCGTCCGCTCGAACAAATCGATCGGCTGCAGGGCCGGCATGAAGAGTTCGAGCGCCCCGGCGGCGTCCATCTCCTCGCGGACGATCTGCTCGGCCTTCTTCAGCGCCCGCAAGCCGAGCGGCAGATACGTGTACGCCCCGGCCATCAACTGCCGAATCAGCCCGGCCCGCAGCATCAATTGATGGCTCGGCACCTCGGCATCGGATGGAACTTCCTTCATCGTCGGAATAAACGCATGCGACCAACGCACCGGGGCGACTCCTTTCGGCAAGGCTAAGGGCGAAGAGCTACGGGACGGATTGTCGCGAAGACAGCGTGAACGCGTCAAGGTCGCCACGCCGCTTGCGCTTCGCGGATCAGGCCATCAGAAGATCTCTAGCGGTTCGCAGGTTTCGTGACATCGCCCGGCACTTCGTCCCATCGAGCGTTCACGCCGCGCAACGTGGCAAATATGTTGCCAGCAGTCTTATTGCTGAATTCCTGGACGACTCCGTCCGCCATCAACATTTGCGTCACATCCCGCACGGCGCAACCGAATCCCTCGGCGCTCTGATTCAGTCCCAGCGAAACGCTCCGCCAATTGTAGGGCGCACCCCATGGTTCGAAGTCACCCTTCGCATCACCGCCGAGGAAAGTGTTCGACGTCCCTTGGCTCAAATCAGATATCTTCGTCGAACTGTTGCGATAAAAGACGACGTCGTTGCCGGCGTAGTGGGTGAATGCGAATCCGTCGGGGGTGAAGCGTTCGTTGACGCTGGGATTGATGTGATAGACAAGCAACTCGCGGAACCATTTGAGATTGGCGGGATTGTCCCAAGGTTGTTTGTAGTCGAAGATCTGAGTGATCGGGGCTGCATCCACGAAGGGGATTATCAATGTCGGCCATCCATGAAACGCGGTTCCTTCGTCGTTGAACACGCCTCCCGGCGGAAACACGCGGAACGCATCGTGATAGTTATGCAGCGCCAGGCCGAGTTGCTTGAGATTGTTCTTCGACTGTGTTCGCCGCGAGGCTTCGCGGGCTCGCTGCACGGCGGGGACCAGAATGCCGATGAGCAGCACGAGAACGAACAGCACCACGAGAAGTTCCAGCAGCGTCAGACCGGTTCGCGGCCGAGATTTCATGACTGGCTCCCGAGAATTGCTCACGGCTGAACAGCCCGAACGATGGATCGACGTGCTCTTGAATTGTAAATTGCGGGCGGCGTCTGGCAATGGGGATCGGAATTGGTTCGCCTCGAAGCCTCGGCAAACCCTACGAAAGAAAAGACATGCCCTTCGATCTCACCCGCCGCGGTTTTCTAGCCGCGACTTCTTCCACTGTGCTGGCCGGAGCGATGGCCTCGGCGGCGGAATCCAAACAATATCCCGTGCCAGCGCATCGGCCGTTGCGGCTGGCGGCGGTCAATTCGATTTACCGGTTGCGGTCGCATGCCTACCACATCTGCGGGCGGTTTATGCTCGGCTATCAGAAGGACGGTTTTCATCACCAGCCGCCGTTCCAACTCGTGCGGATGTTCAATCATCAGCATCCCAAGGGGGACATGGAACGGGAGATCGGCGAGCGGCACGGCGTCAAAGTCTGCTCGTCGGTCGCCGAAGCCCTCGGAGGGAAATCGCTCGACGTCGACGGCGCGCTGCTGATCATCGAGCACGGCGATTATCCGGTGAACGACCGCAAGCAGATGCTCTATCCTCGCTATGAGTTGTTCGAAGAGATCGTCGCCGTGTTTCGGCAAGCCGGCCGCAGTGTGCCGGTGTTCGTCGATAAGCATCTTTCCTACGACTACGAAAACGCCGCGAAGATGGTGGCGGCGGGGAAGGAACTCGGGTTTCCCCTGATGGCCGGATCATCGTTGCCAGTGACGTGGCGGCGGCCGGAGATCGAGCCGCCGCTCGGCACGCCGTTTCAGGAAGGGCTCTGTTGTTTCGGTTACGCCGGTGTCGAGTACCCGGAAGAGATCTACCTGTTCCACGCGCTTGAGGTGCTGCAATCGATGCTGGAACGCCGGCCCGGCGGCGAGACGGGGGTGAAGTCGGTCGTCGGCCTGCACGGCGACGCGGTGTGGAAAGCCGGCGACGAGGGCCGCTGGTCGTGGAAGCTGCTCGACGCCGCGCTCTCGCGCTGCCCGACGCGCAACTTCGGCGCGATCCGCGACAATGTGAAACATCCGACGGCGATCCTGATCGAATACCGCGACGGCACGAAAGGCTGTGTAATCAATCTTTACGAGCAAGTCGCTGATCACGGGTTCGCCGCGACGGTGCGCGGGCAATCCGAACCGGTGTCGAGCTGTTTCTTCCTTCCCGGCCCGCCCGGTGCGAACTTTTTTGACCCGCTCTGCTGGAACATCGAACGGCTATTCCTTGAAGGCCGCGCACCTTACCCCGTCGAACGGACGCAGTTGACCAGCACGGTTCTCGATTGGGGCCTGCGTTCGATCCACGAGAAAAAGGGCGTGATCGCCGACGAGTCGCTCAACATCGCCTATGCCCCCCCCGAGAACACCGGTTTCTTCCGCGGCCCGATGACGCTCGGCGGAGCAATGTGACCGCATTCAAAGCCGCGGTTGGCAACCGCGGTCTTCCTCGCGATGGGTTGTGACTCCGCGCGAACATCCTAGAATGCTGTCAGGTTTCACTGACAGAGAATATTGCCCGAAGGAGACGACCATGCCCTACACGCTGCCGAGTTTGCCCTACGCCAACAACGCCCTCGAACCGCACATCGATGCGAAGACGATGGAGATTCATCACACGAAGCACCATCAGGCGTATATCAACAATGCGAACAACGCGCTGAAGGACCATCCGGCCCTGGCGGAAATTCCGGCGGAGAAGCTGATTCAGGATCTCTCGAAGGTGCCGGAAGCGATTCGCACCGTGGTCCGCAACAACGCCGGCGGGCACGCGAACCACAGCCTCTTCTGGACGGTGATGGCCCCGAACGCCGGCGGCGCGCCGACCGGTGAACTCGCCTCCGCGATCAACGCGGCTTTCGGCAGCTTCGATCAGTTCAAGGAGAAATTCGCCGCCGCTGCGACGACCCGGTTCGGCAGCGGCTGGGCCTGGCTGGTGGTCTCGAACGGCAAGCTGGAAGTCACCAGCACGCCGAACCAGGACAGCCCGCTGATGGAAGGTAAAACGCCGATTCTCGGCCTGGACGTGTGGGAACACGCCTACTAC
>CAZDGB010000338.1:0-7446 GCA_964504645.1 uncultured Planctomycetaceae bacterium | reverse complement strand
GACGCTCACGACGCTCCTCTTCGTGCCGGTCGTCTACAGCTTGCTACGCCATCAGAAGACAGCGGACGCCGTGGCGGAGTAGCCCAACTATCCGCAGATTTCGCAGATTTCCGCAGATTTGAAATAAAGAGGGTTGGTCGCAAAGAGACCAACCCTCTTTTGTCTGAATCTAATTTCTTCTGCGAAACCTGCGGTTCCTGCCTTTCCATGTAAGGATTTCCATTCACGGCGGTATCTCCTGGAAACAGTCTTTCATTTGCACTCAGGAGACGATCATGCAGGCCGTGAATTCCACCTTGGAGCCGAGAACGGCGAGCGAATCGCGACGTTCGGGGACGCATCGCGTCGTGACGCCGAATCACAGCTTCGAGCCGCGCCGATCGAGCGCGGTCGCGAAGGTTCCACGCCGGTCGGGGCTCGTGTTGAGTTGGCCGCTCGTCACCGTGGTGGCGGTTGCCGTCACAGCCGCACAGCCGTGGAAATGGACTAAGACGGAGACGCTCGTCGAGTCGCGTGTCGCAGCGCACCGGCTGGTGCAGATCGCGCAGCCGACCGCGGCATCCACGGCGAATGTCACGTTCCCGGGCACGCTGCGGCCATGGCAAACGGCGAGCCTGCGGGCCCGCGTGAACGGCTACGTCCAGGCGTGGCATCATGACTTGGGAGCAGCGGTGCAGGCCGGAGAGTTGTTGGTGGAGATCGACACGCCGGAACTTGACCAGGAACTCGCGCAGGGCGAAGCACTCGCCGACGAGGCCGATGCCGCGGTGGTTCAAGCCCACACCGAACGGTCGGAAGCTGAAGCTGATCTGAAATTCGCCGAAGCTCAACTTGTTCGTACCCAGGCCGAATTAAACCTGGCCCACAGCCAACTGGTTCGGCGCGAGAAATTGCTGGGACGAAAAGTGATCGTCCAGGAGGAATACGACACGGCATTGCGGCAGACCGAGGCCCGCGCGGCCGACGTCGCTGCGGCGGAATCGGATGTGGCGCGGCGCCGGGCCAACCTAGAAACGCGGGCCGCCGTCATCGCCTCGAGGAAATCGATGGCGCAAAGCCGGCGGGCCAATGTGCAGCGGCTGCGGGAATTGCAGAGCTTTCAAAAGATCGTGGCACCGTTCGACGGTGTAATCACGCGGAGAACAGCGGAAGTCGGTTTGTTGGTCTCGCCGTCCGACGCGCCGCTCTTCGTGGTCGAAGACATGAGTCGCATCCGCGTGCAGGTGCACGTGCCGCAAACGCACGCGGCGGTGGTGCGCGTCGGCATGAGTGCGACCGTCAATTTGCCCGAGTCCTCGGCGCCGGGTGTCGCCGGGAACGTTACGCGGATGGCCGATGCCGTCGATGCCGCCAGCCGTACGATGCTCGCCGAGATTGAATTGCCTAATACAGCGCACCGGCTGCAACCGGGCAGCTATTCGCAGATGACGCTCGACATTCCGCAGGCCACCGCCGCGTGGACGATTCCGACCAACACGCTGTCGATGCGCGTCGACGGGCCGCACATCGTTGTGGTAAATGACTCCGATCAAACGGAACTGCGCCGTGTGATATTAGGCCGCGATCTGGGAACCCGCGTCGTGGTGACGGAGGGAATCGCCGGCCAAGAGCGGCTCGTCGTCAATCCGACCGACGATCTCGCCAGCGGGATGGTGGTTCGCGTCGACGACGCCGGCTCTGAAAAACTGTTGTCGCAGCGCTAACAAATCGGCAAGGTTGCAAGCCGCATCTCTTGGAAACGCATCATGTTCAATCACGTGGCACAACTTCGGACGAACCGCGGTCCTCGACCAACAGCGGCAGGGAGCGTATTATGGGAGTCACAGCGCTCTCGACGGAACGACGACGAAGGATCGACGTTCGTACATGGCTCCTATCGGTTCCTCTATGTCGGTCGGCGATTCCCCTCTCACGAGAGCCAGCTTGCTGGTGCAACTCCGCGACGGGTCCAACACCACGGCGTGGCACGAGTTCGTACAACTCTACGGCCCGGTGGTGTATGGCTTCGCCCGCAAGCGGGGACTGCAGGATGCCGACGCGGCCGATTTGATGCAGGACGTGCTTCGCTCGGTGAACAACTCGATCGGCCGTTTGGACTACGACCGGCAACGCGGTACGTTCCGCGGCTGGCTCTTCACGATCACCCGCAACAAGATTTTCAATTTCCTCTCGGCGCGCAAGATCCGACCGCAAGGATCGGGCGACACCGCGACGAACAAACTCCTCGATACGGAGCCCGGCAACTCGGAAGGCGCCGATCAATGGGAACTCGAATACCAGCGCCGGCTGGCAGGTATGGCGATGGAACAGGTGAAGTCCGAGTTTCAGGAAACGACCTGGCAGGCGTTCTGGCTAACCGCCGTGGAAGGCAAGCCGGCGGCGGAAGCGTCCCGCGAGACCGGTTTGTCGTCCGGAGCCGTGTACGTCGCTAAAAGCCGAGTGTTGGCCCGCTTGAAAGACGCCGTGGAAACGCTGCGGCGTCAGGAAGAGAATTGACATGCCCCCCGTCACCCCATCGCAGTGCCCGGAAGCCGGCGAACTCCGACGCCTGCTGGACAATTCGCTCTCCGGCGATCGCACGCAGGAGTACACGCAGCATATGGATGTGTGCTCATGTTGCCAGGAGAAGCTCGAAGAACTTGCCACGGAGGGAACGAACCTGTCTCAAGTCGTGGCGCATCTGAACGAGGAAGCACCGGTGGCCGAGTCGGCGTATTGGCCGGCGATGCGCGCCCTCGACGCCGGATTCGCGGAGACACTCGTCCCGACGAGCGGCCGCAATACGAAACAGATGAAGCTCGATTTTCTGGCGCCTTCCACCGATCCGGCGTATCTCGGCCGCGTCGATCAATTCGACGTGATGCGCGTCATCGGCCGCGGCGGCATGGGCATCGTGCTGGAAGCGTTCGATTCGCGGTTGCAGCGGCACGTGGCGCTCAAGATTCTCGACCCGGAACTGGCCGACGATGAAGTGTCGCGGCAGCGGTTCTGCCGCGAAGCCCGCGCGGCGGCTTCGATCACGCATGAAAACGTCGTCGCCATCCACCAAGTCGAACGAATGAACAAGGACGGGTTGCCGTACCTGGTCATGCAACTCATCGCCGGCGAAACGCTGGAGCAACGGCTCTCCCGCGTGAACATCCTGCCGGTCCGCGAGATCGTCCGCATCGCGTTGCAGGGCGCGCAGGGATTGGCCGCGGCGCACGCGCAGGGATTGATTCATCGCGACATCAAGCCGGGCAACATCCTGCTCGAACCGCCGAACGACCGCGTCAAGCTGACCGATTTCGGGCTGGCCCGCGCCGCGGACGACCTCAAGCTGACGCGGACCGGCTTCGTCACCGGCACGCCCCTCTACATGGCGCCCGAGCAGGCTCACGGCGAAGCCGCCGATCCGCGTTCGGACCTGTTCAGCCTCGGTGCGATCCTCTACGAGATGTGCGTCGGCAAGCCGCCGTTCATGGGCAATTCGGCGCTGGCGATTCTGAAGCAGATCGCCGAAACGAAGCCCCGGCCGATTCGCGAGCTGAATCCCGCGATTCCGCAATGGCTGGCGGAAACCGTCGAGCAACTGCTGGAAAAGAAGCCCGAGAAGCGGTTCCAGTCGGCGGAGATGCTCGTCGAACTCCTGGAATTTGAATGGGCGCTGATGAAGACCACGTCGGACGAAGTGCCGACGGTGTGCGAGGTCGAGCGTAGGAAGATCACCCGACGCAATCGTTGGATTGCCGCAGCCATCGGCTGCGCGTTCCTTTGCCTGGGGCTCTTCGGCGGGATGTTCCTGGCGAATCGTCCCGGCGGCAGCACGGGCGCGGTTTCGTCTTCAGAACCGATCGCCGTCCTGAACGCCAACGCCGGGACCGTCTGGTCGGTGGCGATCGCCCCGCAAGGGACTTCGCTGGCGCTGGGCGTGGAAGACGGCTCGGTCCGGCTGTGGGATTGGTCGACCAACAGCGTCACGTCGACGTTCACCGCGCATCGCGGCGTCGTGTGGGGAACGCGGTTCTCGCCCGACGGCGCGCTGCTCGCCACTGCCGGCGACGATGGTTTGGTCAAGCTGTTCAAAGCCACGCAGACGGAGCCGATTGAGACATTTACCCATCCGAACGCCGTCCGTGGAATGGCGCTCGCGCATCAGCATCCCCGGTTGTTCGCCGGCGTGCGCGATGGTTCGCTCCGCGTCTGGTCGTTCGAAGATGCCGAGACGCCGCTGGCCGAAACTGAACAACCCGGCGCGATCTACGTCGTGGCGGTTTCCCCCGACGATAAGGCCCTCGCCACGGCGGGCACCGACAAGACGATCCGTCTTTGGAATGCCGAGTCCCTTACGCAGAAACTTCCGCTCGAGGGACACAACGGGTCGGTGTATGGACTGGCGTTCCATCCCAGCGCCGCGCGGCTTGCTTCCGCGGGATGGGACCGCACGGTCCGCATTTGGGACACCGGCAGCGGGACACTGGTCAATTCGTGGGCGGGACACGACGGCGACATCTGGTCGATCGCGTATTCTCCGGATGGAACCAAATTGGCGACGGGCGGCCACGACGGCGCCGTTAAACTCTGGAACGCGGAAACCGGTGCACTGCTCGCTACGAACCTCGGCCACAAGCTCGCCGTGCACACGCTGGCGTTTAGCCCCGACGGCACGCGGCTCGCCACCGGCGGTCGCGACGGCTCGGTCCGCGTCTGGAACGTTGAATAACGGCTGGCAGGCGGCCTGCAAGCCGTTAAGTCTCCGGATACCATAGCGAAGTCACGTCTCTCGGCACGTTCGACTTCAGCCTGCAAGGGTGCGCTATGGTAAGTCGTAGTTGGATCATCCGTGCCTCTGTCCAATCGATGGGGGCGATCGTCTGGCTGGCCCACGCTGCCTGTGGCGCGGAGCCGCCGCGATTCGAGCGGCCGGCACATTACCTCGTCGAGAATCAGCGTGTCGTCAACAAACTGACGAGCACGCCGCTGCCGATGGTCGATTGGGGATTCGTGCTGGCGGGGCATGTCGCATATGCCGACCGGCGGACGGGGAACGCGTTGCCGCTCGACGGTCCGCACGACGTCGACGACCCTGCGGACGTCGCGGCTGTGCCGCTGGCAGTGCCGTCGGGCGTCCGGCTGCGGGTGCAGCCGGCGCAGAAGGGAGGCACATTTGCCGAGGAACTGTTCCCTCCTGAATTCCCCTGGGAGGAGAACTGTACGGTCCACACGCTGCTGTTCGACGAGCAGGATCGCAAGTTCAAAGTCTGGTATCGCACGAAGCGGTTTTTCGCCTTTGCGGAATCGGACGACTTCCGGCGCTGGCGTCGCCCACCGACTCGCGCGATGCCGTATGAAAATCACGCCGAAACGAATCTGCTCGGGGTGATCAACAAAGAGGAGATCAAACAGTCGGATCTACGGAGCATCGACGAAGCGCGGCTGGGATACGCCGGCGGCTTCTGCGTCGATCCCTCCGCCCCGCCGGAAGAGCGCTACAAGTCCGTTTTCTTGGGGCATCTGAAAGAAGACACGGACCGGTATGCCGCGGCCGCGAACCGACCGGTCAGTGCGATGACCGGACCGGGAAGCACGGTGCTGTTCGGCGCGGTCTCCGCCGACGGCGTCGGTTGGCGCGTCTTGCCGAAGCCGATCTTACTGCACGACGGCGACACGCTCTCCGTGCCAGCCTTCGATGCGGCGACCGGCCGATATCGACTCTACACACGGCTGTATCAGCACAATCGCCGCACGGTGGGATTGGCAGAAACCGCCGATTTTCATGCGTGGCCGCTCCCGCAGAATGCGCTCGTCCCCGGCCCGGACGAATCGCCGTCGACCGACTACTACGCCAGCGCGTTCGCCGTCTATCCTCACGTGCCGCAGATCCAGACGATGCTGTGCACCGTGTACGACCGCGCGGTCGATCGATCGGAAATCCGCCTGGCGACCGGCCGCGACGGACACACATTCCACTTCGCGCCCGGCGGGCCGGTGCTGTCGACGACGCCGGCCGCAGAACGGAAGTCGGGCTTTCTGGCGGCATTTCCCGGCCTGATCCGCACGCCGGACGGCCGCATGCTCTGCTTCTACGACGTGCATCAGACCCCGCACAAATTCCCGCGGCATAAATTCGGCGGCAGCCGCCACTACGCCGCCTGGTGGCCGGCGGACCGTCTCGTCGCGTTGGAAGCGCCCGAGCGCGGCGAATTCACGCTGGCCCCGGTCGAACTCACCGGTCGTCGCATCGTTCTCAACATGCAGTCCGATCGAACGGGGGAGATGCTGGTCGAACTTCGCGACGACGAGTTCCGGCCCATCGCCGGCCGCACGTTCGCCGATTGCGACCCGCTCGTCGGCGATCACCTGCGGACGGTCGTTGCCTGGAAGAGAGACAGCGATCTCGCTCAGCTCGTCGGAAAAACGATCTATGTTTCGTTCCGTCTCCGCGCCGCGAAGCTTTTTTCCATTGCCGCTGCGGAATAAAAAAGCTCACGGCCGCAGATCGTGCCGGCCGTGAGCCACAGTCGTCCTCTGATTCCAACGAATCAGAATTCCCCAACGATGTCCTTGGCGTGACTGGTGCCGAGGTAATTCAAGGTGTTGATGTCGATGTTCTCGCTAACGAAGCGGACGGCTCCGTCGGCCATGAGGAATTGCGAGCCGCCGACGTGCAGGCTGCGGAAACCACAGCCTTCGTTGCTGTAACTCCAGACGGCCCCGGTGTCGTTTCCACCGTTCACGCCCCAAATGGTGGAGGCGGAAGCCCAAGTGCCGGTCCAGATCGCGTTGTCCCAGCATCCGGTCGTGTTGGGAGTCCAATCGTTGTTCTCGCCGACAGCGAGCGTGTTCGAGGTACCGTCGGTGATGTTGCGAATCCCGGCGGCGTGAGGCCACATGTGGAGCACGCCGGGGCCTTGCCCATACTGTCCGCCCCGCTGGGAATGCAGGCCGCCGTCGTTGCTGCAGGCGGCGAAGAATCCGCATCCCCCGGCGGCACTCGGCCCGGAAGAGCCGAAGTAGTTGCTGCGGGCTCCCGTGCCGATTCCGTTAGCCCCGTAAGTGTTTCGTTGTTGTGCGATCGCCGGCGCGGAATCGCTGGGGCACAAGTAAGCGGGAATCACGGTCTGATGCACGCTCGTCAGCGTGGCGTGGGCCGTGTTCCGCAGTCCGCCGGTCGTATCGTTCCAGTCGGCGTTGTTGACGCAGATGAAGTACGGCGAGATTTGATTGAAGAGCGGGGCCTGATCCATGTAGGGCAGGACGAAAACTCGCCAGTTCCAGGCGCAGCGCAACGGCGGAGTGGGCGGCGACCAGCCCCAATTGTCGTTCGAGCCGTACGGAAACACGCCGTACGTGTCGTGATAATTGTGCAGCGCCAGGCCGATCTGCTTGAGATGGTTTCGACATTGCGTCCGCCGGGCGGCTTCCCGCGCCTGTTGGACGGCGGGCAAGAGCAGGGCGATCAGAATC
>CAZDGB010000337.1:0-7474 GCA_964504645.1 uncultured Planctomycetaceae bacterium | reverse complement strand
AACCTCATCGACACCCCCGGCCACGTCGATTTCACTGCGGAAGTCGAGCGTTCGCTCCGCGTCCTCGACGGCGGCGTGGTGGTGTTCGACGCCCAAAAGGGGGTCGAGGCCCAGTCGGAGACCGTCTGGCGTCAGGCCGACAAGTACGAAGTCCCCCGGCTGATTTTCATCAACAAGATGGACATCGTCGGCGCGAATTTCGAGAACGCGCTGAACATGGTCCGCGACCGGCTGCACGGCAATCCTGTCCCCGTCTGCATCCCGATCGGCAGCGGGTCGGTCAAAGACAGCCAGACGCCGTTCCGCGGCATCATCGACCTTCTCACGCAGAAGGCGTTGTATTTCGACGCTGCGACGAAAGGCCGCGACATCACCGTCGCCGACATTCCCGCGGAATACGCCCCCGACGTCGCCTACTGGCGCGAGCGCCTGTTCGACACGCTCTCGGCGCACGACGATCACGACGTCATCACGTCGGCGCTCCTGGAAGGGAAAGAGATCCCGCTCGAGTCGACCCGCAAGCTGCTCCGCGAATTGACGGTCCGTCGAGTCATCCAGCCGACGCTGTGCGGCTCGGGCCGCGAGCACATCGGCACGCAGCCGCTGCTCGACGCCATCTGCTGGTATCTCCCCAGCCCGCTCGACCGGCCCGCGGTCACCGGCAAAAATCCGAATCCGAAAAAGGACAAGCCGGAAGTCCGGCAGCCCTCGGACAAGGAGCCGGTCTGCGCCCTGGTCTTCAAGATCGTCGTCGCGGAGCACAACGAGCTGTATTTCACCCGCGTCTACTCCGGCGTCCTGAAAAGCCGCGCCCGGTTGCTGAATCCGCGGACGGGCGAGAAGGAGATGATCAGCCAGTTGTGGCGGGTCCACGCCGACTCGAAAGACAAGATCGAAGAGGCGTCCGCGGGCGACATCATCGCGGTCATCGGGCCGAAAGACGCCGTGACGGGCGATACGCTGTGCGACGCCAACAATCCGATCGTGCTGGAATCGATCCGCTTTCCGGAGACCGTCATTTCGATGGCCGTCGAGCCGGAAACCAGCGCAGAGCGGAAAAAACTGGAGGACACGCTCAAGCTGCTGGAGAAGCAGGATCCGACGTTCCGCAAGAAAATCAGCGAAGAGACCGGCCAGACGATCATCAGCGGCATGGGCGAATTGCATCTCGAAATCATCAGCCACCGGATGCAGCGCGACTTCGGCGTGAAGATGAAGGTCCACAAGCCGCGCGTCACCTATCGCGAGACCGTGGCCGCGGCGGCGGAGCGGACCGGCGTATTCGAGCGGCCCGTCGCCGGCAGCCAGCAATATGCGACGGTGACGGTCCGCGTCGAGCCATTCGCCGGCAAGACGCCCGTCACGGTTGAGAACAAGCTCAAGCCCGGCTCGCTGCCGTCCGAATGGGAATCCGCCGTCCTGCAGGAGTTGCAGGACCAATCCAATGCCGGCGGTCCGGTGATGGCGTTCCCTTTGATGAACTTGAAGTTCACACTGATCGCCGTCGGCACGCGCGAAGGGGAAACCACGGACGTCGCGCTGCGGGCGGCGACGGCGGCGGCCGTGCAGGACGCGATGAATCATGCCGGTTCGGTGCTCTTGGAACCGGTGATGAAGCTCGAAGTCGTCACGCCGGAGGATTTCCTCGGCAACATCACCGCCGACCTCAACGCCCGCCGGGCGATCATCGTCAACACGGAAGTCCGCGGCAGCGTGGTCGTGGTCGACGCCGAAGCGCCGCTGGCGGAGATGTTCGGCTACTCGACGCAGGTCCGCAGCCTGTCGCAGGGCCGGGCGTCGTACTCGATGGAACCGCTGCGTTATGACGCCGCGCCGCCGCAGGTTCTGAAGGAAATGCTCGGGGAATAGCCGCTCCCGAGCGCAATCTTATTGACGTTGCGCTCGCTGTTGTCGAAGAACGGCTCCGACGACAAAAAATGGGGCCCTCTTAATCGACGTTTTGGCGGGGTTTGGCGGATCGCGCGGGATCGAGTTGGTGAAAAACCCCGGGAAAATCGCGATTTCACCGCTGTTCACGAATGATGCGGTGTGCGCGCCCGACGACTGTCTGGAATCCATTTCGTGGCTGCAGCCTGGTTGCTGAGTGGCTGCTCCGTGTCGCTCGCGTGTCGCCCGCTGCGCGCCGGCGCATTGCGAAACACGCGAAATCACCGATTTCTCTCACTCTGCGCAATCGGGGTTAGCTGGGCTTGTTTCAGAAGCCGGTTTCGGCGCGTATTCATCGACAAGTTGTTTCAGAGCCTGGTTCTCAACCCTCAACGCGCTACCGGATCCGGCTCCAGCGCCACCATTGCGGGTAGAACGGCGCGACGTGCAGCGGGTAGTTCGGCACTGGCGGCGGTTTCGGCGTGCTGTGCATCATCACCGGGAAGCCTTTGCCCCCGTTCAGGAACGGCACGCCGTGCGGCCAGTAGACGAAGAACGCCTTGCCGATCAGCGCCCGCCGGCTGACGGCGTGCGGGTGATGCGATTGCGGCGTCTTGTGCCATAGCCGGCCGTCGTAGCTGCGGGAACTGTTGTCGCCCATCGCAAAGTATTCGTCGTCGTCGAGCGGATCGAACTCCACGGCTCGCGACTTCCGGTTGTAGATGGCGTTGTACGCTTCCGGGTCGTCGAGGACTTTCGCCAACCGTTCGCCCAGCGGCGCCTGCCGGTCGACGTCGTGGTCTTCCCCTTCCGACGGGTCCGAGCCCTTCAAAGCCCGATAGTAAATGTCCCGTTCGATCCGCAGGTGGGACACGACGACGTCGACGTCGCGGGCCGCGATGCCAACCGGATGCAGATCGGCAATCTGCGGGTCGGTGTTCGCCGGGGCCGGATACTCGGCCTCCTTTCCGAACGGAATCAACCGGCCGTCGATCCACAGGCAGAGCCGGTCGTCCACGTTGGCGAAGCTCACGGTGTGCCGACCCGTCCCTTTGATGCCCGCGGACGAAGTCGCCAGCGTCACGTAGGAACCGTCCCCCTTCAAATCGTCGAGCCGCGACAGCGCGACCGTGCCTTGTGCGACATCGAACTCGCAGCGATAGCGCCGCACGCCTTCGACGAGTTCCAAGAGAATCGCCGCGCCGGCGGCCGGAGTTTTGCGCACGTCCAGCGTGGCATGCAGCGTCAGGTCGCCGACCCACAGCGCGTCCGGCGTCCAGTTCGAACTCGGAATCACGTAACGTCCCCGATGGGCGTTATAGCCGCAGAAGTCGGAAATCAACTGCGGCTGCGGCGTGCTCGACAGCGTATTCCCCGCGTCGGCGCGCTCCCAATCCTGATCGCTCGCCGGCAGATGGCGATACCGCAGCCATTGCCAGTCGCCGCCCGCCGCGATGTCGAACGACCGCTTGGCCGCGTCGTGATTCCAGGTTTGCTCCGCGGGCAGCCACTCCGCACCGGAATCGTCGCCGGCATTCGGCTTCAGCGCGGCCCACCGCTCGGGCCAGCCTTGCTCCAACAGCAGTTTCGGCGGATGCGTGTCGTCGTAGACTGATTGCTGCAACAGCTTCTGCTTATTCGGGTCGGCTTTGCGCAAAATCTCGAATTCGCCGCGCGCCCCCTTGCGGGCGTACAGATCGCCGCGCTCGATCTTCAGGCTTTCGCCCGGCAAGCCGACCAGCCGCTTGATGTAATTCGTCTGCGGGTCTTCCGGGTAGCGGAACACGAAGACGTCGAACCGGTCGGGTTCGCCGATCTCGTAGGGAAACTTGTTGACCAGGATGCGGTCGCCGTTGAAGACGTTGGCGTCGAAGACATCGTTGGTGTAATTGCAGTTCGGGCAGATCGACGTCTTCAGCCGCCCGGTGAGCAGGCTCGATTCCTTTTCGACCTCGTCACTCGCGCCGACAGTGTAATGGTGGCCGCATTGCGCACAGGCGAAGTCTTTGTGCCGGCCCATCAGCGTGGGGGCCATCGACCCGGTCGGAATGACGAAGGCTTCCGCGAGAAACGTGCGGAACAGAAAAGCCAGCACGAACGCGATCACCACCGATTCGACCGTTTCGCGAAACGAGTCGGTGTGCTTGCCGAGCGGCTTGCCCTCGTCGGCTTCCGCGGCGAATTTCGTCCCCGCCCCGGCGGCGGAACCGCCGCCGCGCGGCTTCTCGACCGCACGAAGAATCGTCCAAAACCACCGGTTGACCGGCAGCGAAGCCTTCCCGGACGCACCCTGCGACATGCTCAATTTCCTCAAATCCCGCAACAGCATCCCGTCCCGGCAGAACGCACGCCCCGCCGCGGAGGATCACCGTTTTCGGCCCTTAATGTAGCGAAAGCGACGGAACGGCGGAATGGCGGGGCGTGAGGTCCTGATTTCAAATCGGGGCGTGGCTCAGATTTCGGGTGGCCCTGAGGCTTTATGAAGGGCGTGGGTTTTTGCCGGTTCGCCACGCCCATCGAAGACTCTGAGACAGTCCGGAATAACGGGAACGCGGGGCTACGCCACGCGGACATCGCGGAAGCGCGCGGATCAGCAGGATATGTAGGGCGAAAGAACATAGCCCTGGGCGGGATGATGGGCAGAAGGTCAGCCCGGAGGGCGACAGAAACTTCTGCCGCCCTCCGGGCTAAATCCGCACGAGCCCTACTGTCCCAGGACTCACGTCCTGGGCTACGTTCTGCCGTGCGAGAGGATGTGATTGACGTTGCCGCCAACGCGAACGTCCCGGATAATTGCCGGGGTGTTTTCGTTTGTGGGAGGCCACGGGATGTTCAGGAATGCCGTGCTTTTTGTTGGCCTGACATCTTTAGGCGTTTTTGTCGGATTTCTGCTTTTTCTCCTGCCGCCCGTCATCTGCGAAGCATGTGGCGGAAGTGGCATGGACTGCGCGCCGATGGGATTTCTTACGATTTTCTTTGTACCGCTTGGGGCTGTCGGAGGGGCGTACCTCGCGCTCGCGATCATCAACGGCAAAAACCGGATTGATGACGGCAATTGATAGCAACCCGCGTGCCTCTTAACATTCGCGAGGAACGGTGACATCACTACCGGGCACTCGGTACCCGTCGATCATGATTCGCACATTCTCGTCGATGCCCCTATCCACCCGCTCGGCGATCAGACAGGCGGCTTTTCGCCTCTTTGGATTGGAGCACGCAACCGGGCGACGCCGCTCAACAAGAGAAACGCAGCCGCAATCCAACAGATTGCGGCCTGCCACTTGGGAAGGTTCACGAGTGAGCCGACGGTCAGTCCGTAAGCGATTCCGCCAGCGAGACACAACCGAACTATTCCGAGCAGCGCGTAGTGAAATCTATCCATGTCCCCATCCTTCCGCCCGGCGGTTCAGGAGTCAATTCACCTGAGAAGCGCCCACCAACAGAGCGCCGATCGTCGCCAGAATCGAGGCGATCATAAGTAGGAGGCCGGAAAGCCACGCAGTGAGCCCAACGATCAACAGCGGCCCCTCGAACCACGAGATGGGCAAGACAAAAATCAGGAAAATGGAAACGACTGCGAGGGCGACCAACGCAGCGCCTGCATAGAGGAAAGCAACACCGACGAACCTAATTGCTTTTTTGATCATGCAACTCCAACCGTCGCCAAACCCCCGAATTAACTCCCGCCCGGCTCTCGACGTTGCTGCCAAACTGAACGTTTCGGATAATTGCCGGTGCGCTTTCGTTTGAGGGGTCATCATGACAAGTAAGCGGAGATGGACAAAACGCCTGTTCCTTTTTGTGTTGATGGTCGCGGCAATCATTTATGTCGCCATGATCATTGATTTCATTATCAAAGAACGAAAGACAAACGCATTCACGTTCAATGCTTCTGGTCTCAGCGCTCCTAGCAACCCGCGGCCTCTTAACATTCGCGAGGAACGGTGACATTACCGGGCATCAGGTAGTGAGGTCACCGCCCCTTCGAATTATTCTTCGGGAGAAAGTCGTCAGTCGGTACTGTCTGAGATGTGAGGAGGTCGGGGTTCTTCCGGGGTGGGGCATGGCTCACCGGTATGGTCTCTGAAAGAAAGATTCGACCGAAGAGTGACCATCGGGCTTGAGCGCATCCGTCGGCGCTTCGATGTATTCGCGATTGTGCTGATCGCAGAAGCTCCTTACTCGACCTACGGGGGTGGCGTCCACGGTGGCCAAGTCCCAGAAACGCCAAAACGCAACTTCACCGCACACTTCACAGTTCGAGGGCATGTAGAGCGGGTTGGGGCGAGTCGCGGTGCGTCGAAAAGGTTTCCGCACAGGTTCAAGGGGAGCGCGAATAATTTCCGCGATGGTACGCCCCCATCCAGGCTCTTTTCCCACCCACTGGTCCGCCACGAAGACTGACAGCAGATAAAGCGGCGGCCAGATCAAGAGCGCCGTAAACCAGATGCCGCGACTCCATCGCCACGGCGTTCGCCAAGTCACCGGCTGCTGCTCGTCCATGCCCCTCAGTCTCCCGCCCGGCAGGCGTTATGGCCCGGTCGCCCAGCCAACGGCCTTGCCGAGGAAAAACAGTCCAAAGATGGCTCCCGCCGAAATGGCCACGCCAACGGCGGCATGGCCCAGACAGAGCCAGAGCAATCGACCACGCGTCATGGGAAATCTCCAGTCCCATCCTCGCGCTCGGCGCGGCGGGCGTCAATCGGGGAACATAAGACAACGTCGGAAATCCGCTATAGTGGCGGGAAGAAGAGATGTTGCAGCGAGTTCTCCCCAAACCCACTCGCAAGTTCCGCGCCTCTTATTTAGTGCGGTGAGGATTGGAGATCACTACCGGGAAGACGGTAGTGATCTGGCCACCCCCCTGAATTGTGAATTCCGAAAATTATTTTTCGGGAAGAAGTTCGGGGCGGTTGTCAGTGGAAACCACGGTCGAGCAGCAATCGGCCAGCCGCAATCACAGGCGCGTAGACGACCCGGAAAAGCGGCGAATCAATAGGCGCTTTCCCGACGGACGTGAAAGCGTTGACCGAGACGACCAAGCCCACCAGATAGCCCAGTAGCACAGTTGCTGCCGCCAAACCCCAGCCAAGCGGCCCCCATCGCCACGGCCTAAGCGGCCAGTACCAGAACGGCTTGTAGTTCGCGTCCATGCCCCCATCCTTCCGTCCGGCGGTTCAGGAGTCAATTCACCTGAGAAGCGCCCACCAACAGAGCGCCGATCGTCGCCAGAATCGAGGCGATCATAAGTAGGAGGCCGGAAAGCCACGCAGTGAGCCCAACGATCAACAGCGGCCCCTCGAACCACGAGATGGGCAAGACAAAAATCAGGAAAATGGAAACGACTGCGAGGGCGACCAACGCAGCGCCTGCACAAAGGAAAGCAACGCCGACGAACCTAATTGCTTTTTTGATCATGCAGCTCCAACCGTCGCCAAACCGCCGAATTAACTCCCGCCCGGCGCGTTGGGCGTGAACAGGCCGTGGTCGCTGGAAGAAATGTTAGGTGTGGTCGTTAATCGGTGGACTAAGTTTGTTCACACCCCATACGGTTCACCGATTGCAGCCCGGAGGGCGCTAGAACTTA
>CAZDGB010000336.1:0-7483 GCA_964504645.1 uncultured Planctomycetaceae bacterium | reverse complement strand
GGGCCAGACCGCGGCTCAAGCGACCCTCCGCGTTGTCGTCTGTGATCGGCGAACGACTGGCTCTCTGGAGGTTGCTTCTCTCCATTCTCTCCGCCGGCCCGACATGGCAATCGCGCGCCGATTGCTGCAAGATGGCGAGGCTTCACTCCTCTCCAAAGGCACGCCATGAAGTTCGCCGTTGCATTCTTGATTCCCTTCGTTTGCGGACCTGTGCAAGCGGGCGACTTGCGCGTCGTTGATCGTGAAGTCCGTTACGGCACGAAGAAATATGCCGCGGATGACAAGCCGCGGCCGGCGCCCGTGTTCGCTGGCGTCTCATTGCCGACGCCGGCACTGCCGGAGAAAATCACGTCGCCCGGCGGCTGGCAGGAGAACGCCTACGCCGGCCCGCCGGAGCAGGCCGTCTTCCGCGCGCCCGGCCGGAACTGGATCGTGCAACTGGTCGAAACGACTCGCGGCATCGACGACACCGACACCGGCGCGATGGACTACAAACTGTGGTATCGCGTCTCGAAGGACGACGGGAAAACGTACTCGGAGTTGAAGCCCCTCATTCAACAGGGGGACGAATACGATTTCCGCCATCCGATCGAAGGCGTCTGGGTCGGCAAGAACAGTTTCGTCTTTGGCGGCCGCATCGTCGGCGCGGCGAACGGCGAGATTATGGTCCCAACGTTCCGCTGGCCGCTCGATGAGAACCGGCAGCGTCTCAATCCGCACCAGGCCTACACCTACATGGAATCGGGCGTGCTCATCGGCAAGTGGACCGACGACGGCGGCGGCGTCGAATGGACTTGTGGAGAGTTCGTGCGTCCCGCCGCGGACGAATCGACGCGCGGCTCCGACGAATCGACGATTGCGGAATTGAAGACCCCGGGCCGCTTCCTGCTGATCGCCCGCGGCTCGAATCAGAACCGGTCCGAATTTCCCGGCCGTAAATGGATGTCGCTCTCCGAAGACGGCTGCCGGACGTGGTCGAAGCCCGTGCCGTGGACGTACGACGACGGCCAAACGTTCTTCAGCCCCGCGGCCCAAAGCACGCTGATCCGTTCCCGTAAGAACGGCCGGCTCTACTGGATCGGCAACATCACGCCCGACAACCCCGACGGCAACTACCCGCGGTTCCCGCTGGTCATCGGCGAGGTCGACGACGAGACTGGAAAATTGATCCGCGACAGCGTTCTCGCCCTCGACACGCGGAATCCGGAATTCGATTCCGAAAAGATGCAGCTCTCCAACTTCCGCACCGCGGAAGACCCCAAAACCGGCAACCTCTTGATCACACTAACCCGCATGGACGACATCCATTTGCCGCCGACGAATGACCCGAAGACGTGGTACCAAGGGCCGCCGAACTGGTTTCTAATCGCGGTGCCATAGACTTCGTAGTCCGCACTCTCCGAGTGCGGAACTCGGCACTCGGAGAGTGCCGGCTACGAAAGCGAGCAACGACTTTTGAGCCGGGAAAGAATTACAGCTCCCCGCGGAAGTACGCCGCGCCAGCGTGGTGTCCACCCTCCGTATTCTTGCCTGTTCTCACGAGAAATTACGGGCGAATGTCTTGTGCATCGTGCTGCCACGCGGTATGACGACCGTTGTTCCCTCTCTACTCCGCGGCCTGTGGATCGCTCGCACGCAATGATGGCTCTTATGCGAGGGAGCTTCCCATCGATCCCCACTTGGCAGCGCGGTATGAGGCGCATCTGTGGGAGCAGGTGTTTCAGGTGGCAGCGTTCTTGCTCCTCACCTATGTGCCGCTGCAAATCGCGGCGATCTGGGCGGTGCAGCACCCAGCGGCGCGGATCGCGGCAGGCTTGCCGATCGTGCCCATGTTCCCGGTGATGATCACCGGCTTGCAGCCGCAGACGCATCGCGACGGCAGCTTGTACGGCCTGCTGCTCATGATGGTGTACGTGCCGGCCATGCTCTACCTGGCAGCATTTCTCCTGTCAGGCTTGGCGAGCCGCGGCGCGAAAGCGAACGGCCCGAAACCTGCCGCGGCGCCCCCGAGCGCTACCGGCGGCGCCTGACCCGATCTACTCGTTGAGAGGAAGCTTCGCGATGAGCGACCAGCCAGCGAATGCGGTGTGCGGTCTGCCGCCGGCGCGGATTGGGATCATTTCCCTGGTTTCGGCGTGCTTGGCGTGGGCGAGCGTGCCGCTGATCGTACTGGCCGGCGTGTTTCTGGCAATTTGCGTTTTCATCCCGTTGGTGCTGACAAGCGTGGTGACGGGCCTCGTCGGCGTAGGCGCGGGACTCTATCACAAAAATCCGGTGGCGATCTTTACGGCTCTGCTGGGATTGCTGCTCGTGGGCGGAATGGGCGTCTTCGTGTCGAGCGCCATGAATTTTTGACATCTGTTGAAACGTGACGATGACGCTACCGGCGCATGTCTGTCGTCAAACACGCCATTCCAGGGTTCCCTGATGACAATCTCGCGCCCGCGAAACCCCTGGATCGTTTGGCCTCTGTGGGTCGCGGCAAGCGCCGTGGGCAACGGGCTTATGATTGGCCACTGGCGGTCGCTAGTTTCTTGTCGACGGCCATCAGCTCAAGTCTGGGATGGGACCGCTTCGCCGGCTGGGCCTGGCTGATCACATGCTGCTCAGCAGGCGTCGGGACTTTTCTGACGATGTTTTTTCTGGTGCTAAGAGATAAGACCTGAGCGTCGAAGGCGGCGTCACAGTTTCCCGCGGAAGTACGCCGCGCCGGCGGCGAGCGCCTCGCTGAGTTTCTCCGGGTTTTTACCGCCGGCTTCAGCGAGGTCGGGGCGGCCGCCGCCGCCGCCGCCGGCGACTTTCGCCGCCGTCTTCACCGCGTCCGACGCGCTCACGCCCTTCGTGACAAGGTCTTTGCTCGCCGCAGCGATGAGGGCGACTTTCCCTTCCGTCACCAGCCCCAACAGCACGGCGACCGACGGGGCCTGCTCGCGGATGCGGTCCACGAATTCCTTCAGGTTCTCACGGGGGCAATCGGCCTCATGGATGACGAGCTTCACGCCATTGACGGTTTCCGCCGCGGCGACGAGTTTCGCCGCGGTGCTCGCCAGCGACTGGGCCGTGTACTTCGACAGTTCCTGCCTGGCGTGATGCAGTTCGTCCTGAAGCAATTGCACTTTGCGCGGCAACTCGTCGGCCTGCGACGCTTTGAGCAGACCGGATAGCTGTTCGACGAGCGACTCGGTTTCGCGGATTTTCTGCAACGCCTTCGGGCCGGTGAGGCACGTGATGCGGCGCACGCCGGCGGCGATGAGTTCATCCTTCGCGATGCGGAACAGGCCGACCTGTCCCGTGTTGCTGAGGTGCGTGCCGCCGCACAGTTCGCGGCTGAAGCTCCCCATCGTCACCACGCGGACGTTGTCGGGATATTTCTCGCCGAAGAGCGCCATCGCGCCGACTTTTTTCGCCTCGGCGATCGGCATCAGTGCGGTGGAAATGCCGGCCCCTTCCGCGATGCGGGCGTTGACTTCGTCTTCGATCTTCAACAGCTCATCGGCGGCGACCGACTTCGGGTGGGCGTAATCGAACCGCAGTTGATCGGATTCGACCTTGGAGCCGCGCTGCGTCGCCGTGTCGCCGAGGTATTTCCGCAACGCGTGATGCAACAGGTGCGTGGCCGAGTGCGCTCGCCGCAAGCCCTCGCGGCGGATGGAATCGACGTGAGCATGGAGCTTCGCGCCGACTTGCAGCTTGCCGGATTTCAGCTTGCCGATGTGGACGATCAGGTCGCCGTTGCGCTGCGTGTCCTCAACGACGAACTCGCACGCATCGCCGACGAGCCGGCCCGTGTCGCCGACTTGTCCGCCCGCTTCGCCGTAGAACGGCGTCTTGTTGAGGACGACGCCGAGCACCGTGTTGCCGCGCTCGTACGACGCGACGAGTTGCTTGTCGGCGATGATGCCGACGACTTCGGTTTCGGCGGACGTGGTGTCGTAGCCGAGGAACTGCGTGCCCCCCTTCTTGCGGAGCGTGTCGATGGGACCTTCGGACATGACGGAGTCGGCAAAGGCGCCCGAGCCGCTGGTCTTCTTGTGCTCCTCCATGCAGGCGTTGAACTTCTCGCGGTCAACTTTCATCCCTTCGCTTTCGGCGAGGGCCTGCGTCAGTTCGATGAAAAAGCCGTCGGTCTGATGCAGGTCGAACGCCGCTTCGCCGGACAGCGTCGCTTGATTCTTCGATTTGGCCTGCTCGACCATCTTTTTGAATTTTTGGATGCCGCGATCGACCACGCCGAGGAACTGCTTTTCCTCGGCCTCGATGGCGACCTGCACGTTCTCGACCGTCTGCTTCAACTCGGGATACGGAACTTTCATCACGTCGGCGATGAGCGGCACCAGCTTGGAGAGGCACGGCTCGTGCTTGCCGAGGCGGAAGGCTTCCATCGACGCGCGCCGCAGGAGCAACCGGATGACGTAATTCTCTTTCTCATTGCCGGGCAGGCAGCCTTCGTGTATCGCGAACGTGCAGGCGCGGATGTGGTCGGCGATGCGGCGCAGCGGGCGGCCTTGCGGGCCGGTGAAATCGTACTTGGTGCCGACGATCTCGCCCGCGGCGTCGCACAGCGGCCGCAGGATGTCGATCTCGAAGTTGCTCTCGAACCCTTGCAGCACGGCGGCGGTGCGCTCGAGGCCCATCCCCGTGTCGATGTTCTTTTTTGGCAGCGGGCGCAAGTTATTCGGCGGCGCGCCGACACGGTTGAACTGCGTGAAGACGAGATTCCAGATTTCGACCTTCTTGCCGCCCGATGGAGGCGAGTAGTAAATCTCGCTGCACGGGCCGCAGACGCCGTCGGGGCCGTTCGTGGGCGAGCCGGCGGGCCAGAAGTTTTCGTATTCGTCCTCGCGGGTGATGCGGTCGGTAGCGATGCCGACTTCATTCTTCAAGATGTTGTCAGCCTCGTCGTCGTCGAGGTAGACCGTGACCGACAGCCGGCCGGGTTCCAGCGCGAGCCATTGCTTCGAGGTGAGGAACTCCCAGGCCCAGTGAATCGCTTCCTTCTTGAAGTAATCGCCAAAGGAAAAGTTGCCGAGCATCTCGAAGAAGGTGTGGTGGTAGGCCGTGACGCCGACGTTATCGATATCGCCGGTCCGCAGGCATTTCTGGCAGGTCGTCGCCTTGGTGAATTCGAGCGGGCCGATGCCGAGAAACTGGTTCTTGAACTGGTTCATGCCGGCGGGCGTGAAGAGGACGGTCGGATCGTCCTTGGGGACGAGGACGTCGGACGGCCGGCGGATGCAGCCCTTGGAGACGAAGAAGGAAAGATACTTTTCGCGAAGCTCATCCGTTGTGATCATGCGGCTACCGTGCCTGAAAAATGCGGATTAAGAAAGTAGGGTTTGCCGAGTCTTCGAGGCGAACCAGAGAGAGACTGTTTGGTCGTTCCTGGTTCGCCTCGTTGAAGCCCTCGGCAAACCCTACCGGAAAAAGGGGTTGCGAGGGGATTATTCCTTGAGGGTGACCGAATTCCGGTCGCCGAGGCGGTCGACGTGCAACTGCAGGGTGACGTCGCCTTGCAGCTTCTGGACGGCTTGCTGGAATTCGCCCGGCGTACGGACGCGAGTTCCCTGGACGTGAGTGATGACGTTGCCCCGTTCCAGTTGAGCCTGACCGGCGCGCGACGCCGCCGCCACGTCGACCACAATGACCCCCGGCAGAAAGCGGTGTTCCATGAAATTCTGGCGGGATGTCGAGAAATCCACCCGTAACCCGCGCCACGCCGGATACTTCGGTCGAGACGCGACAATCCCTGCTTCGTCTCTGACGGGCCATTTTCCGAGTTTGACCAGAACTGTCAACTGCTTGTCGCGTTCCGGCCGGTAGAGGTCGACTTTCACTTCGGACTCCGGCGGCTGCTCGCCGACCACGCGCATCAAATCCGCGCTGGCGTAGAGAGGCTGATCGTTGATCTTGAGCAGAATGTCCTGCGACTTGATGCCGGCCAGGAACGCCGGCGACAAGTCATGCAGGTTGCCGACGCGCACCGCGGAGGCTTGCCGGTCGGACAGCCGCAGGCGCTTCATTTCCGCCGGGCTGACGCTGATCGGAGCGACGCCAAGCAGGCCGTATTCGACCTCCTGCCCGGCAAGCAGGGTCTCGATGACGCGTCGCATGGGCGGAGCGACGGGGATCGCGAAGCCGGCCGATTTCTCGTAGCCTTCGATCGCCGCCAGTGCCGTGCTGATGCCGATGAGTTGCCCCTGCAGGTTGACGACCGGACCGCCGCTGCCGCCGAGTTGCAGCCGGGTGTCGAGCTGCAAAATCGTGCCGAGTTGGCTGAGGAGTTGCTCGGTGAGTTCGGCGCGCGACGAGTTGAGCGGCCGCCGGGCGATGTTGCTGACGATGCCCCACGAGACGCTCGCCGAGCCGTCGCGGGCCAAGGCGTACGGATTGCCGAGGGAGATCACGAACTCCCCCTTCTGCACCGGGGCGCTCGACTGCCAATCGATCGGCTGGAGTTCCTCCGCGGACTTGCCAAGGCTCGCCCGGTCAAACGCCAGCACGGCGAGATCGCTGCGAGGATCGGCCGCGAAAATGGCGGCGTTGGCCGTCTGGCGATCGTGAAACGTGAGCCGCAATTCGGACTGCTCGGCGGGGGGGCTCCAATGCTCGTCGTCTTCGTAGTGCATGCCGCCGCGCACAACGTGATACGCCGTCAGCACAAAGATCTCGTCGGCATCGGGCGATTTCACCAGGAGGCCCGCGCCGTAGTCGTTCGGCAGCAATTCGCGGTCTTCCGGATCGCGGGGCATCGGGGAATCGAAGGCCCGCTCCGGCGGCAGGTCGTTGACCGGCAATCGCACCCGCAAAATGCTGACAACCGACGGTTCGACCTGCTCGACGACGCGGCGGATGGTATCCGGCTCCAGCGGTGTCTGGGCCGAGACCGGCTGCGCATTCACCAGCAGACCGCCAAGAGCGAGGCACAACCAACCGGCCGGACGAATCATGCGAGCCTCACTCTGCCGCTTCGGCGGCGGTCCCGCCTTCACTCGGCAACCGGCGGCCGTTGGCGAGATACGCTTCCATCACCTTCCCGCGAATTTCATTCGTGATTTCCGGGTTCTCGTCGAGAAACGCCCGGGCCTTCTCGCGGCCCTGGCCCAATCGGTGCTCGCCGTAGGTGAACCAGCTCCCGCTCCGCTCGACGACCCGCTGGGCCGCAGCGAGATCGAGGATGTCGCCCGAGATGCTGATGCCCCGATCGCTCAGCATATCAAACTCGGCGACGCGGAAGGGAGGCGCCACCTTGTTCTTCACGATTTTCACCTTCATCCGCATGCCGATCGTCGTCTCGCCTTCCTTCAACGTGGTCATGCGGCGGACGTCGACGCGGCACGAACTGTAGAACTTCAATGCGCGGCCGCCGGGCGTCGTTTCGGGGCTGCCGAACATCACGCCGATCTTCTCGCGAATCTGGTTGATGAAGATCACGGCCGTCTTGCTCTTGGCGATCACACCGGTCAGCTTCCGCATGGACTGGCTC
>CAZDGB010000335.1:0-7566 GCA_964504645.1 uncultured Planctomycetaceae bacterium | reverse complement strand
ACGAATCCCTGCTTTAACTCTGGAAAGCCGGGCTTCCTTCGTTCAAGTATCGCTCGTCTTGGTTTTATCGAGAATGTGAAACCGCCAGTAAAAAATTTGGCCAAAACCCACAGCAAGGGCGAGAAACCACAGTGTCCTACGTCGCGTGGTAAGACGCGGATTTCGATAAGTATGAGCTATCAACATGAGCGCGAGAATTGCGCCGAGAATGCAGGCGGCTGCGTGAAACCCAAACATTACGGGGTTGTGCATGAGTCGAGATTGAAATTCGATTCGCTCGGCGATCGTGGAATATGCTGTCGACGACACAATCAAGATGGCATATGCCGCGATGAGGTAGACGAAGACGAACAGCGAGATGATCCCGGAACTCACCAAGAACCAGCGTGACTGATACATGCGGAAATCCACGCCGCCCGCAAATTGCCACCGAACGGCAGACGAAGCCCGGCTTTAACTCTGGAAAGCCGGGCTTTCTTCATTCAGGCATCTCGTTTCTTGATTTCCTGGAATCGCACATTGACGGGCGTCGGCTTGCCAAAGACCGGAATCTCGACGACGGCCTGCGACAAAGACGAGTCGACTTCCACAACGACACCTTCAAAGCTTTCGAACGGTCCCTGCACGATGATGACTGCGTCGCCGACGGAGGGTATGCCTTTGCGGAAACTGTCGTCGAAATCAGGGATGTCAGTTGGTGTTTTCACTTTCACACATCCACATTGAATCCCGTTGTTGATCTCAGGCGGGCTAGCCTGCGTTGAAGTAATCCAGTTCTACCTTTAAGGGGCTTACGTCAGCGACGGCGCGATAAGCGTCGGATCCTTTGACAAAGTTCTCGAAATGATCCGTAGCGCCTTTGTGAGGTTCTTCACACCAGTTGTTACCCGAACCGAGCGATTTTCGTTCATCGTTCGTTGGGAATATGAAGGTCAGCGAGAGTTGCCAGATGTGACTATCCTCATCTTCATCATTGTCAGCGATGATAAATTGCCGCGTTAAATCAAGCTCAAAGTCACCGTCACCGTTATCTCCCCACTGATAAAGCAGCATGTCGCCGTCCGACTCTGGCGGGCAATCTTCCGCTCGTTGACGCCGATAGAAGACCAGCATCAACTCAACACCTTGCTCGACGGTCAACTGATTCAAAATCAGGCCGGTTTCGGCAATCAGTTGCTCAAAATCATGGAGCGATTGTTCTGCGTTCATGTCATTGCAATCTCAAGGTCTCTCTAAGTGGTCATTCGACTTTATTTTTCCGACGCGACATTCAACCGCCCAATCGACGTCTGAAAGATCTTCTGCCGACGAACTTGCGACGCGGCGTCGTCGGACGAACGCAGATCGTCGAGGTTCGCGGCGCAGAAGCGGCAGCCGACGGTTTCCAGGTGGAATTCCAGATACCGCCGCAGGCCCTCGCCGATCTGGCCGTCGAGGTACGCCGTCCACAGCGAACGGCTGGGGCACGAGACGCGGCCGCGGCGCCAGATTTCGCCGACCGTGCGGCCTCCCTGGTCCTGCCCGGCGATAAGTTGCGATAACCGTAGCCGCAACGGCTCCGACTGCCGCAATGTCGCTTCGACCTCCGCCGAGCGCTTCACCGGCAGGCATTCGTCGACGTAGGCCAGCAGTTCTTCATCGGTGAAGGACATCGAAACTCCTGTGGACGCGAAGAAAGAACGTCGCGGCGGTGGTGTGGATCATCGTTTCACGAAGAATTTTTCATTCTGCGGGGATTTCTTCATCCATCGGAACAGGCGCTTGTCACATTTCCGCGTCGCCGTTAGCATACCAACCGTCGAGACCCGGAAGGAACGCTTCCAGGAAGCGTCGCTAACAAGGAGCCGTTTGTGGCTGTGTCATTGGACGAATTGAAGGCCCACGCGAAGTCGATTCGCCGGAACATCATCAAGATCACCACGGAAGCCGGCAGCGGGCATCCGTCGAGCAGCCTGTCGGCGGTGGAAGTCGTCACGGCGCTCTACTTCGGCGGATTTCTGAAGCACAACAAGCAGAACCCGCGCGACCCCAAGCGCGACCGGTTCATTCTCAGCAAGGGGCACGCCGTCCCGGTGTTGTACGCCGCGCTGTGCGAAGCCGGCTATTACACGTTCGACCAGATCATGACGCTGCGGAAACTCGGCAGCCCGTTCGAGGGGCATCCGAACATGAAGCGGCTCGACACGATGGAGGCTTCGACCGGCTCGCTCGGTCAGGGATTGTCCATCGGGGTGGGCCACGCCCTGGCCTGCCGCATGGACGGACTCGAAGCCCGCACTTACGTGATGATGGGCGACGGTGAGATGGGCGAAGGCCAGAACTGGGAGGCCGTCGCCGCCGCGGAAAAGTACAAGTTGAGCAAACTGACGGCGATCATCGATCAGAACGGCTACCAGCAGACCGGCTCGACGGAACACGTGCTGAACCTGAGGCCGTTCGCCGCGAAGTTCGAGGCGTTCGGCTGGCACGCGCTGACGATCGAAGGCAACTCGATGGAAGCCGTGGTCGACGCGCTGAAGATAGTGCAGCAAGTCACCGATCGGCCGACGGTCATCGTTTCGCAGACGAAGAAGGGCTTCGGCATCCTGCCGGTGCTGGAAACAACCGGCGACCTCAACTACCACGGCAAACCGCTGTCGAAGGAACTCGCCGAAAAAGCGCTGGCGTTGCTGGCGTAATTCGTGGGGTGGGTCGAGCCTCTGCGAGGCCCGCCGGATCATTCGAGAATTCAACATTGGTGGGCCTCGAGGACTCGACCCACCCTACAGGAAATGGCATCCATGGCCGGCGCCACACCGACTTCCAATCTGCAAATCGGCTCGCTTGCGGGCCTGAAAATGGGCAAGGCGACCCGCGACGCCTTCGGCACGGCGCTGAAGGATCTCGGCAGCGAGTTTCCGAAAGTCGTCGTCGTGGACGGCGACGTCGGCAATTCGACGCGGACTGAAGTCTTCGCCAAGGCCTTTCCCGACCGGGCGTTCAACGTCGGCATCGCGGAAAGCAACATGGTCGGCGTCGCCGGCGGCCTGGCGGCGTCGGGCAAGGTCCCGGTCGTCTCCAGCTTCGCCGTGTTTCTCATGGCGAACGCCTACGATCAGATTCGCATGAGCGTCGCCTATCCCGGCATGAACGTGAAGCTCGTCGGCTCGCACGCCGGCATCTCCATCGGCGAAGACGGCGCGTCACAGATGGGCATCGAAGACGTCGCGTTGGCGTGCTCGCTGCCCGGCGTGACGGTCATCGTGCCGGCCGATGCCACCTCCGCGAAGCTCGCCACGAAGGCCATGCTCGAACACAACGGCCCGGTTTATCTGCGCTGCGGCCGCATCGAAGTGCCGGAAATTTACGGCGCGGATGCGAAGTTCCAGATCGGCAAAGCGAATCAGCTCCGCGACGGCAAAGACCTGACGATCATTGCCAACGGCTTGATGGTCGGCATGGCGCTCGACGCCGCGGTGACGCTGGCCAATCAAGGCATCGCAGCCCGCGTCATCGACATGCACACCGTCAAGCCGCTGGATGAAGCGGCGATCGCTTCCGCGGCGAAAGAGACGGGCCGCCTCGTCGTGGCGGAAGAGCATCTGGCGGCGGGCGGACTCGGCTCGATGGTGGCGTCTGCCGTCTGCCGTCTGCACCCCGTGCCGATCGAATTCGTGAACCTGGGCGAAACGTTCGGCGAAAGCGGCGATCCGCCCGGACTACTGAAGAAGTATGGATTGACGACCGACGCCATCGTGAACGCAGCCCTGAAAGTTCGCGGCCGTTGAGTGTGAAGTTTCGCGACGCTTCGCAGAAGCGTTCCCGCCGTCGCCGACGGCGGGCTTTAGCGTTCTACAGAGCACCTCGAATTGATCGAATACCGCACGTTTCGGAACGCCGACCCCCCGGAAATCTTGCGTTTGTGGCAGACGTCCGGCTTGGGACGTGGAGCGGCGACCGGCATCACGGCGGATCAATTCGACGACCTGACGTTCGCCCAGCCCTACTTCGATCCGCGCGGACTGATTCTCGCCTGTGAAGGCTCGAAAGTTGTCGGCTACGTCCACGCGGGGTTCGGCGCCGACGCTTCCCAGCAATGCCTGTGTCCGAACGAGGGGACGATCTGCGCGGTGATCGTGGACCCGGCGTATCGCCGGCAAGGGATCGGCCGCAAACTCGTGGAGCTGGCGGAAAATTATCTGCAGAGCGCCGGCGCGAAAACCGTTCACGCCGGCCCGGCCGCGCCGTGTGATCCGTTTTATTTCGGCCTGTACGGCGGCAGCCAGCCAGCGGGGTTTCTCGAATCGGACGCGAATGCCGCGCCGTTTTTTCAGAAGCTCGGCTTCGCACCGGCGGCCCGGCATCTGGTGCTTCAGCGCCGCATGTCCGACTCCGACCCGGTCGGGTTGCGGCTGATGTCGATCCGCCGCGCAACGCAACTGGCGGCGATCGACCCGCAGCCGCCGCGGCCCTGGTGGTGGCAGACGCGGGCCGGCCGGCTCGACACACTGCATCTGGCACTGGTCTCGAAATCGAGTGGCGAGCCGCTGGCGCAAGTCTCCGTCGTGGGGCTCGATCTCTACATTCCCCGCTGGCAGGTGCGGCCAATCGGACTGATCGACTTGCACGTGCCGGAGAAATACCGCCGCAAAGGCTACGGCCAGGCGATGCTGGTGGAAGTCTGCCGCCGGCTGCGCGAAGAAATGGTCGGCCTGGCCGAAGCGCACGCCTCCGTGGACGACGCGGTGTCCCTCGCCGTGCTGCGCTCGGCGGGGTTCAAGGAAGTCGACGCGGGGGTGGTGTACCGGCGGGCGTGAGGTTTTTCGGGGACACGTTTCTTAACGTGTGTGTCTAGGAGCGAACTATGTACGCCATTGAACTTGAACAGGAAACGGACGGCCGCTGGATCGCCGAGGTGCCGGAGTTGCCCGGTGTGCTGACTTATGGCGTAACGAAAGACGAAGCCGTCCGCCGCGCTCAGGCGTCGACACTGCACGTGCTCGCCGAACGGTTGGAGCACGGCGAGGACTTGCCGCAAGTAGAAGCCGCGTTCTCCATCGTGGCGTAGCCATGGCGAACTGGCCTTCGACAAAAGCCAGCCGAGTTCTGTCTGCTATGCTGCGGATCGGATGGTCGATCAAGCGGCGAAGCAGATCGCATCGGACTTTGGAACGAATCGGCTGGTCCGACTATGTTTTCGCGTTTCACGATCAGGAAGAAATCGGTCCGCGGATGCTGGCGCGCATTGGCAAGAAGCCCGGGCTGACGCCGGATGATCTCTGAGGTCCAGGTCAGCCGAACAGCAACTCCACTTCCATAATCTCATTCGCCGAGAAGTCGATCACCACGGCGTCGCCTTCGATCGGCAGGCTGTTGAGCGTCGCCCCCGTGAAGTCACGCTTGCGGGCGCTGGTTGGCGTCTTGAAGGTTTGCAGCCGAACCTGCCCCGAGCGCCCTTCGGTTTCGATCAACCGCACTGAGAATCCTGATAACGTCTCGCTCGTCGCTTGCACTTCGCGGGCCACCGACACCCCGCCGATCTTCAGCACCTGCACCTGCTTCGCATCCAGATGATAAAACCACCCGCTGCGCCCCATCCGCGGCGGGCCGGATTCCGTCGGCACGACAATCGGCGCGACCGTCGCCTCGCGGGAGACTTCCAGCGGATACGCCTGGTCGATGGCGATCGTGAATCGGAACTTGCGGCGCGTCTCACCTTCGACGACCAGCAGCGAATCGAGCATCCGCGGGCCGGTCCGGCGATGGAACGGCAAGCCATGCGGCACGATCGTCGCCCGGTCCTGGCCCTCGGCGATTTCGAGATAATCGCCGCTTTCGTAGCGCTCGCCGCCGACCGGTTGTGCGGCGTGCCACAGCGACCGCGAGATGGCCGCCGTGCTGTCGTTCCAGGCGAAGCGCGACACGAACGCGTTGTTCCACGGATCGCCTTCGGGAACTTTGACGTCGTGGAGTTCGATTTCGAGTTCGACGACGGGCCGCAGCCGCTCGACCCACATCCGCTGCGTGAAGCGGGCGAGCAGCGAATTGTCCGACGGATCGAGGATGACGCCTTCGGTTTGAATCTCGCCGACCACCGGGCCGGTCGACGCGATGCGCTGCCGTTCGAGCCGCATGACGGCGTATTGCGTCTTCTCGACGTTGTCGGGCTCGGGGCCGAGGGGAATCGTCTTCTCCCGCGGGAAGCGAAACGAAAGTTGCTGGCTCAGCCGGTTGCCGCGCGTGTTGTGCAGCCGAATTTGGCGGATGCCGCCGGTCTCTTCGCTGAGCGAGACTTCGAAAAAGTCGTTGCGCAACAGGCCGTCTTCCGCCATCGCGATTTTGGACGGTGGCGGCAACGTGCCGCGCTCATCCGCGCCGATCCAGACGAAACCCGAACTCGGCAGATCGACGAGGACCGTGCCGCGCTTCGCTTCGGGATTCCATTGCACCCCTTTGACGGCGCCGGAGACCGCGGGCGGAGATTTCAATTCGCTCAACTCGATCGTCGCGACGCGTGGAAACGACAGCGTGTTGAAGACGAGCCACCCCGCTTGCGGTTTCGCGCCGCTCATCACGAGCGATGCCAGCTCGCGCGGCCATGATGTCGTTACATTTTGGATTTGCTCTATTGCCGCCGAGACAGCGCTCGCGTCATCCGTCAGCGGCGCGGCAGCTTCGAGGATTTTCTCCGCATTCGCGAACTCGTCATCGTCGACCGGTTTGTTGAGCAGCGCCCGCGCCGTCGCTCGGCACCAAGCGGCGGCGTCGAAGTCCTGCCGGCGCAGCGCGTGGTCGGCGTAACGGCTGATCGGATCGGCTTCGCGGTACGCCACGCCTTGAATGAGGTACGGCGAAAAGTATTCCTTGCTGTCGTACGTCGCCAGTTTTCCCGGCGTTTCCACGGTCTGGAAAAATTGGTCGAACGTGACAAACCGCCCGAGCACCGGGGCGTATTTCGCGATGCGGCGGAAATCGTGGAACCACGGGCTTTTCACTTCCGGCCAGCGGGCGAAGACGATCCCCGCGACCTGGTCGTGATCCATCGACTCCGCCATCCGCACCGGGAAACGGAGAAAACTCGTCGCCGCTTCGGCCGCGAGCGGGATGCGGCTGAGCGAATCGATTACCGTCCCGTCGCTGCCCTGCCAGCGCAGCTTCGCATGTTCGAAATCGGGATAGATGCCGTCGTCGAAGGCGACGTGCAGTCCGGCTTGAAAACCGAACTTCGTCAGCAACTGTGGCAAGGCGGCCGTCAATCCGTAACGCCGGCGTCCCCACACGACGGGCGGCTGTCCCCAGAGTTGGCGATACGTTTCCAGGCCGCTCTGAAATTGATACGTCACCGAGTTCAGCGGCAACAGCGGAATTTGCGTCTCGCGTTGTTCGCCGCCGACAAAGGAGATTCTCGACGTCGAGCGCGCTTGCTTGATCTGCTCCGCGATGTCCGGATGCTGTGCGCAGATGGAAGACCAGTCGGCGGCGGTCGACATCAGCGTGAACGGCGTTTGTTGTTCCAACTCACGGCGGAAATGATCATCGGCCTGATCGGGCGCCATCAACACGAGATCGAGGAGATAGCACTCCACC
>CAZDGB010000334.1:0-7610 GCA_964504645.1 uncultured Planctomycetaceae bacterium | reverse complement strand
TCCGCGTGTCCGATAGCGCTCAACCCGTGCCCAATAACACCCCCGCGAAAGCAGGGACGCCGGAATTGCCGGCGTGGTTCCCCGCGTGGGCGCGGCGGCTGGCGGAGCTTTACTTCTCCGGCACGACGTGTCTGTTCGTCGTGCATGGGAACGTGCACGATCTGATCCGCTGTGCCGATGGCCAGAATGCGGGGTACTACGGCCTGCCGGAGTTTCTCGCCACGCAGATCTTCGGCTCGTGGGACGTCGTCGTGCAGTACGACCTGGCCCGCGGGTTGCGGCCGACGGCGGGCGACAACCCGAAGCGGCTGCTCGGCATGATCCAGTATCTCAACTCGAAGCTCGGCGAAGCCGGCAACTGGCCGCGCGATCCCGACACGGTACTCCTCACGCTCGACAAGCTCGTCGAACGCAATCTGCTGGAAGAAGATTCAAGCCGCCGCAAGAGCCTGGGGATCATTCTCGATTACGCCCAATACGTCTGTCCGGCGGGCGACCTCAATGCCTTGACGCGCGGCCAAGGCACGAACCTCGTGCGGTTTCTGAACTGGGCGCAGAATCCGTACATCAAGCGGGTGAACACGGCGTTCTGCCTCGTCGCCGACAAAGTCTCCGAGATCAACGACCGGCTGGTGCAGAACCCGCACGTCGCGACGATCGAGATTCCCTTGCCCGACCGGGCCGAACGCGAACAGTTCTGCCACTGGATGAGCCGGTCGATCGATTTCGCGAAAGCCACCGACTTCACCCCCGCGGAACTCGCCGAACTCTCGAACGGCCTGAGCCTGACGAGCCTGCAAGTGTTGCTCTCGCAGGGGAAGCAGAACGGCTCCCGGGTCGACCAGGCGCGATTTAAGCAGCTCAAGAAGTCGATGATCGAGCGGCAATGCCAGGGTCTCGTCGAGTTCGTCGAGCCGAAGCACACACTCGACCTCGTCGTCGGCCAGCAGGCGGCGAAAGACCGCTTGAAGCAGGACGCCGAACTGATCCTCAAAGGCAAACTCGACACCGCGCCGATGGGATATCTTCTCTGCGGACCAGTCGGCACCGGCAAAACGTTTCTCGCCGAATGCTACGCCGGTTCCATCGGCATCCCGAGCGTCAAGCTCCGCAACTTCCGCTCGAAGTACGTCGGCGAGACCGAGGCGAACCTGGAACAAGTCCTCACGGTGCTGCGGTCGCTCGGACCGGTCGTCGTGCTCATCGACGAAGCCGACGCCTCTTTAGGGAACCGCGAGGCCGACGGCGATTCCGGCACGTCGAGCCGCGTCTTTGCGATGATCGCCTCACAGATGGGCGACACGCGGTATCGAGGCCAGATCATCTGGATGCTGCTGACGAGCCGGCCGGAGCTTTTGCCGATCGACCTGAAGCGGCAAGGCCGGGCGGAAGTCCACATTCCGATGTTCTATCCGCAGAACGACGCCGAAGTCCGCGAGATGGTCGCCGTGCTGGCGAAGAAGAACAAGATTCAACTCGCCGACGACGCGCTGCCGGCGATCAAGGCGGACCGGTTCCTCAGCGGGTCGGACATTGAGAGCGTCGTGTTATCTGCGAAACGGCAAGCCCTCGCGGGGGGCCGCACGGAGCTCACGAAAGACGACATCGAGACGGCGTTTCGTGAGTTCATTCCGTCGGCGCAGGGGCTTGAGAAGGAAATGCAGGAGCTCGCCGCGGTGCTGGAGTGCACGCAGCTGAGTTTCCTGCCCGAACACTGGCGCGAGAAGATCACGCAACCGAACGGCCGCGCCGCCATCCAGGAACGATTCGTGGCCTTGAAACAGCTTCTGAAGGAGTAAAACATGAGCCGAACCAGTTGGCTGGACGAAAAGTCACAGACCCCGCAGATCGACCAGCAGGCCCGCAAGCTGACGTCGTTCATCGACGCCCTCGCCGACGGCAAGATCGACGACAAAGAGATGAAAGAGCAGGAATCGCGGCTGACAGCATTGATGAAGGAAATCGAGCCACAGCTCGACGACAAACTCCACGCGAAAGTGACGCAACTGTTGTGCGAACTGACGGCCTACGACCTGATGCAGACGCTACACGAAATGCAGAAGGCCCGGCCGAAGACGGCGTTTCGTGGTTAAGGGGGAACTTTGTTCGGCGCGGGTCTCCTGACCCCGCCGTCTGCGTCTTGCGGTCTCCTGACCGCTGCTTTTTGCTTCATCGAAGAGGAGACCTTCGGTCGCAAAACCGGCGGGGTCAGGAGACGTCAGGAGACCCGCGCCGAACAGCCGAACAGGGATTCGGGATTTGGAACTTTCCGACTGTGATCCAATCTTTCCTCCTCGCCGTTATCATCTTCCAGTGACCCGTCTCGGATTTTTCACTCAAGGACTCACGCCATGAACGGACAGCCGAAACCAGCGTTTTACGTCGCCGTCGCGCTTGTCGTGCTGGGGCTGATCGGCTTTGCGGCGTACCGCAGCGACATCTTCGCCCCCAAAGCGAAACCAAAGGACAACGGGCCGATCGACATCAAGGACATCCAGCCCACGACCAATGCCGAGCATCCCGACGCCGATCCCGTCTTGATGGTGAAGGAATACAAGTTCCGCCCGCGCGGCGAGCGTCTGCCCGACCCGCCCGGCGCCGGAGCCTACACGTCGCTCGACTCGACGGGCAACACGATCCGTTTCGCCGTGAACGTCTGGGCCGGCTGGGGGCCGATCATTCTCGCCAACCAGGGCTTCGCCGCGGGGCACACTTGGAAGACGCCGGAAGGCAAGGAGTTCAAAGTCGAACTCGTGCTGATCGACGACCCGGTGCAGATGCGCGACGCTTACGCCACCGGCAACATCCACATCGGCTGGGGCACGCTCGACATGTTGCCCCTGTTCATGCAGGGCTTCGTGGACGCCAGCGGCAAACCGAAAGACGCCCGCATCATGCCCCGCGTCTTCCAGCAGATCGACTGGTCGAACGGCGGCGACGGCATCGTCGTCCGCGATGAAATCAAAACCGTCGCCGATCTGCGCGGCAAGAAACTGACGCTCGCTCAGAACTCGCCGTCGCATTACTTCGCGCTGAACATGCTCGTTTCCGGCGGCGTGCAACCGTCGGAAGTGGAGTTCGTGCCGACCGAGACCGCGTTCCAGGCCGCCGCCGCGTTCAACTCGCAGAAGGAACTGGCCGGCTGCGTCTCGTGGGCGCCGGATATTTACAACCTGGAAAAAGTCCGCGGCAACCGCATGCTCGTCACGACGGCCCAGGCCAACAAGCTGATCACCGACATCTGGTTCACCCGAGCCGACTTCGCCCGCGATGAACCGGGGATCATCGAGGCGTTGTGCCGCGGCATCTTCGATGCGATGGTCGATCTGAAGCAGGAAAGCCACCGGCAGGAACTCGCCAAGCTGATGGCCAAGGGCTACAACATCCCGGAGACCGACGCCCTCGCCATGCAGGGGGACGCGCATAGCACGAACTTCGCCGAGAACAAATCATTCTTCCTCAACCAGAACGATCCGACGAACTTCGAGCGGGTGTGGAACCAGTCGTACTATCTCTATCGCCGCATCGGCACCATCACGCACCAACCGGTCCCGTTCGACCAGGTGATGGACCCGTCGATCATCGAAAAGCTCGGCAAGGAAGAGAAGTACGCCTCGCAGAAGGACGAATACCGCATCCAGTTGACGCCGAAGACCGTCAGCGAAATCCGCGGCGAGCAGGAAATTCTCACCAACACCGTCGTGGTGAAGTTCTTCCCGAACAGTTGGGACCTGCACAAGAAGATCCTCAAGAAAGTCGACGGCCAGGACGTCGAGGAACTCTACGATCCGTCGGTCGATCTGACGCTGGATGAAATCGCCAAGCTCTCCGGGCAATTCGGCGCGGCCCACATCATCGTCGAAGGCCACACCGACGGCTCGATGAAGGGTCAGGTGCCGTCAAGCCTCGTGAAAGAGCTGTCGCAGAACCGGGCGAACTCGATCAAAGAGGCGCTGTTGCAGAAGTATAAGGAACTCGACCCGAACCGTTTCGCCGTGGAAGGGATGGGCTGGGACCGCCCGGCCGACCCGAACGACCCCGACAACCACTACAAAAACCGCCGTGTGGAGATCAAAGTCTATTCCGCTGAGCAGCAGTGACGCTGTACCGCCCAAGCCAGGGCACAAACCAAAGACGTTGATCCGCAGATTTCGCAGAGGGACGCAGATTCAAGGCAGCGAGATCAGCCGCGAAAAGGCGCAAAAGGAAAACAACTAAGCCGTCCGAATCCTGGCTTTTTTTTGAGACTTTTGCGGCTCTTTGCGGCTGATTCTCTTCGGCTTTAATCTGCGTGCATCTGCGAAATCTGCGGATCATTCCCGTCTGAAAGCCACTGTGACCAATCTGGAACCAACTACCCTGCATAAACCGCCGCGGCGCTTTCGCCGGGCGTTTGCGCTGCGCCAGGAGACTCCTGTCTGGCAGGTCGTCGCGTTCAGCTTCCTCTCCGTCGTCGTCTGCATCACCTTGTGGTGGTGGCTGACGCGCGGCGAGGGGGAAGAACGGATCCTCGGCTACACCACGCTCCCCAGTCCGAAAGAAACGTTTGCCAGCTTTCCGAGCCTGTGGTTCGATCGCGAATTGACGCGGAATACGCTCGTCACGCTGCGACGATTGTCGCTCGGGTTCGGACTGGCGGCGCTGGTCGGCATCCCGCTCGGCGTGTTATGCGGCTGTTTCGGCCGCGTGAACGCCTTCTTTCTGCCGATTTCGATCTTCGGCCGCAACATTCCGCTCGCGGCGCTGACGGGGCTGACGTTCTCGCTGTTCGGCATCGGCGAGTTGCAGAAGATCATGTTCATCTTCATCGCCTGCGTCGCGTTCATCCTCTCCGACACGACCCGCGCCATCCGGGACGTGGGCGATCAATACGTCGATACCGCGTACACGCTCGGCGCCGGCCCCTGGCAGGTGATCCAGAAGGTGCTGATGCCGCTCGCGTTTCCCAATATCTTCAATTCGCTGCGGCTGCTGTTCGGGCTGGCGTTCGGCTACATCATGCTCGCCGAGACGATCAAGTTCGGTGCGGAATCGGGCGGCCTGGGCGACATCATCAACACGTCGCAACGACGCGGCCCGCGGGAGCACGTGATCCTGGTGCTGCTGATCATTCCTATCGTCGCGCTGGGGATCGACCGCTTCCTGTTCTGGGTGCAAAAGGAGCTGTTCCCGTACCGCTTCGGCGGGTCGGGGATCCTCAATCAATGCGTGCGGGCGATGATGCATCTGAGCGAAGATCTCCAAGCCCTCGTCTTCCGGCCGGCCGACCCGACCCGCTTGCTCGTCCGCGACGCTAAACTTCCCGCGACGCCGGGGCCGGGAGGATGACGGACCAGGAAGTAGGGTGGGTCGAGGCTTTGCGAGGCCCACCGGATTTGGTTTGATTCAGCGGGAATGGTCGGCCTCGCGAAGCGCTCGACCCACCCTACTTCCAAGACCAGCCTCCATGAACTCCGATTCCGCCGAGTCCGATGCTCCCGCCGACGCGACGTCCGTCGGCATGGGCGAAGTCTTGCCGCACGTCCGGACGCCGGAAGAGCTTCAGCGTCCGCACGTCGTCGAGTTCAAGCACGTCACCAAGACGTACAACGTCGGCCAGCCGAACGAATTCACGGCGATCCGCGACGTCACATTCGTCGTCGAAGACCTGCGCGACAAGGGGGAGTTCATCTCCATCCTCGGCCCGAGCGGGTGCGGGAAAAGCACGATCCTGCGGCTCATCGCGGGTTTGGAGCCGCAGCATCCGCAGACGTCGGGCGAGCTTTTCGTGCAGGGGCAGCCGGTCGACGGGCCCGGACCCGACCGCGGCATGGTCTTCCAGGACTACACCAGCTTCGACCACCGGACCGTGCTCGACAACGTCACGTTCGGGCTGGAATGCATGGGGATCGCCCGCAAAGTCCGCTACGAGCTCGGCCGGCACTACATCGACCGCGTCGGACTCCATGTCGCCAAAGATCAGTACAAATATCCGCACGAACTTTCCGGCGGCATGCGGCAGCGCGTCGCCATCGCCCGCACGCTGATCCTCAAGCCGCGGATCATCCTCATGGACGAGCCGTTCGGCGCCCTCGACCCGATGACCCGCATGCACATGCAGGACCTGCTCATCGCCTTGTGGAAGGAAGTCGAGGCGACCGTCTTCTTCATCACGCATTCCATCGAAGAGGCCGTATTCCTCGGCGACCGCATCTACATCATGAGCAATTCGCCGGGCACGATCCTGAAGGAGATGCAGATCCAGCCGTCGGACCGCCCGTCGAAAGAGATGCAGCGCGAGCCGCGCTTCCAGGAAACCGTGTATTATATTCGCGACCTGATCAGCCAGTTGGAGGAAAGCCGCCGCGCGGGAACGTGAAAGGCCTCTCTCGCAAAGACGCCAAATCGCAAAGCAGCGCCAAGAAGACGATTAAGGAATGGATTTCCAGAGAAGATCAGAGGTAAAAACCAATGAATGTCTCTGAAAAACGCTTTCTCTTTGCGCTGCTTGGCGACTTGGCGTCTTTGCGAGAGATGCCTTTCGGGCGACACACGGGGACGTGATGGGTTTCACCAAATACCTCAAAGCCGCCTTCGTCAATCCGTGGAACCTGCTGGTGTTCCTCGGCGGGATGGGGTTTGCCGCGCTCAGCGGGCAGCCGGATGTGGCGATTCCGATCGTCTTGGCCGGCGAGATCACGTATCTCTCGATGCTCGGCGCGCATCCCAAGTTCCAGAAATCGGTCGACGCTCAGGAAGCGAAAGCCCAGCGAAAAGACGGCGTCGAAGCCGCCGAGGCGACGGCCCGCCGCATTCTGAAGGAACTCCCGAAAAAACAGGTGCAGCGTTTCAACGATCTGCGGTCCCGCTGCGACGCGTTGCGGCAAATCGCCCTGCGGATGCGCGAACCGGCGGCTCCCGGCGAGCCGCCGCCGCTCGACGACCTGCAGCTCGCCAGCCTCGACCGGCTGTTGTGGATGTACCTGCGGCTGCTCTACACGCAGCACGCCCTGTCGCAGTTCCTCATGAGCACCAGCGAAACCGTGATCGAGGACAACATCCGCGAGCTCGAAGAGCGTCTGAAGAGCCTGCCGGCGACTCCCAACGAGGAGCGCCGCCAGCGCGTCAACAAAGTCCTGGAAGACAACCTGCAGACGTGGCGGGCCCGACTCGACAACTATCAGAAGGCGAAAGAGAACCACGAATTGATGAGCCTGGAACTCGACCGGCTGGAGAACACGATCCACTCGCTGAGCGAGCTCTCCGTCAACCGCCAGGAGCCGGACTTCATCTCCGGCCAGATCGACCAGGTCGCCGCGAGCATGAAGCAGACCGAAAAGACGATGGGCGAACTGGAGTTCGTCACGGGCCTGAACACGGTCGACGACGAAGTCCCGCCGATGCTCCGCCGCGGCGTCGCCGTCGAGGAATGACGGAAGCCGATGGGCTGCGCCCCGTCGGTGAACCGCGGGGACACAGTTAGTGGCATTGGCTTCGGAAGCGTCAGGAGATGATGACCGTGTTGAAGCGCTTGCTGGTGATCGGCTGTTTGTTCTGCGCTTTCGTGGCCGTTCTCTACTGGTCTGCCTCCCTGGAAATGATCCAGGAGTTATGAGAGTGTCCTGACCGAA
>CAZDGB010000333.1:511-7615 GCA_964504645.1 uncultured Planctomycetaceae bacterium | reverse complement strand
TCTCGCAGGCCGAGTATTTCCAACTCGCCGCGTTCTTCGCCCCGGCGTACGACCCGCAGCATTGGAAGCATTCCAAGGACCGGTTCCTGTTCGACGTCTCACCACTTCATCAAGCGGCCATCGACGCGAGCAATACGGAGTTGGACGGTCAGATTCAGCAGCGCCGGCAGCAGATTGCCGAGGCGAAAGCGCCGTTCATGCAGCGCTTGGCGGAGCAGAAACTCTCCGCAATTCCCGAAGTCCTCCGTGCCGATACGCAAGCCGCCGTGCAAGTCGCCGGCGATAAACGGACGTCAGTGCAAAAGTACTTAGCGGAAAAACTCGGCCCGCTGATTGCCGTCAACGACGCCGAAACAGACCAGGCCTTGGACGAATCGACCCGGCAATCCGTCGGACAATGGAACCAGGAGATTCAGCAGTTCTCCGCCCGCAAGCAGAACTACGACAAGTTGCAGGCGTTGTGGAACGTCAGCACGCCGAAGATGTACCTCTATCGCCGCGGCGATCATCAGATGCCCGGGCCGGAAGTCCATCCGAATGTGCCGGCGGTGTTCAATGAAGCAGTCTCCATTCCCGCGTCTGAGCAAACAGGTCTGCGCACGGCCCTGGCCCGGTGGCTCACACAGCCAGATCATCCGCTGACAGGCCGCGTGTTCGTCAATCGTGTCTGGCAGAACTTCTTCGGCCGCGGGCTGTCGGCGACGCCGGATAATTTCGGCGCGTCGGGCGCGCTGCCGTCGCATCCGGAACTCCTCGATTGGCTGTCGGTGGAATTCGTGCGGCAGAATTGGAGCATCAAGCAACTGCAGCGGAAATTGCTCGCGACGGAAGCCTATCGACAGTCGTCGCGAACCGATGCGGCCAACCCGCGAGCGGAGACGGCCGATCCGGAAAACATTCTTCTCTGGCGGATGCCGCTGCGGCGGTTGGAATCGGAAATCGTGCGCGACAGCATGCTCGCCGCCAGCGGCGCGCTGGACGACCGATTGTACGGCCCGCCGTTGCCGTTGAAGCCGCTGCCCGACGGACGCGTCGAGATCGACGCAGGAAAATTATCGCTCGGGGCGAGTCCTCATCGCCGTAGCTTGTACGTCTTCTGCCGGCGAAACTACCAGTTGACGGAGATGAGCGTCTTCGATCAGCCGGTTGTCTCGCACAACTGCACGCGGCGAACGAGTTCCGCCGTCGTGTTGCAGGCGTTGACGCTGCTGAACGGTTCGTTCGCCCTCGATCAGGCAGCGCGATTCGGCGCGTTCGTGCGCGACACATCGCCGGCGGATGCGCTAGCCTGGATCGAACGGGCCTATCGCCTGGCATTCAATCGCCCACCCGACGCCGAGGAACTCGCCGCCGCGACGGCGTTTCTACAAGACCAGCAGCAGCGATTGGCGAGCGAGGCGAATCCGACTGCCGCTGCGTGCGACAATCTCTGTCAGATGTTGCTCAATGCCAGCGAGTTTCTGTACGTGCCGTGAGAAATCGTAGGGTCCGCTGTGCGGACCAATTCACCGGATGGCCCCGCACAGCGGACCCTACGCTTCCGGCGTGAGGATTTCGGCAACGCGGACGCAGAAGTTGTCGTTGAGGACCAGCACTTCGCCGCGGGCAACCAGCCGGCCGTTGACGAGAATATCAACCGGGTCGCCGGCGAGTTTGTCGAGCGGCACCACCGAGCCTTCGCGGAGCTTCAGAACTTCGTCGATGAGCAGTTCGGTGCGTCCTAATTCAATCCGCAGGTCGAGTTCGACATCCTGCAGCGCCGTCAGCGGGAAGGATTCCGACGTTTTGGAGGGAACGGCCCCCAAGTCCTGATACTGAAACGCCGACGGCGTTCCCAATTCCGGGGGAATGCCGCGGGGGCTGTTCTTCCCCATCGCCGCCGCCAGGTGCGATTCGGCCTGCTGCAGAACCGATTCCGCCGCCGACGCCGAACGCGGCGAAGGCGATCGCCCCTGCATCAGCGCTTCGATCTCGCTCGCATCGAGCAGGCTGCCGCCAGGCGACGCAGGGGTGGATGGCGGCGCATCGGTGCGGGCGGCCTGAATCAAGGCCTCGATCTCTTCCGCGCTCAAGAGGTCGTTGTTGTCCGCCACGGGTCCGGTCTTTACTGCTCGATGATGCTGAAGTCGTGAATGACGGCTTCGATGACGTAGCTCTTCCCCAGCACCTTGTTGATTTCTTCCTTCATCAACCGTTTCAATGTGCTCAGGTTCGGGTCGTTCAAGTCTTCGCGGTCGGCGCTGCGCAGGATTTTCTCCACCGCCTGCCGCACGCGGGTCTTATGCAGAGTATTGGCGTCGCGGAACTGGACCTGACGGCCAGATTCCACCACGGCGACGACTTTGAACCGCAGATGCAGATTCGATTCCTGCTGCCGCGTCGTGCAGTTGAACGGGTCGCCCAGAGGCTCCTCCGCCGTCACGCTGGTGGCGGCCTCGTCTTTCTCCTTGGCATCGTCGGTATTGCTTGTCTCGCCGGCGGCCGACTTTGGCTCGCTCGGCATCATCATCAGAAAGACGACGCCCTCCAGCGTCATAGCCGCAATCACAGCGCCGGCAATGATCAGCGTTTGCAGATTCAACTTCATCGTCAGACAACTCCGAGAGGAACTTGCCGGGCGGTCAGGTCGGGCCGCCGGCGGGAGTTCCAGGCGAGATATACGCGTCGATCACGAATACGTCAACCCGATGATTTTCCCGCTGTATCTTCTTGTCGCGAGAGATGATGCGAGGTTCGCTGTCTCCGGCGGCGCTAATCTGAATCCGGTTTGCCGCGATCCCCTGAGCGATCAGATACTTCGCCACGGCATTCGCCCGGGCGAACGACAGGTCCCAGGGATCAGAAAACCGCGCTCCCGGCGGCGGAGCTTCGCGCGTCGCATGCCCGCGCACCACCACGCGGTTAGCCCGGTTCGACAAGACCTCGGCAATGATCTGCAAATCGCGCCGCATGGCGTCCGTCAGCCGGTCGTCGAACGACTCGAACAGGCACGGCCCGCCGAGCGTAATCAGCGTACCGTGGCCGATCCGCTTAACCGTTTTCGAAGGCCCGGCGAGTCCCGCGGAATCGACCCCTCTGCGCTGAGTTCCCCCTTCAGAGGACATCCCCGACGATGCGGCGAATTCGTACGAGCCGCTTTCCTGCAGCGATGTGCCCGGCGCACCGTGCTTGCCGTTGTCGGGTCCGAAGCGCTGTTCGAGGGCGTCGAGAGCCGCGCGAACCTTGCCGTCCTGCTTCTGCGAACTCATCGAGACGAGCATGATGAAGAACGTGAGCAGCAGCGACATCATGTCGCCGTACGTGACGACCCACTCGGGCACTCCTGGCGGCGGATCGTCTTCGATCATTGTGAGTGGTGGGTTGAATGTTGGGGGCGGAGAAACGCTCGCGCTTCGCAGCGCAAATTACCCCTGCGCGCCGGGAACTACGCCGCTTCCTTCTTTCGCGCGATCGCCGCGCGTTGCTTAGCCGGCAGAAACGTGCCGAGCTTCTGCTCCAGCACGCGCGGGTTGTCGCCGTTCTGGATGGCCATCAGGCCGCGGACGATAATCTCGCGGACGATCATTTCCTGTTTGCTGTAATAGCCCAGCTTGTCGGCGAACGGGAGGCACAACGCGTTGGCGATGTAGGCGCCGTAGAGCGTGGTGAGCAACGCCACGGCCATGCCGGGGCCGATGGCGTCCGGATTCGACATGTTGCCGAGCATGATGATCAGTCCGATGAGCGTCCCGATCATCCCGAACGCCGGAGCATATCGCGCCGTCGTTTCCATAGTGGCCTTGCCCTGCTTGTGCCGCAGCGACATCGCCTCCATCTCCGAGCGGAGAATCGTCTCCATGATCTCGGCGTCGGTCCCGTCGATCGCCATCTGCACGCCCATCAGGATGAACGGATCCTTGATCTCCGCCGTCTTGTTTTCCAACGCCAGAATGCCGTCGCGGCGGGCGATTTCCGCGAACTCGATCAGCTGCGTGATGACCGGCACCGTCGGCGGCACCTTCGGCATAAAGACCTTCATCGCCACCTTGGGAACATTCAGGATGGTTCCCAGCGGATAGGCGACGACGACCGCGGCGATACCGCCGACGACCACCATGATGATCGACGGCAGATCGTAAAATGCCTTGAAGCTCGCCCCGGCGACGATGATCGAATAGATCATCGCCCCGTTGGCGAGAATCACGCCGATGATCGCTCCTTTGTCCATGCCGTCTCGTCTGCTTCTATTTTCTGATTGGAAGCCGCGGGATTGCGCTCCCGCGGTGTTGAAATCACCGACGGGGCGCGGCCCGTCGGCTTCTCGCAACACTTACCGTCCCAACCCCGGCGCGAAACGGATCGTGCGGGCATAGTCGATCGTCCGCTGGATGATCTCGTCTACCGGTTCGCGAACGATCACTCGTTCCGACGTCGTCAGCGTCACAAACGTGTCCGGCCGGCTTTCGACGTACTGGATCAAGTCCGCGTTCAGCACGAACTCTTCGCCGTTGATGCGGGTGAGTTTGATCATGAGTGGGTCGTTGGTTCCGTTTTCAGAAGCCGCGCAGCTGCGTCCCCGCGGTTCGAAATCACCGACGGGGCACGGCCCGTCGGCTTCCTGATTTACCTGCCGAGCGTCAACAGTTCGTCGACCAGTTGCTGCACCGAGGCAATGACTCTCGAATTGCCGCGGTAGTTGGTCGAGGCGACGATCAAATCGACGAGGCTTTTGCCGATGTCCGTATTCGAAAGCTCGATCGAGCCGGCGCGGATGGTACCGGCGCCTAGTGTTCCCGGCGACGACAACTGGGCGCTGCCGGAGCTGACGCCCTCTTTGAATGTCGTCGAGCCGTCTTCAATGAGTCCGTCGGGATTGGCGAACCGGGCGACCACCACCTGCCCCAGGATGCGCGTCAGACCGTTGTCGAACACGCCGTTGATCACGCCCGATTCATCGACCACGAAGTTCTGCAGCGTGCCGGGCGCGGCTCCGTCCTGATATTTCAATCCCATCTGGCTGGGCGAGTTGTCAGCGAGGATGCCGGACAGTTGCGAGAAGTCGATGTTGACCTGCATCGGGCTGACGGCGGCGGTGTTGCTGCGGTCGAGCGAGAACGTGGTGCTTCCGCCCGAGGAGACTTCGCCCAGGCCGTTGAACTGGATGATGCCGTTGGTGATGGCGACGCTGGAGCCGGCGTCGTCCGGGGCCTCGATGTAGTAACGGAACGTCGTCTGCCCGGCGGTGCGCGATTCCAGCGTCGCGGTCATCCGCATCTTCAGCGCCTGGCCCAGCGAATCGTAGATCACGAAGTCGGTCCCAGTGCTTTCCCCCGTGGCTTCCTGCGATTTACCGAATTCCAGAGGAACCGGCGTCCCGCCAGCCAGGAGGTCGCCCACCGTGATCGCAAAATCGTTGACCTTGCCCGCGTTCCCCACGACCTGGATCTGGCCGCCGGAGATCGTCAGCCCCGGCAGAGTTCCGGTCCCGCCATCGTTGGGGATCGGCGCACTCGGATTGCCAGAGGTGTCGACGAGTCCCAGCGTGTCGCCGAGGAGGGTCATCAAATCGTTGACCGTCGACGTCGCCGTAACCGTCATCGCCACGGGATCGACGGTGCGGCCCCCTTTCCGCGGCGCGAACGACAGCTCTTGTCCGACGGTGAATAGATTCGTCAGCGTGCCGTTCTGATCGTTCTGCAAATTGGTCAACAACGTAGCGCCCGTGGCGTTGGCTGATGTGCCGGAGTCGGTGAGGGTTTCGCTTTGGACGACGGTGCCGTTCGCCGCCACCGCGCCGGTCGATTTGAGCGCTCCGGACATGGTGACGTTCTGCGTCCGCTGCGCGATGTTGAGCTGGCCGACGGGAATCGACAGGTTCGACAGCGTCGTGTTGACGAGGTTGAAATCCTGGTCGATGCCGTAGCCCTGGACGAAGTACCCCTGGTCGTTGACGAGGTTATTGTTCGAACTGAGCGAGAAGTTGCCGTTGCGGGAGTAAACGATGCCGTTGGTCCCGTCGAGCACGAAGAAGCCGTCGCCCTGAATGGCGAGGTCGGACGCCCGCGTGCTGTTGGTGATGCTTCCCTGCGTGAAGTCGCGAGAGATGACCGAGACCGACGCACCGAGGCCGATCTGACGGGGATTCGTGCCGCCGTCGGTTTGCGTCGGAGCCGAGCCGACACTCAGCGTGCGGGCCAGCTGCGTCTGAAACCGCACAGTAGACGCTTTGAAACCGTTGGTCCCGGAGTTGGCGATGTTGTTGCCGAGAACGTCGATCATCGTTTCGTTGAGGGCCAGGCCGTTCAACGAGGTATTCAAAGCCGAGGTCAGACCCATCCGTGCGTCTCCCGAACCGATTTGCCGGCGCGATCCGTTGCGCCCGTCGTGACACGGTCCTGGGTCTGTTATCGGACTGCGGCCGCGCTCGAACGAACCGGGATTGCCCCCCGCGCAACAGTTACGACGCATGCAGCCGCGCAAGGCGTTACGACCCGATCCCGCGGCACATCCGGCAAAGTCACCGCAGGCGGAATAGTTTGACGAGAAGCCCAGTGGAAGCCCGGCGATCGCATCGCCGGGTCTAGCGCAACTTGTTTGATCACGCCCCCTTAGACACCGCCACCCTTGCCGCCCGCGACGCGCCGGTTATACTTCGAGGCATTACGCTCGCCAAACTGCCGGCCGGAGTTCGGCCGCTGGCAACCCTCGTTTCCCCGCAGCAGAGAGGATTTCGTTCATGTCAGTTCGCGTCGGACAACCCGCGCCCGATTTCAGCGTCAAAGCCTACGACCGCACCAAGGACGGCACCGACAAGCAGTTCCAGGACGTCAAACTGGCCGACTTCAAGGGCAAATGGGTCTGTCTCTACTTCTACCCGCTCGATTTCACGTTCGTCTGTCCGACGGAAATCGTCTCGTTCAACAAGGCGCTGGGCGAGTTCGCCGACCGCAACACCGTCGTCCTCACCGCCAGCACCGACAGCCAGTACTCGCACAAAGGCTGGTGCGACAGCCACACCGACCTCAAAGGCATGAAGCACCTCATGCTCGCCGACACCACGCACAAGCTGTCGGACTCGTTCGGCGTCTTGAAGGAAGACCAGGGCATCGCCTACCGCGGCACGTT
>CAZDGB010000333.1:0-501 GCA_964504645.1 uncultured Planctomycetaceae bacterium | reverse complement strand
GCATCGTCCGCTGGACCAGCGTGAACGACCTCGCCGTCGGTCGCAACGTGGAAGAAGTCCTCCGCATCCTCGACGCGCTGCAGACCGACAAGCTGTGCCCCTGCAACTGGCAGAAGGGCGAGAAGACGCTGAATTAGTTTGATCGCGATCTTTAGCGACGCTCCGCAGAAGCGTGGTTCAATATTCACGCGACTAGAATCCTTGGTGAAGGCGATTCACCAAGGATTTTTTGTTGAGATCTTGACGATACGGAACTTTTGTTCAATACTTCAGTCGTCTGACCCACGGAAGGAACATCATGGCGCAGCAATCGTCGATCGAATGGACGGAGGCCACGTGGAACCCCGTCACCGGCTGCACGAAGATCAGTCCCGGCTGCAAATTCTGCTACGCGGAACGGATGGCGAAACGGTTGAAGGCGATGGGGCAAGAGCGGTATCGCAACGGGTTCCGCGTGACGCTGCAAGACGATCTCGTGGAATTGCCGCTGCGCTGGAAAAC
>CAZDGB010000332.1:1961-7616 GCA_964504645.1 uncultured Planctomycetaceae bacterium | reverse complement strand
TAGAATCCGAAATCACCCCCCGAAGCCGCGGTTGGCAACCGCGGTTTTTCTTGAGCAGCGTCGAACTGAAGACCGCGGTTGCCAACCGCGGCTTTGACGGAACCAACGATGCACCCCAGCTTGAAGAAGTCCGCCGTCGAACTCGCCGAATGTTTGCGGAAGTCTGGCCGCCGCGTCGTCTTCGCCGAGAGTTGCACGGCGGGCCTGGTCTCCGCCGCGTTGGCCCAGGTGCCGGGGATTTCGGAGTTTCACTGCGGTTCGGCGGTTGTCTATCGGCTCGACACGAAAACGCGGTGGCTCGACGTGCCGGCCGAATTGCTGATCGACCCCGGCCCGGTCAGCGAAGCCGTCGCGCGAGCGATGGCTGTCGGCGTCTTGATGAAGACCCCCGAAGCCGATTGGGCCGCATCGATCACGGGGCATCTCGGGCCGAACGCGCCGGAGGAACTGGACGGATTGGTGTTCCTCGGCATCGCCCGCCGCGATGCGCAGCATCCGGATGGTTGCGAGACGACTGTGCAGGAAGTTTGCCTGGGCGCGCCGCTCGTTGATGAAGCGGATGCGCTTTCGCTACGCGAGCGCCGGCAGATTTCCGCGGCGAGCTTGGTGCTGAACGCGCTGCGGTTGCAAATAACGGGTTGAGAGTCGAGAGCGCAAGCGAACGTCGCGAATCGCTTGCGCTTCGCGGGTTCTCAATCTTCGACTTTTAGCGGATGCGCCTTGACGAACGCTTCAAGTTCATCAGCACGAAACACGCCCGTTGTCGCGCCGAGCGAACGAACGCAACTCGCGCCCATGGCGGCGCCGTATTCCAGCGACTTCAGCGGCGAGTGGCCGTGGATCTGGCCGTAAAGAAACCCCGCAACGAATGCGTCGCCGGTGCCGGTCGGGTCGACGGCTTCCACGCGATGGGCCGCCGCTTTTCGGCAACCGTCGGCGTTCAGCAGAATCGTCCCATCGCCGCCGCACGTCACCACCGCCGTTTGACAGCCGGCGTCGACGAAGTGGCGGGCTTGTTCAACCGGATCGCGTTTCCCCGTGATCCGCGCGGCTTCGTCGTTGTTCGGAAAGAAGAAATCGGTGACGGGCAACACCGGGCGAATCTGCTCCCAGAACTCCCCTTGATCCGGCAGCACGACGTCGAGCGCCGTGATCACCCCGAGTTTTTTCGCCTCGGCGAATAACCGGCCGACTTTCTCCGGCGTGAGGGCTCGCATCAAACAATAGCCGCCGACGTAAAGGACTTTTGTCCGCCGCAGGATGTCGGGGATGATGCTCGACGCGTCATACTCGGCGTTCGCGCCCACGCAGTGAATGAACCGCCGGTCTTCGCCGCGGATGTTGACGATCATCGTTCCGCTGGTCGGCAGGGCCGGGGACCGCGTAAGGCCGCCGCAATCGACGCCGGTCTGACCGAGCATGTCGGCGATGAGCGATCCGAAGCCGTCGTTCCCCACGCCGCCCGAGAGGCCGACGCGGAAGTTCAGCTTCCGTAAATCGACGGCGACATTCGCCGCGCAGCCGCCGATGGCGAATTCGAGATTCTCGGTGAGGACCAATCCGCCGGGCGGAGGCCAGGCAACCGGCCGGCAAATGTAATCCGCGACGATAATACCGGCGCAGAGGCAGTCGTAGGAAGAGGCGAGCATGGAGAGATCATGCCGGAAGGCCGGGGCAGGATCAAGTTGATGGTTGAGAGTTGAGGGTCAAAACCCTCAAGCCTGAACTCTCAACTCTCAACCAAGATCACGCGGCCCGGTTGTCCTTCCCTTCGAACATCCCGCTGATGCGGTTGTTCGAGGTGAACGGGAGGATGATCTCGTCTTGACCGGCGAGACGGTACTTCATGAGGTACGCGTCTTCTTCCGTGTCTTCGTAGTAACCCCGCAAAACCGAGGTCGCCATGAAGCCCTGAGTATGGAAGAAGAGCTGGGCCGCCAGATTCGATTCCCGCACTTCAAGCAGGATTTCGTGCCGGCGCTGCTGCGAGAGTTTGTGCACCAGTTTGTCGACCATCTGGCACCCGACGTTCTGCCGCCGAGTCCACGGAGCGACGGCGAAATTCAGGACATGCAACTGCTGCTTGAGCAGTTCATAGATCATGAAACCGACGATCTGCTCCTGCCGCTCGGCGACCATGCCGATGCAGTTCCGCTGGCGGAGGCAGCAGAGGAAGTCTTCCTCGGTCCAGGCGAATTCGAAGCAACGACCCTCGATGTCCAGGACTTCGGGCATATCGCGGCGGATCATCCACCGGATCTGCACTTCCGTTTTCGGGGTTGAAGATTTTCCGAGGTTCATGGCGGCCTCCATGCCAAGCAATCAGGAACGGCGCTTACGGATGGCGAAGCAAGGCCTACTGCCCGGCGGCTCACCCGGTTTCCTGAATGACGACTCCATGGGACGGGATGTAAAAAGGGAAACGCAGCATACCGGCAAGTGAAAAATGTGCCAAGAGGAGTTTAGGCGAATGAGCGAGACTTTGCGGGACGAGATTGAACGATTTCCGAGCGGGAGGCGTGAGCCCCCTGATTGTGCGTGGCAGGACCATCGGCACGACCTACAGGTGGTATTCCGACTTGGGTGGCACGCCCTGAGTCCTCGAAGGGCGTGGTCTTTCGCGGCGAACCACGCCCTTCGAGGACTCAGGGCGTGCCACCCATTCGGCCCCCACAGGTCTTGGTCGGCGACGCGCGGGGCGTACAATGGAGGAACCTGTCGATCGCGGCGGAGAATCGATTCATGATCAAAGTCCTGCGGCACTTGGCCGATTCCGGCGTTTTCTGGGGGCTTATTGTTGCCGGAATGATGTTCTATGTCAGTTTGCCGTCCTTCCATCCCTGAAAATTGATCCGGAAGTGCGGAAAGCGAAGTGCGGAAAGCATTGAGTGATCCGTCGAACGAGCCGGCACGCTGAATTTGACTGGGGACATATGACTTACTCTTTCCCATCCACGCCGTCGGCGATGCTGGTCTCGATTGGAATCGAAATCGCTCTGCTTGTGGTGGCGCTCCTCAGCGCAATTTCAATCGTGTGGTGGAGGGCTCCACACCGGCCGCTCGTGATATGTCTGGTTTGCGCTCTGGCGGCGTGGATTTGCCGGTTCGCGACTCCGCCCATAGCGGATGACATCGATGTTCTTGGGCCCTACAGCGTGATCACGACGTCGTTTGGATTTGTGGGATTGGTTCTGTATTCGTTTCGCCGTTCACAGCCGTGGGCGGCCAATGCGCTGCTGATTTTGGGGCTTGGTCTCATTGTCGCGTTGATAGCGCCGGTACGGACCAACGTGCGACCGGTGGCTCGACGAATGCAATGTCTGAATAATCTGCACAATGTCGTGCTCGCCTTGCACAATTATGCCATTGTGAACAACGGCGCGCTGCCTCCACCAGGAATCGAACCGGCCGACCTGAGTTGGCGCGTGCAGATTCTGCCGTTGATCGATGAGTCGGCTCTGTACCGTGCCTATCACCGCGACAAACCGTGGGACGACCCGGCGAACGACGAATTCGCGAAACACCAGATCAAAGTTTATTGGTGTCCCAGCAATCCGCAGGAGAAGGATGCGCAAGGCCGCTACTACTCGTCCTACGCCGCGCTCACCGGGCCGGGCACGGCGTTCGTCGGACCGCACGCGCTCACACTGGATGAAATCGGCACGGCGGGCGAACTCAGCAAGACCATACTTTTCGTCGAAGCGTGCGGGGCGAACATTGTCTGGAACGAGCCTCGCGACATCCCGACCGACCAACGGCCGGCGGGCGTGAATCTTCCCGGCCCGACGCGAGGCACGTCGGGCGGCTGGCTGTCGACGTATCACAAGGAGACCGCGAACATCGCCTTCGCCGACGGTTCCGTCCATTCGATTTCAGCAAACATCGACCCCGCCGTGCTGAAGGCGCTGAGTACCGTCGATCCGCAGGACAACCCGAAAGACGGCAAGCTTCCCTGAGCGGGGAGAGTGAGCCCGGGCTCACTCCCCCTGGATGCGGCGTCTGTGTTCATTGCACGCACACGCAGGGGGCTCACGCCCCCCGCTCGGAGTGCAGAGCATTGCGTAACCGCGCCAATCCTTCCTCCACCGTGACGCGCGGCTGGTAGCCCAGGTCGCGCTTGGCGGCGGTCAGATCGTACCAGTGCGATGTCGAAAGTTGCCGGGCGACGAAACGGGTCATCGGCGGTTCGGATTGTGAACCCACGAAGCGATACACGGTTTCCAAGAGCGCGCCGAGGCGATACGCGAATCTCGCCGAGATCGACCGCGTCACCGGCAGCAGATCGGCGCAGGCCAGCATTCGGTCGATCAACTCCCAGAGCGGCGTTGGTTCATCATTGGCGATGAAATACGCCTGGCCGGCGCACGCCGCGCCGGGATCGAGATGATCAAACGCACAGAGGTGGGCGTCGACGCAGTTGTCGATGTAGGTTGTATCGACGAGATTCTTCCCGTCGCCGACACGCCGCAGCCGGCCCGATTTGGCCCGCTGGATCAACCGCGGCACCAGATGGTTGTCACCCGGCCCCCAGATGAGATGCGGCCTTAACGCAACGGTCGCGAGCTCCGGCCCGTTCGCTGCCAGCACCATCCGCTCGGCGATCGCCTTCGTGCGGGGATATTCGGTGAGATACGATTCCGGGTACGGCGTCGCTTCGTCGATGCCCTGTTCATCGACGCCGTGATAGACGACGCTCGGCGAACTGGTGTGAATCAGCTTCGCCACGCCGAACTCGCGGCAGGCGTCGAGGACGTTCTCGGTGCCGACGACATTGGCCCGGTGATACTCCGCCGCCGGGCCCCAGACGCCGGCCTTCGCCGCGACATGAAACAGAGCGTCGCAACCCTTCGCCGCCGCGCGGACGGCTTCTCGATCCGCGACGTCGCCCCGCCGGCAGTCCACCCCCAGCGCGGCGAGGTCCGGCGATTCGCTCCGCTGCAGCGACCGCACGGCATGCCCGCGCTCGATCAGCCGCCGGCACAACGCCGCCCCGACAAACCCACCGCCGCCTGTCACCAGAATCATCGTCATGAATCAACAATTCGCAGAAGATCTCACGCAGAGGCCGCGAAGACGGATTGGAAGAAAGAGAGTTCGAGAGATGAACTCGATCGTTTTGTTCTCATTTTCAACCAATTTCTCTTTCCTCTCTGCGGCCTCTGCGTTCTCTGCGCGAGGCCCGCCTTTGGCTTCAGAAGAAATTCGCCAGCCAGGAGAGCATCAGGATGATCAGGACCGTCGCGGTGATCATCACCCACGGCGGTTTCTTTCCCTCGCCGCCGTCTTCCCGCGACAGATACCGGCCGCAGTTCGAGCAGCGCGGCGAGTCGTCGTACATCTCCTCGCCGCAGTAGGGGCACTCCATCAGCCCGTCGTCGGACTCGTCTTCCGACCAGTCGTCGTCCTCGTCTTCGAAATCGTCGTCGGTATCCCAGCGGCCCATCAGCGGACTTTCTTCTGCGCCCACGCGGCGAGCTTCTCGCGGAAGATCTTCGAATTGTGCCGAATGTCGACCGGGAACGCTTGGTGGAACAGAATCGTTTTAATGTCCCGCGTCAATTCGAATTTTTGACCCAATTCCAACAACTCCTGGACGACCTCGCTCGTCGCTTGCGGTTTCGCCGTCTTTTCCATTTCGACGCACAAAACAGGTTC
>CAZDGB010000332.1:0-1951 GCA_964504645.1 uncultured Planctomycetaceae bacterium | reverse complement strand
GACTCCTTTCCACGTCACGCCCACCAGCGCCGACCGGAACACCGCCGGGTGCGCATTGAAAATCCCCTCGACCGGGTCGGTGAAGTACGTTTTCTCCGCCGTGACGACCCGCTGCGACTTCCGCCCGCAGAACCACAGCCGGCCCTCGGCGTCGAAGTAGCCGACGTCCCCCATGCGGTGCCATTTTCGGCCGCGGCTCGCATCCGGGATTTTCGCGAGCGCCGTCAGATCGGGCCGACGGAAATACTCCTGCGTGACGACCGGGCCGTAGACGCAAATCTCGCCGATTTCGCCCGGAGGCAACACGAGATCGTCTGACCACGCGGCAATCGGATCATCGCTGATGCGGATGATTTTCACGTCGATCCCCGGCACTGGCTTGCCGACGCACGTCCCCGCGCCTTGGGCCGTTCTGTGCCGCGTGTCGTTGAGGACTTCCTCGCTGCCGATGACGGCGACGGGCAACGATTCGGTCGCGCCGTACGGCGTGTAAATCTGAACGCCGGGCGCGAGGAGTCTCTGGAAGCGTTCCAGAATCTGCGGCGCGACGGGCGCGCCGGCGGAGAGGACGCGCTTTATGGAGGGCATTTGAGCAACCTCATTCCATCCTTGAAGATCGTCCCCAAGTTGAACCAGATGATCAGCGGCCGTATTGAAGAATCGCCCGACACGATTCAGCAAGGCTGGCGAACCGAACAAGTTTGTTGCTTCAAAACTCTTGATGGGACGAGTGATCTCAAGCGGGCTCACCTTCGCCGGCCGCGTGAAATCCATCCGCGGGATGATCGACGTCATGCCGAGCGCCGGCGCGAACAGCGCGAACAGCGGAAACGTGCAGAGATCGACCTCGCCCGGTTCGATGCCGAAGATTGACTGCAACTGCTCCACCTGTGCGGAAAAAATGCCATGCGTGTAGACCGCCCCCTTCGGCACGCCGGTGCTGCCGCTGGTGAAGAGAATGGCTGCGGGGTCGTCGGACTTCAATTTGGGTAATGAGATAGTCTCTCCCGCTTTGATTGGGCAGACGAGACATTCGGTCCGGCCCGCCGGGTTGCGAGAAACCGTGATCGAGATTCGCAAAGACGTTTTCGCCCAGCCGAACAGGTGTCTCGCGAATTGTGCTTTGCGAATGCCGATGAAGGCTTCCGGTTGCGCTTCATCGAGGCATTTGCCGAGGTTGCGAATGCCGATGCCGGGATCGACAAGAACTATCACCGCCCCCAAATGCAACAACGCGTAGACCAAACGGATTAATTCTCGCGAGGGGGGAATCATGAGCACGACGCGCATGCCGGGGGCAATGCCTTGGCAATGCAGCCCGACTTCATAATGGATCACGGAACCGATCAGCTCGCCGAATGACGTCTCGACATAAGTTCGCCTTCCAAAGCCGGAAATCGGTTCCCGAATCGCGATGGCGTCAGGCTGCGCCTGGGCATGCTGCCGCAACCTTACGGCAACGTTGATGTTGTCCGTACTGAGCGGGGGGCGTAAGCCCCCTGGTTGCGGCGTCATGGTCGTGGCGGCCCCATTCAGGGGCCTCACGGCCCCCGCTCGGAAGAGACGAGGAAGTTGCGAATCGCCGGGATCAACTCGTCCGCGGCATCTTCCAGAATGTAATGGCCGCCGTCGGGAAAGCGAAGCCACTCTGCGCGGGGGAAACGGCACTTTTGCAGCTTCACTGCGGCGGCAAGATCAGTAACGGTTTGTACGTTTCCTGCAAGAATCGGAAGCGGCCGGCATCCGGCCACGGCTGGAGATCGAATTCCTCGCGCAGAAGCCGCATCATCGGCTGCCCGTAGCCGTACTCGTCCTCAAAATCCTCGCGAGCCGCCGATCCCTGCAGCAGATCTCGCAGCAGTTGACTTGGATCAGATTCGTAAATCAGTCGCTCGAAGCAGAAATAGCCGGTGTGATAACCGAAATGCAAAAACTCTCGAAGGTTCTCCCC
>CAZDGB010000331.1:2179-7617 GCA_964504645.1 uncultured Planctomycetaceae bacterium | reverse complement strand
CGTACTGCGGCGTGTTCTCGCCCCGTTCGAATTCGTTGCGGACGACCGTCATTTCCGAGGCGAGGTCTTCCGCCTTGATGAAGCTGTTCATCATGCGGTCGGCTTCGAGGGCGATCGCGAATTCGAGATTCTGGTCGCCGGCGGGCAGCGTTTCGTAATAGTTGGTGCGGTCGAGCCACGTGGTGCCGTTGAAATCCGCGCCGCGGGCCTGCAAGGCTTTCGGCACGCTGGGGTTCGTCGGCGTCCCTTTGAAAAGCATGTGTTCGAGCAGATGCGCCATGCCCGCTTCGCCGTAGCCTTCGTGCCGCGAACCGACGAGCACCGTGAGATTGACGGTCACAGTCGGCTTCGAGGGATCGGGGAAGAGCAGAACTTTCAGCCCGTTTTCGAGACGATATTCCGTAATGCCTTCGATCGACGTCACTTTCATGGGTAGAGTCGCCTCGTCTCCCCGCAGAGGTTGGGTGGAAAAAACCGCGGCCGTGAAACAGGCCGCCAGCGGCAAGAGATGTCGCAGCATCATCCGAGCTCACTCCTTGAGGATTCTTAGGACAATCTTCCGTGCGGGCATCGTAGCACGTCCGCGCGGATTTTCAAAATCGGTCGAGCGGATCAATCGCGCGTGGCCGAAATCGAAGTTCATTTCCAATACGCTGGCTGCTTGCGGCGGTTCGGGGCCGGCATCATCATGATAAGACAACTCCTCCCGAGCGGCGCAAACATGAATCGGATCCGGACAGCATGGGCTCTGGCATGCGGGCTGATCGCCTGGTGCGCGCTGCTGCCTGCGGAGGACTGGCCGCAGTGGCGCGGGCCGCAGCGCAATGGCGTCTCGCCGGCCGCGGGACTTCTCGCGAAGTGGGAGTTTCCGCCGCCGGTCGTCTGGCGGGCCGATAATCTCGGCGACGGTTACTCCAGCGTCGCCGTCGCCGACGGCCGAGTCTTCACGCTCGGCCGTCACGGGACTGACGTGCATTGCGTCGCGCTCGATTTAAAAAACGGCGCCAAAGTTTGGTCGCAGCTCATCGGATCGAGCCAACGGCACGCGATGTCGACGCCGACGTATCACGACGGCTTGGTTTACGCTCTTGATCCCGACGGCGAACTCAACTGCCTTTCCGCCGCAAGTGGCGAAGTCGTCTGGAAGAAAGACTTGCAGCAGGAGTTCGCCAGCCGGTTGATGTCGAGCCGCGGCTTCGGCGAATCGCCGCTCATCGACGGCGACCGGCTGATCTGCACGCCGGGCGGAGACGATGCGTTGATGGTCGCCTTGAATCGCAAGACGGGCGACGTGATCTGGAAAGCAACAATGCCGGCGATCGGCGAGAAAGGCCGCGACGGCGCCTGCTTCTCATCGGCCGTGGTCACGGAAGCCGCCGGCAAACGGCAATATGTGCAGTTAACGGGCCGCGGCCTGGTGGGAATCGAGGCCGAAACAGGCCAGTTTCTATGGGGCTACAACGACATCTCCAACGGCACCGTGAATATTCCAACGCCCCTCGTGCGTGATGATCTCGTCTTCTGCGCCAATGGATATAACGCCGGCAGCGTGCTCTTGAAACTCGAATCGGGCGGCGAGACGGGCGTTGTCGCGAAGGAAGTCTATCGGCTGCGCGGCACCGACTTTCAGAACCATCACGGCGGCGCCGCACTCGTGGGCGATTATCTCTACGGCGGACACGGCAGCAACAACGGCCTGCCGACGTGCGTGGAACTGGCGACGGGCCGCGTCCGCTGGAAACGCCGCGGACCGGGGATCGGCTCGGCGGCGGTCGCGGCGGCGGACGGACACATCGTCTTCCGCTACCAGAACGGCATCGTCGCCTGGATCGCCGCCAATCCCGACGAGTACGTCCTGCAGGGGGTCTTCGAAATCCCCGGCGTCGGCGGCGACAGTTGGTCGCATCCCGTCATCGCGCATGGGAAACTGTTTCTGCGGGAACAATCTTCACTATGGGTGCACGACCTGGTGAAACCCGGCTCGGCGGATGCGTCGCCGCCGGCTCCGCCGCCCGACAATCTGCCACCGGAACTCGCCGAACTGCGAAGCCTGGGGGTTGCCATCGAACGGCTGCCGTTCGAAGAACGGATCTGGCATCAGTTGCCGGAACGCAAGCGGCTCTTCCGTTTCGCTGTCGCGAACAAGGACAACGACGTCATCCGGCCGGTGCTCGTCACGATCTCGGACGACCGAATCACGGATGATGGCTTGCTCGCTCCGGATCTGTTTGCCGCGCTCGGCGGGCTGAAATGGCCGGTCATTCTCAGCGTGGGGGAAACGCGTCTCAGCGACGCCGGATTGCGACAACTTGCCGAGTTGGAAAATCTCCGCGGTCTGAACGTCGAACTCTGCGGCCAGTTGACCGATGCCGGTTTTGCTCACTTAGCAGCCGCGAAACGATTGCGGGTGCTGACGGCGCTCGGCACGGCAATCTCCGCAGAGGGACTGCGTCCGCTGACCGAGCTGCCGCAACTCGTCGCACTCGATCTTGAAGTCTGTGACCAAGTCATGGACGACGCGTGCCGTGTGCTTGCCGAGTTTCCTTCGCTGCGAGCCCTGAATCTCAAGAAAACGGCGTTTGAACCGAAACGAATCGGACCGATGGGCATCGCGGAATTGGCGAAGTTGAGCCGGCTGGAAGTCTTGAATCTCTATGCCAATGACGTCACCAACGACGCCCTCAAGGACATCGGGGCGCTGACGTCGTTGCGAGAATTGAATCTGAGCCTCGTGGGCATCAACGACGCGGGGCTGAAGCACTTGTCGTCGCTGCACAATCTGCGACGATTGCAGTTGTTGTACGCCGTGGGCTTCGCCGGCCCAGAAATCACGGATGCCGGCCTTGCTCCGTTGATGGAATTGCCGCAATTGCAGGTGCTCGATTTGACGGGCTCGCAACTCACGAATGACGGGCTCTTGCAACTCGCCCGGCTCGCGACGCTGCGTCAACTCGACCTCTCGAAAACGAAGGTCACCGCCGAGGGGATCGAGCGATTCCGCACGCTCGCGCCAAAGTGCCGGGTGAATTCCTTCGTGCAAACCACGCCGCGCACGAAGTAAGGGCGCACCGGTTAGCCGCGACACGAAGGGTTTCCGAGCGGAGCGTGCCGCTTGATTAACGCGCTCCGCTTCCCAAAGCCTCCGCGTCGCGGCTAACCACTGCTAACTGTCAACGCGGTCTGTTTGCCGCACAATGATGCGCGTGCGGCTGGCGGAGACGATTTCGATCGTGCTGCCGGCGGGGATGAACGGGCCGTCGCTGATCACGTCGACCACCCGGTCGTCGAATTGGGCCTTGCCGGCGGGGCGCAACACGGAGAGCGCCACGCCTTGCAGTCCGACGGCGGCGGCTCCCAGCGCCGCGTTGGCGACATCCTCCTCCGTGCGCAGCCGCGGCTCGGAGGCGTCGGCATTCGCTCCCGGCGGAGCGAGGACGAGGTTCTCGAAGAACGGCAGGCTCGGGAGAATCCGGCTTAACCCGATGCCGACGGCAACCATCGCGATGAACGCCGCCACGATCGTTCCGGCCGACGACGCCAGTTGATTCATGTCGGCGTACGGTTCGAGATTGCCGAAGGTCTGGCTTGCCATGACGAGGGAGCTGAGAATCAACAGGATGCCCGAGACGCCGAACACGCCGAAACCGGGGACGAGAAACGCCTCGACGCCGAGACAGCCCAGGCCGAACACGAACAGGACCACTTCCAGCCAGCCCGCCGTGCCGCCGAGGAATTTGCTCCAGAAGAACAGGGCAAAACACAGCACCGACAGCAGGCCGAGCAGCGTCGTAGTGAAGTGCAACTCCAGATACAACAGCGACACGGCGAGAACGAGCAGCAGCACCGTCATCTCGGGACGATTCAACACAAAGACGAGTTGATCGACCCACGTCGGCTGGGCCCGCGTCATCCGTGCGCCGGCGGCGACGCCCAATCGTCCTTTCAGTTCCTCGAACGACTCCACCGGCGGCGCGGCGAGTTTCAGTTCCGCGGCCCGGCGGCCGTCCGCGAGAAACGGCTTCGTGCCGTCGGATTCCGGCAAGGCCGGACCCTGGTTCCACTCGCCTTTCGAGAGATGCAATTCTTCCGCCGTGTGATACCACGTGCGGCCGTTCTCCGCGTGCTGCGTTTGATAGACGACCACGCTGCGGTCCGCCATCGCTTCCGCCAGGGCCGCAGGCCGGCCTTTTTTCTCGGCGAGCGTTTTGAGTGCGAGCTTCAGTTGGGCAATCTTTTCCGGCGAACGCTCGAACTTCTCCGCCTCGCGATGATTCGAGGGGCTGGCGTTCCCCCAGCGAGCATCGGGACCGAGATAGACGTCATCGCATGCCATCGCGACGACCGCGGCGCCGCTGAAGGCTTTCTCCGGAATATACGCCACGGTGCGAATCCGCTGCGGATCGAGATCGGAAATCGCAAAGGCCAGCGTGATGCTCGGCAGCAATTGCCCACTGGAGCTATCGAGCTGGAAGATCAGCATCTCGACGCCGTCGGCTTCCGCTTGATGAATCTGCCGCACGAGAAAGCTTTCCAACATCGAGTCGATCACGCCGTCGATGTGGATCACGCGGATCTGCTTCCACGCCTCGCGGGCGTTCTGCTCGCGCTGGGCTTCGTGCGGCAATCCGTAGAGGTCGCCCACCGCGGTGCGGCTGTCGGCGAGGTGCGTCACCAGAATGTCCCAGGCGCGAGCCGCTTTCCCGGTGAAGACACCCGGCGAACCGGCTTCCTTGACGACGGTCGCTTCTTCAATCACCGCGTTCGTCTTGCGGATTTCCTCCAGCTCGTCGAGCGTGACGATCCGCGACTCCGCTTGCCCCGCCATCGGACGAACGCGGATGCGGTACAGCGTCTGCTGCGGATCGATCAAGCCCCGCACCAAGGCCGGGTTGATCCTGGCGTTGAGCCGCTTCTGCGCGACAGCGAGCGCAGCCTGTTCTTCCTCCGGATCGAGCCGGCCGCCGCGGCTCAAGTCGCCGATTTGCACGTCCTCCGGCGTCACGATTTCCCGGCACGCCAGCGCGAGCAGCACGTGCGAGCCCGTCAGATTCTCCGGCACCCAGGCCACGGTGGTGACTTGACCGATCTGCGGCGACGTCAAGAATTTCGCCAGGCCTTGCACTTGATGGAACGGGCTGGCGCCGGGCGAAATCTGCAGCACCAGCACCGCCTTGCGATCGTTCGCCGCGGCTTCGGTCTGCAATTTCAGCGCGGCATTGGAAACGCGGCTGTAAACGATATCGTCCACGGGACTGGTGACGGTGAGGAACTGCCCGAGCACGCGCGGTTCGTCCTCGGCGACACCAAGGCCGCACAGCGACAGTACGATTCCACAGGCAAGCGGCGAACGGAGAAAACCAGAGGAAGGGCTCAATTGGGATCAACTCCGTTTGTTCACAGAACGAGCGCAGACCGGACTCCACCATTATACCGCCGCG
>CAZDGB010000331.1:0-2169 GCA_964504645.1 uncultured Planctomycetaceae bacterium | reverse complement strand
GGAAATGCGGTCGCAAATTTCGGACCGGCGAAGGGCAAGAATCATCAAAACTTCACAAGACGACATCGACGAAGTTTCGACTTTTGATGCAACGTTTGCGAGTTCGCAGAGTTACCGCAGGTTGATCGGGTCCACGTCCACCGCCAGTTCGACGCCGTCGGCGAGCGACAGCGTTTTTGCGACGACATGCCAGAGCGTTTGCAGCGGTTCGAGGTTCGCGGCGCTCAGTTGCAGGTGGTAGCGATAGTTGCCATGCAGCCGCGTCACCTGGCAGGGGGCCGGACCGAGAACACGAATCGGTTCGGAGGCATGTTTGGCCTCGGTACGCAGCATCTGGCCGACGCGCTCCGCTTCGGCTTGCAGCGTTGCTTCCTGCGGTCCGCGCAGAATCACGCGGATCAGGTGCGCATACGGCGGCGCGGCGTGCGTTTCGCGCGTGGGCAATTCGGACTGCACGAACGCCAGATAATCGTGTCGTGCCGCGCATTGGATCGCCGGATGTTCGGGGCAAGCCGTCTGCACGTAGACGCGGCCGCCGCGCCGGCTGCGGCCGGTGCGGCCGGCGACCTGAGCGATCAATTGAAACGTCCGTTCGGAGGCCCGCAGATCGGGCTGATGCAGCAGCGTATCCGCGGAGATCACGCCGACCAGCGTCACGTTCGGGAAATCGAGCCCCTTGGCGATCATCTGCGTGCCGAGCAGAATCTGCACGTCCCCCTTCCGGAATGCTTCCAGCGCGCGGTCGTGGCTGCCGCGCTCCCGCATGGTGTCGCTGTCCATCCGCAACGCTTTCGCAGCCGGGAACAGGTGTTTGACTTCTTGTTCGAGCCGTTCGGTGCCGACGCCGAGATAAATCAGCGCCCCGGCGTGACACTGCGGGCAGCCCTCGGGCCGCGGGATGGAGTAATCGCAGCTATGGCACAGCGCGATGCCGCGTTGTTTGTGCCACGTCAGCGTGACGTCGCATTGCGGGCATTTCACGCCTTGCCCACACCGCCGGCACCAGAGCAGTGGCGAAAAGCCGCGGACGTTCAGGAACAGGATGATCTGTCCCTGTTTCTGCAGCGAGTTCCGCATGGCCTGCTCCAGCGACCGGCCGATCGCTGCGCCCCCTTCGATTCGCGGATCGTTCCGCGTATCGACGATGACCACCGGCGGCAGCGGCAGATCTTCCACGCGCTTCGGCAACGAGAGCAAGCGGTCCTGCTTTCGCAGCACGCGCACCCACGATTCCAGCGTCGGCGTCGCGGAACCGAGCACCAGCGGCACTTTTTCCGCCTCGGCCCGTTGCCGCGCCACTTCGCGGGCGTGATACCGCGGCGCGTTGTCCTGCTTGAACGACGTCTCGTGCTCTTCGTCGATGACGATGATCCCCAAATGCGGCGTCGGCGCGAACACGGCGCTTCTGGCCCCGACGACGACGTCGATCTCGCCGCTCGCAATCGACCGCCAATGGGCGTGCCGCTCGCTGTCGCTGAGATGGCTGTGCAGCACGGCGACGCGCGGAAACCGGCTGCGAAAACGGCGAATGGTCTGCGGCGTCAAGCTGATTTCCGGTACCAGCACGATCGCCTGCCGGCCGTACGACACAGCCTCGGCGATGGCCCGGATGTAGACCTCCGTCTTGCCGCTCCCTGTCACGCCGTGCAGCACGAACGTTTCTGGCTTCGCCGCCCGCATCGTGTCGATAATCGCCTGCACCGCGCGGCTTTGATCAACATTCAACGCAATCGGCTGGCTCCGCGGCACGACGTCATCGGCAATCGTCGGACCTTGCGTCTGCTTAATGGCTTCGAGAATCCCTTTCGACACCAGTGTTCGCACCGGTCCGGGCCCGCAATCGGCCGCTTCAGTCAATTGGTCAATCCGCAGCGATTGATTCGCAACCGCCAGAGCATCCACGACCGCTTGTTGTTTCGCGGGAAGTTTTTGCTGTTTCAACTTCGCGGCGTAGCCGTTCGTTAGCCGGAAGAACGTCAGTTCACGTTCGCCGGCTTTGCTTTTCACGCCGGCGGGAATGACGGAATTCAGCACCTGGCCCCAGCCGCACAAGTAACGGCCCGCGATCCAGCGGGTGAGGTCGAGCATCGCCGCGGAGACGAGCGGCTCACGGTCGAGGATCGCCGTGATCGACTTCAGCCGCTTCGTCGTCGGCGGTTTGGATGTGAC
>CAZDGB010000330.1:0-7636 GCA_964504645.1 uncultured Planctomycetaceae bacterium | reverse complement strand
CCGGCTGTCGCTGCTCGGTTTCGAGCCGGAATTTGATTATGAAGCCATCGTCCATGAAGCGCGGGGCCGCCGAGTGTTCCTGAACTTGGCCGCACAAAGTTTGCTGCTGCTGAAAGCGACCGGCCAGGTTCCTCACGGCGGCGGGCGGCGGCTCGAAGAGGACAGCGACGACTATCGATTGATCGCCAACTGGATCGCCGCCGGCGCGCGGCCGCCGCAAGCCGATGATCCGCAATTGACGCGCATCGAATTGGCGCCGTCGGAAGCGGTGCTCCCGCCGAAGTCGCCACAACAATTGACGGTCACGGCCCATTTTTCCGATGGGACGTCCCGCGATGTCACGCGGCAGACGGTGTATCAGATCAACGAGCCGGACCTCGCCGAGATCGATGCGAACGGCCGGATCACATCCTCCGGTCCGCCGGGGCTGATGACCGTGATGGCCCGCTTCGGCGAGCAGATCGACACGTTTCACGCGGCGATTCCCCGGGAATTGACGGTTGCGCAAGCGGCGGAGATCGCGGCGCGGCTTGATGAGCTGCGCCCGCGGTTGGTAACTTCGTCGATCGATCGTTGCCTGTTGAATCAATGGGAACGCCTGAACGTCGTCCCGTCCGGCGAGGCCGACGACGCGACGTTTCTGCGGCGGGCGACGCTCGACTTGTGCGGCACGCTGCCCACGGCCGCAGAGGTCCGCGAATATCTGGCCGATGCGCACCCCGCGAAACGCGAGCGGTTGATCGACCGGCTGCTCGAGCGGCCCGAGTACGCGGCGTACTTCGGTTTGAAATGGGCCGACATTCTGCAGAATCGCGGCGCCGGGTATGCGACTAGCAAGCAGCGCGCCGGCACGACCCTCTTCGCGGAGTGGATTCGCGATTCGCTGGCCGACAACAAGCCTTACGATCAGTTCGTTACCGAGATTCTGACGGCGAGCGGCGCGCAAAACGAGAACCCGCCGGCGATCTGGTATCGCAACGTGCGGAAGCCGGCGGAGTTTGTGGAATCGGTGGCGCAGGCGTTTCTCGGCGTGCGGATTCAGTGCGCTCAATGCCACCATCATTCGGCCGAGCGGTGGAGCGAAGCCGACTACTACGGCTTCGCCGCGATCTTCGCGCGCGTCGGCCGCAAGGGCGGTTTCGCCGACGCGGAAGTACCGACGGATGAGACAATTTTCTTGAAAGACGGCGGCTCGATTTCCCACCCGCGGACCGGTCGGCGCATGGCCCCGCGGCCGTTGGGCGGACCCGATTTTCCCGAGGCTCGGCACGTCGATCCGCGGATGCAACTCGCCCGGTGGATGACGCAACCGGAAAATCCCTTTTTCGCCCACACGATGGTCAACCGGATGTGGGCCCATTTCCTCGGACGCGGGATCGTCCATCCCCTCGACGATTTCCGCAGCACGAATCCTCCCAGCGATCCCGCGCTGCTCGATGAGCTTGCCGCGGAGTTCGCCGCGAGTGGATATGACGTCAAGCAATTGATCCGCACCATCTGCCACAGCCACGCCTACCGGCTGGAGTCCCGCCCGCACGAATTCAATCGCGGCGACACGCAGACGTTCGCCCGTTTTCGCCCGCGAAGGTTATCGGCGGAGGTGCTGCTCGACGGGATCAGCCAAGTACTCGACGTGCCGACCGAATTCGCCGGCGGTCCGGGAAAGTTTCCGGTGGGAACCCGGGCGATCGAACTTCCGGATGAGAACATCCCATCGCACTTCCTGGACATGTTCGGCCGTCCGTCGCGAATGACGGCCTGCGAATGCGAGCGCGTCGACGACCCCGCGTTGACGCAGGCATTGGAACTCGTGAATTCCGCAGAAATCCAGCGGAAGCTTGCGGCCGAGAATGGTTATGCGAGCCGGTTGGCGGCTGGCGACAAATCTCCGGCTGACATCGCCGCGGAAGTTTTTCCACGCGTACTCGGCCGTCCGCCCCGGCCGGAAGAAGTCCAGACAGTCCTTGATTTCTTCGTCAGCGAAACAGATCGCGCGGAGGCCTGCCGCTCGCTCCTCTGGTCGCTGCTGGCCACCAACGAATTCTTGTTTAATCACTGAACGAGGCTGGAGCGCATGAAAATGGCGACGACGGAAGCGTTCACGCGGCGGCGACTGCTGGAAATCGGCGTCCCCGCGCTCGGCATTACGCTGCCGGGTTTGCTGTGGAACGACGTGCGTGCCGCCGAAACCGGTGAATCCACACGGCGAAAATCGCTGATCGTCTTCTGGACCGACGGCGGCTTGAGCCAGCAGGACACGTTCGATCCCAAGCCGCAGGCGCCGGCCGAATATCGCGGGGCGTACGATTCCATTGCCACGTCCGTTCCCGGGTTCCTGCTCGGCGAACGCCTGCCGCGGCAAGCGAAAATCCTGCACCGGATGTCGGTCGTCCGCTCGGTGCATCACGAAAATGGCATTCATGCTCCTTCAGCCCACTGGATGCAGACGGGCTACTTCGGGCCGACGCTCGCCCGCAATGCGGCCCAGAAACCGTCGTTCGGCTCGGTGATCGCCAAAAGCCTGGGTTCGAAACAGCCGCCGATGCCCGCGTATGTCTCCATGCCGAAATCGGAGGCGTTCGGCTATCAGGGCGCCGTCTACCTCGGCAAGGCGTACAACCCGTTCGAAGTCATCGCGGACCCGAACGCGGCCAACTTCAAAGTGCCGAATCTCTCGCTGCCGGACGGCCTCGCCGCCCGCGCCGTGGAATCCCGTCGAGCCTTGTTGAAGTCGTTCGACACGCTGCCGCGCGACGTCGACGCGAACGGCGGACTCGCGGGACTCGCCACGTTCAAGCGGCAGGCGCTGGAGATGGTGGCAGGCGACGCGATGCGGGCGGCGTTCCAACTCGATCACGAAGATGCGCGCCTGCGAGACCGCTACGGCCGGCACCGATACGGGCAGAGCGCGCTCTTGGCGCGGCGGCTGGTCGAAGCCGGCGCGCGGTGCGTCAATATCAACACCGGCAACTGGGATCATCACGACCATATTCAGAAGGGGCTCGACGACCATTTGCCGCCGCTCGATCAGGCCATCGCGTCGCTGATCGAAGATCTCGAGATGCGCGGCTTGCTCGACGATGTGCTGGTCTATTGCGTCGGTGAATTCGGCCGCACGCCGCGGATGAACGGCCACGCCGGCCGCGATCACTGGTCGGATTGTTTCTCGGTGCTGTTGGCCGGCGGCGGCATTTCCGGCGGCCGCGTCGTCGGCGCAAGCGAACGCTACGGCGGCGGCGTGCTCGATCGCGAGGTGACTCCGCTGGATTTGCTAGCCACGATCTACCACGCGCTGGGTGTGCCGCTGGAGACGCATTATCCCGACGGCAGCGGCCGTCCGATCAGCATCGTCGGATCGGGGCGTCCGATCACGGAGTTGTTCTGACGATCCGCGAAATGGCGGACCCAGTGCGGCTGGCGTAGAATCCCGTCCGAGACTTCGTTCAATCGCCAATCACGTTGAGACCCCTTCATGGATGCCGGGCCGGCCGTTGCCGAATTGAATGAGCCTGTTCACTCCACCCGCCTGCCGCTGCGATTGATCGGCGCCGGCACGGTGGGCAACATCATGGAGTGGTATGACTTCGCGGTCTACGGCTATTTCGCGGCGCCGATCGGCCGGCATTTCTTCCCCGCGGACAACGCGTCGACGTCGTTGATCGCGGCCTTCGGCGTCTTCGCTGCCGGATTTCTGATGCGGCCGCTGGGCGGGATCGTCTTCGGCCACATCGGCGACCGCATCGGCCGCAAAGCCGCGTTGACGATTTCCGTCCTTGCGATGGCCATTCCCACGTTTCTGATCGGAATCTTGCCCGGCGTCGCTGTGATGGGGCCGACGGCCGCCGTTCTGCTCGTGCTGTTGCGCATGATTCAGGGACTATCGGTCGGCGGCGAATACACGACCTCGATCGTGTTTCTCGTGGAGGGCGCCGGCCCCAGGCATCGCGGCTTCGCGGGGAGTTGGAGCGGTTTCGGCGCGGTGGGCGGCATTCTGCTGGGCTCCGCGGTCGGCGCGCTGGTGACTCACGTGCTACCCGAGGAAGCAGTCCATCATTGGGGTTGGCGCGTGCCGTTTCTGGCCGGACTGATGGTGGGACTCGCCGGCCTCGTCATACGGCAGCATGTTCCCGAGACGCACAAGTCCGCTGCGACCGCCGGGAAGCCTTCGCCGGTGTGGACGGCGCTCCGCACGGAATGGCGGACGATTCTGCGGATCGCGCTGTTGAACGTCGTGAACGGCGTCGGCTTCTACGTCGTCTTTGTGTTTCTGGTGACGTACATGCAAACCGTCGGCGGACTCAGCGAGTCGGAAGCGCTCGACATCAATACGCTCAACATGCTGGCCCTGCTGGCGATCATTCCGTTTTCCGGCTGGCTGTCCGATCAAATCGGCGTCAAACCGCTGCTGATTCTGGGCATGGGCGGGCTGCTGATTTCAGCGTGGCCCCTGTTCTGGGCGCTCGACCATTCGTCCCCCTCCTGGAATTTCCTGGGGCAATTGGGATTTGCGGTCTGCATCGGCCTGTTCGGTGGCGCCTTGCCGGTCACGATGGTGGAAATCACGCCACCGCATGTGCGCTGCAGCGCCATTTCGATCGGCTACAACCTGTGCGTGGGCGTGATGGGCGGAATCAGCCCGCTGGTGGCGACGTGGCTCATCCAGCGAACACACGACAATCTCGCCCCGGCGTACTATGTGATGGGCGCGGCATTGATTTCGCTGGTCGTCGCCATCTGTTTGCCGGAACAAAGGCGGATCGGTTAATCTCAGCCCGCCGAGACCCCATCTCATCTTCTCTTGATGCCCAACGAAAGGATTCTCTCATGGCTCGCACGGTCGCTGAGCAACTTGTATCGACGTTGGTTCGCGCCGGCGTGCGCCGAATTTACGGCATCGTCGGGGATAGCCTCAACCCCATCACCGACGCCATTCATCGCACGACGGAGTTGGACTGGGTGCATGTGCGGCACGAAGAGTCCGCGGCGTTCGCCGCCGGAGCGGAGGCCCAACTGACGGGCCAGCTTGCAGTCTGTGCGGGAAGCTGCGGTCCCGGCAACTTGCACCTGATCAACGGCTTATTCGACGCCCATCGCAGCATGGCGCCCGTGCTGGCCATCGCGTCGCACATTCCCTCCTCGGAAATCGGCACACAATATTTCCAGGAGACGCATCCCGAGCAACTGTTTCGCGAATGCAGCCATTACTGCGAGCTGGTTTCCAATCCGCAGCAGATGCCGCGCGTGCTGCACACCGCGATGCAGCACGCCGTCAGCCGGCGCGGCGTCTCGGTCGTCGTGTTGCCGGGCGATGTCGCAGCCCAACGGGCGGTCCATCCGGATCAGGAGCGCCCGCTGTTCACTCCCGCGCCCTGCGTGCGGCCCTCCGACGGAGAGCTGCGCGACCTGGCTGATTTCGTGAATCGTGCCGGCAAAGTCACGCTGTTCGGCGGAATCGGTTGTGCCGAGGCGCATGACGAAGTGCTGGCTCTGGCCGAAAAACTGAAGGCCCCCGTTGGCTACGCGTTTCGCGGCAAGGATGCCCTCGGATACGACAATCCGTATGCCGTCGGCATGACGGGCCTGCTCGGCTGGGGCGCGGCGTATCACGCCATGCACGAATGCGACGCGTTGCTGCTGCTCGGCACCGATTTTCCCTATGAGAACTTCCTGCCGACGAAATGCTCGATCGCGCAGATCGATCTTCATGCCGAGCGTCTCGGCCGGCGCTGCAAACTCGATCTCGGACTGTGCGGCGACATTCGCGACACGCTGCGCGCCCTGTTGCCGCTTGTGCAGCCGCGCACGGATCGGACGTTTCTCGACGCGATGTTGACCCGTCACCGCGCTGCACAGGAGAAGCTGGACTCCGAAGCGCAGCAAGCCGGCGCGCGTGCTCCGATTCATCCGGGGTTCGTGGCGGCGACACTGGATCAACTGGCGGCTCCAAACGCCGTGTTCGCGGCGGACACGGGCATGTGCTGCGTCTGGGCGGCCCGCTACCTGCGTGCGGCAAAGGAACGCCGCCTTTTGGGATCGTTCATCCACGGCTCAATGGCCAACGCCTTGCCGCAAGCCATCGGCGCGCAGGCCTGCGATTTGAACCGGCAAGTGATCTCGCTGTCCGGAGACGGCGGGTTTGCCATGCTGATGGGCGAAATCCTCACGTTGGGGCAGCACAATCTGCCGGTGAAGATTGTCGTATTCAACAACCACACGCTGGGGATGGTGCATCTGGAGATGGAGGTCGCCGGTATGGCGCCGTTCGGCTGCGAGCTCAAAAATCCGAACTTCGCCAAGCTGGCTGAAGCCGTGGGTCTGCGCGGATTTCGCGTGGAGGATCCGAGCCACGTTCGGCCGGCGTTGCAGGAAGCCTTGGCTCATCGCGGCCCGGCGCTGGTCGATATCGTCACGGATGCGAACGTCCTGGCGATGCCTCCCAAAGCGACGGTGCAGCAAGCCGCAGGCTTCGCGTTGGCGATGACCAAGCTGGCGTTCTCCGGCAAGTTGGACGATGTGCGGGACACCGTCGCCGCAAACTGGCGCTGACGCGGCTGTCAGCTCACGTGGCAATTGACGGCCGCTTCGGCCAATTGTTTCAGAGCCGCGCGGTCCACTTTGCCGACGGCGTTGGTCGGCATCTCATCCAGCACGATGATCTCCTCGGGTGCCTTGTAGCCGACGCGGGCACGCGAGAATTGCATCAGCTCCGCGATAGTCGGCCGTTCGACTCCCGGCCGGAAGACGACGTAGGCCCGCACCGTTTCGCCGTGAATCAAATCGTGGATGCCGATCACTCCCGCGCTCTCCACGGCTGTGTGTTCCAGCAGCGACTCTTCCACTTCCTGCGGGCAGATGTTCGAGCCGTCGTGAATGATGATCTGCTTCTTCCTGCCGCGGAACCAGAAATAACCTTGCTCGTCGGCGGAGACTAGGTCACCCGTGTCGAGCCAGCCGTCGACGATCGTTTCCGCGGTCGCGTCGGGCCGATCCCAATAGCCGGTCATGTTGCCGGACGACTTGATCCACAATCGTCCGGGTGCGCCGGCCGGTGCTTCCACGCCTGCGTCGTCGCGAACCGAGGCGGCGAAGCCCGGCGCCAGTTGGCCGATGGAACCGATGCGATTTCCCGCGGCGGTCGGATTGATGGTCGACGTGCCGGTTTCCGTCATGCCGTACAGTTCTTCAATGGCGAGGCCCGTCAGTTCGATAAACTCGCGTTCCAGTTCTGCCGAGATCTTGTCGCCGCCGGAAACGCACCGCCGGATCGATCGGAAATCATCCCGCGCGGCTCCGTGGTCGCGCACCAGGCCGAACAGCGGCGCCGGCAGCATGCAGAGCAAAGAAGGCCGGGTGCTGCGCAGCAGCGGCAGCAATTCGTCGCCGCCGAATGAACGCGCGATCGCGACCTTGGCGCCCGCCGCCAGCCCGGCGAAGCAAAAGGACGAGGCCGCGATGTGCGATGCCGACGTGGCCGGTAGAAAAACGTCGTCGCGGGTGATTCCCAGACCTGCAACCGCGCTGGCGAGAATCCAGCCGAACGTCGCGTGCGTGTGTGTCACTCCCTTTGGCTTGCCGGTGCTGCCGGACGTGAAAAAGATGAATGCCGGCGTCTCGGCCTGCGGCCGCGGCAAGTCCG
>CAZDGB010000329.1:1305-7644 GCA_964504645.1 uncultured Planctomycetaceae bacterium | reverse complement strand
CTTCAACCGTGCAAAGCTGAATCTCTCTCAAACCCACCAACCGAGTTGTCAAAGAACATCGCAACAGGTCTTGCCGGTTTCGCGACCGGTTTCGGCCTGTTGCGTTAGTGCCGTTGGGCAAAGGAGAATCTTAACAGCAGCGATCAGGGAATCAAGTCTGGCGGAAGATTTTTTCCAGCGCCGCGAGAGAATCCCTGAATTTCAGCCGCCACCTCGTTTGTCTTACGACATCGCGGGAGTGGTTATCGGACACTTGGTTTCCGCGAATCGAATAAAAATTGCGCGAAATGATGTTGCGAACCCACAAGCGAGCGTGATCGCAACTCATTTAAGCAATTGTCAATAACGCGAATCAAAACTCTTTCGCGTTGATCCATTTCATCATGCGGCGGAGTTGCTTACCGACGACTTCCAGCGGATGGCTACGCTCGCGGCGCTTAACCGCCTGGAACGTCGGCTGGTTCGCCTTGTTCTCCAGAATCCATTCCTTGGCGAACTGGCCGGTCTGGATCTCGTGCAGAATCTTCTTCATCTCCTTGCGCGTTTCGTCCGTCACGATGCGCGGGCCGCGGGTGTAGTCGCCGAACTCCGCCGTGTTGGAGACGCTGTACCGCATGTAATTCAAGCCGCCCTGGTAAAATAGGTCGACGATGAGCTTCATTTCATGCATGCATTCGAAGTAGGCCATTTCCGGCTGATAACCGGCTTCGACCAGAGTCTCGAACGCAGCCTTGATCAGCGCGCTCACGCCGCCACAGAGGACGACTTGCTCGCCGAAGAGATCGGTTTCCGTCTCCTCAGCAATGGTGGTTTCAATGACGCCGCCGCGCGTGCCGCCGACGCCTTTGGCGTAAGCCAGCGCGAGCTTGCGGGACGTTTCCGACGCGCCGGGCGACAGCGCGATAAGACACGGCACGCCGCCCCCCTTTTCGTATTCGCTCCGCACGAGATGCCCCGGCCCCTTCGGCGCCACCAGCGCGACGTCGACGCCTTCCGGCGGCACGACCTGGCCGAAGTGCAGACTGAAGCCGTGCGAACTCATCAACAGAGCGTTCTTCTTCAGATTCGGCTTGATCTCCGCCCGGTAGATGTCTCCCTGGGCTTCGTCGGGCAGGAGGATATTCACCAGATCGCCCTGCTTGGTCGCTTCGGCGACAGAGACCGGCTTGAAGCCGTGGCTGACGGCGAGGTCGTAGTTCTTGCTGCCGGGACGCTGGCCGACGACGACGTTGCAGCCGCTGTCTTTGAGATTCTGAGCCTGGGCATGCCCCTGGCTGCCGTAACCCAGAATCGCGATTGTCTTGTCTTTCAGGAGCGACAGATCGGCATCGTCGTCGTAGTAAATCTTGGCGGGCATTTAGGTTCTTTCAAAAGGTCTAGCGAGGCGATTTAGGGAACGGATTCCAGCGCGTCGTACGGCTGGGGCGGCAACAAGGCCTGATCGACCGACAGCGTGGAGGACCGCGACAAGGCGATTCGGCCGGTGCGCACCATTTCGAGAATGCCGAGCGGACGCATCAGGTCGATGAACGCGCTCAACTTCGATTCCTGGCCGGAGATTTCGATCATCACGTAATCGGCGCTGACGTCCACGATCTTGCCGCGGAAAATCTCGACCAGCTCGCGGACTTCCGAGCGGGCAGTCCCTTGCGTGCTGACCTTGATCAGCATCAGGTCGCGCTCGACGATCTCCTGGTTCTGGAAGTCGGCGACCTTCACGACGGTGACGATTTTCTCCAACTGCTTGCGGACCTGGTCGAGCGTCTTGTCGTCGCCGGTGACAACGAACGTGATGCGGGAAAACTCGGGGTTTTCCGTCTCTCCGACAGCGAGGCTCTCGATGTTGAAGGCGCGGGATGCCAGCATGCCGGAGATGTGCGCGAGCACCCCCGGCTGATTGACGACGATGGCGGAAATCACATGCCTCATAACACACCTTGCAGGTCTGGGTGTCCGTCAGTGGGAGCAGCCCCATGGGGACGAACCGGGTTTGCCGACTCGTCGCACCGGACACCGAAAGCGCACACGAGGATCGCCAAAGTCGCTGGGCGCGGGAAACCGTGTTGCGGGCGGCAAACGCCGGAACGCCATGCTATGCCGGGCCGCAGGGGGAAACAAGCATTCGCCGCGATTTTCTGCGAACTCGCCAGCGTGGGGCGCCGGCCGGATTCACGGCACGGGCGTCGCTTCAGCGCGCTGCGGAGAGGGCGTCAAACGGCTGAGATCGGGAAACCGGTCGCGGTGAAGCCATCGTTCCCACCAGCTCGCCGGCCGCAAGCGGGGATCCTGCCTGGACACCCGATGAACTTTGCCCCGGCGGGTGACGAGTTCCACCATGCCGGCGGAGACCTCGCGGACGGCCCAGTATTTGTCGACGACGTACTGGTAGGTCTCGCCGAACGGGGCGGGATGAATGTCGTGCGCGCGTGGGCCGGGCTCGGTGCTGAATTTGCTGACCGAAAAGACGACCCAATCGCCAGGTTGGTAGTCGAGGCGCATCCTTGTCACCCCTCTGGAAAATGTGCCCACAACATCTTAAGCGCTCGCCGCATGGCTCCCCTTCCTAAGAATAATTTTCGAGGGAGCTTGCAACAAGGGGATATCCGGCAAATTCACGAAAGTTCCACGAATCCGCCGCGGACACTGGTCTCTGGGCATTCAATCCTCGCAGCGAGGGAGCTTACGCAGCGCGGCGAGCAACCTCTTCCGGCCGGTCCCAGCGATCGTCGTGCAGCAGTTCCTGAATTTCCCGCCGTGCGAGGAACTTCCGCAGGCGGTGCGTGCCTCGCAGCGCCAGGACTTTCCGCAGCGACAGCCGCAACTCGGGAACGATCAGCGATGTCGCATGCTCCAGATGGACGACCTGTTGGATGACATCCCGCGGGTCGAGCAACAGGCAACGGTAGCCCAACGCATGCAATCGCTGATGCAAGCAGTGCCCGGCGGTGAGAATCTTGGACTCGTGGTACCTCAAGCCGTGTTTCTGCAGCATACCCCCGCGATACAGCGCGCAGTGGCTGCGGATATAGGGCTGCTGATTCAGCACGCGGACCAGCCGCTGCCGCTTCCACCATGTCGCCCACTCCTCCAGCGACTTGAGCCATTCCAAGTACGTTGAACGAAGCTTGAGCTTATCCGTCCCCACCACGGCAATGGACGAATCGTCGAGCATCGGCTGTAGATGGGACGCCAGCCAGCCGCGCTGGATCGGAATGGTATCGGTGTGAATCGTCAGCAGGAACGGCGCGCGGGCGGCGTCAAAACCGACTTGCACGGCGTCACAATGAGCCTTAGCACCCGGCCCCAGATCGCCGCGGCGTTCGATCAGGCGGATGTCCGGCAGGCTGCGGAGATACGCCAGCGACTCGCCGTCCTGCGAGGCGTTGTCGATGACGATCAGTTCATAGGGAATGTCGGTCGTGAAACGCCGGATGCTGCGCAGGCAGAGCTTGGCCAGATCGCGCGTCTGAAAGTGGGGAACAATGATCGAGACGAGCGGGTCGGTCATCCTTGACGCCCCCGAAGAAAGCGAGTTCAGGTCAGCCTGCAAATTGCCCGGCGAGGATTCGAACCTCGACTAAGTGATCCAGAGTCACTCGTGCTACCATTACACCACCAGGCAGTCGATGCGGGGAAAGTATACTCAAATCCGGCGTTCTGTAAAATCCGAATCGAGGCGGGCAGCGCCCGATCCTTATTCGGCATCCGCTGTTACAAACACCGCCGGATGCGGCAACCCGGCGTCGGTCTCGGCGAATTCGCTCTCCGTTTGCGGTTTCGCCACGTATTCGCGGGCTTTCAAGGCCTCCGCGTGGACGGTCGCGAAATCGGGGATGCGGGCGTCCCATTCCAGCAGGGTCGAGACCCCCGCCGTGCGGGACTGGGCGTGGCGGTACAACTCCCACACCGGGTCGATGACCGGCCGGTCGTGCGTATCAAGCCGATGCGTGCCGCAATGGGTGTGGCCGGCGAGGTGCATCTGCACGACATGCTCCGCGGGGATCGCATTCAGATATTCGACCGGGTCGAAATCGTGGTTCCATGCTGAGACATAGACATTGTTGGCGTCCAACAACAGACCGCAGCCGGTTTCCTCCACGAGCCGCGCGACGAATTCCCACTCCGGCATCGTCGAACCGGTGAATTCCACGTAGCTGCTCGGGTTTTCGAGCACCAGCGGCCGTTCCAGGAAATCCTGCACGATGCGGACCCGCTCGGCGACATGCTTCAGCGACGCTTCGTGGTATGGCAGCGGCAACAAATCGTGCGTATTCAGACCGTTGACGCCGGTCCAGCAGATGTGGTCCGAAATCCAGCGGGCACGAGTGGAATCGGCCAGCGACTTCAGCTTGGCCAGGTAATCGAAATTGAGCGGATCGGTGCTGCCGATCGACAGCGAAACTCCGTGCATGACGACGGGATAGCGTTCGGCGATCTGATCCAACACGTAACGCGGACGGCCACGGCTATCGAGAAAATTCTCGGAGATGATCTCGAACCAGTCGACGGCGGGCCAGGTCGACAATAACTCGGAGAAATGGGCCGTCCGCAGGCCGACGCCGTAACCCAGATGCGGAAAGCCGAGTCGGGGTGTCATGCCACATTCGCCTGAAGGTTATCCGCAGATTTCGCAGATGGGCACAGATTCAGGCAAAGCAGTAGCAGAACTCGTGAGAGTTCCGGGCTGAAGTCTCACGACTTCAGCTGCTTTCCAGCAGCGAGCGTGGAAATCTGCGTGAATCTGTGAAATCTGCGGATCGCTATTCTTTTTTCGCCGGCGGGGCGGCGCCGACGGGTTTGTCGACCTTCTTCATGGCGGTCTCGAACGCTGCGCGGGCCTTTTCCCAGGCGCTATCCATCAACGGGACGTGGCAGCCCCCTTTGCCTTTGCACTCATTCAGACCCGCCGTGGCGCCGCAGCCGCCGAGCGTGGCGCACTCGTTGTTCTCGCCGCAGGAGTGGTCGGCGACGCTGGCGCAGGTTCCTTGCCCCGCGCAGTCGTTGTCCTTGCTGCGGCCCTGGCCTTTGCAGGTATTCAAGCCGCGGCAGGTGTGGACGTCGTCGGTGAGGAGTTCGACCTGCTTTTCGGTCAGGGCGATTTCGACCGGGGCGGTTTTGCCCAGATCAGGAGCCGGCCCCGCTTTGCCGGCGGGGGGAGCCGGCGTCTCGCTGCAGCCGGGCATCGACCCGGCGAGCATCCCTGAAAAAGCGGCGAGCGTCCATTTGTGAAAGTCGCGGCGGTCAACGTCCGGTCGATCCATGCGTTCTTCTCCGAAGGGGCCGAGTGAGGACGCCATCATAGGGAATGGTTCCGGAAATGTCTCTCGAACGCGTGTCGTTTATAAAGCGCCGGAGTCGTCGCGGAAGAGGCCTCTTTGGAGGAGCGGAGACGGTGCGGCTCAGAGAGTTTTTCACCCCCGCGCTACGGATGGCATCACGACTTACGGAAATCGCGCGCTCGAATCCGAGCGCTTTCGGGCAAAAGTGTCCGAAAGCGGACGTTTTGAAAGGCCGCGAGCGAGTTTCTGATCGTTGTTTGGATGTCGCTATTGCGTCGCCTGACGGCGCGTCAATGCGCGCTGGCTGTCGGTTGACTGTTGCCTGGCGTGAGTTCGCAAGATTGCTCAACAGGTTTTGAGGCCGATTTTGTGATACTGCGAAGTCTGGTGAGTTCGGGAATGTTTATGAAGCCCACTTTCAGTGAGACCACCAAACACACTCATTCAACGCAATTAACTCATTCTGTTCATTTTTATTTTTCCTTAAGATTTCCCTCACACCAGCCCTCGTTGGTAGATCGCGGAGTTTGCACCAACTATCCTGTTGCGGATTGGCGCAGCCGGCAGGGGTCAGGCCGGGCCGCCAATTTCGATGCTACGACGCATCGATGAAGGAGCAAGGGGGGTCGCGAGACGGGGCGTCGATCGGCGTCACGAATCCTCGCGATAGGATTTGCCCGGATTCGAGGAGTTGACAGGATGGTTTTTTGTGAACGGAGTCGCCCGCTTTACTGGTTGGTCATGAGCGGCGTCATCGGGATGGGTTCGGTTGAGTTCGCTTGGTCAGAAGATGTCGAGGTGAAATCGGTCCGGTGGAGGTCGAGCTACGCGGATGCCGCGGCCGAGGCCGCCGCCCAGGAGAAACCGCTGCTCGTCGAATTCTCCGCCCCCTGGTGCGGTGCGTGCCGGCAGATGGAGAAGCTGACGTTCAACAACAGCCGGCTGATCGAGTATGTCGACGCGACGTATGTGCCGCTGAAGCTCGATGCCGATCAGCATGCCGATCTGTTGGCCGGGTTTCGGGTTGAGTCGCTGCCCACGACGCTGGTCGTCTCGCCGG
>CAZDGB010000329.1:0-1295 GCA_964504645.1 uncultured Planctomycetaceae bacterium | reverse complement strand
GAGCTGAAGATCGTCAAGCGATTCTCGGGCTTCCAGTCGGCGACGACGCTGCTGCCGGAGCTGGAGAAGATCATCCAGCAGGAGTTCGCCGGCCGGGAAGTGATCCAGCCGGTCTCCGCGAGCAGCCCGGCGAACACGTCGCCCTTCGCCTTCGAGGGCTTCTGCCTCGTCAGCATTCTGGACAGCCAGAAGCTGCGGCGGGGGAATGGGGAATTCACGGCGACTTACAAAGACCAGACGGTCTGCTTCTGCTCCGATGCTCACCGGAAGACGTTCCTGGCGAATCCGACTCGCTACTGGCCGGTGGCCAACGGCAAGTGCCTCGTCACGGAAAGCGAAAACCAGCAGCAGACGGTCGGCGACCCGCGCCTCGGCGTCACCTGGCGCGGCCGGCTGTGGCTCTTCACCGACCGAGCCAGCCAGAAACGCTTCATCCAATCCCCGCGGAAATACATTTCCAGCGGGATGTGATGGCGTGATGTGAATCGCACGGAAGCCCATTAAAAATGAACGGCGGGGAGTTTTCCCCGCCGTTCGTCATTTCAGGCCAGGGAACTGCTGAATATCCGGCGACTCAAATTTTTGGGCCGACGGTGAGAAGGGGGAGGCGAAGGCCGTTTGAGCCACTTGATGTTGCCGTAAAATGAAACACCCCGGATAATCCGCCGGTTTTTTATTTACAGCGTGAGGAAAAATGTTCCTTCGCATCTATATCTCTGCGTGTGCTGTTGCAATTGTTGCGTGTGGCTTGGCCATACTTTGCTTGGCCGGCTCGAATCGCGCATCGCTAGTCGCTGCTGAGTCGCTGACTTGGCGAGACCACCTCGAAATACAGGACGCGGTAAGAGAGAAGACCTACACCCCGATCGCTACTATGGACCGCATCGGTGAAGCGCGAGTCAGGGTTGTGATGTGCGCAACCGGATGCATCGTTCAGAACTTCGTCTTAGAGAAGCGGGATGGGCACTGGCGAAGACTCTACTAACGCCCCCATCGCGTATGCACGTTTTTGGGCAAAGCCGATCTCTATCCCTGGGCTTCTTTTTTCGTGGTGAGGTTTCTGCGGCTGTACCCCGAAGGGGTTGCGACTTATAGCCCAGGGTTGCCCGGCTCTGCGGGCTACCCTGGGAAGCGAGGCGGCTCGAATCAACAACCCTGAAAGGGTTGCGCCATTCGCCTGGGAACGGCGGAACCCCGTTGGGGTTCATGGGCCTCGTCGCAACCTTCCCAGGGTAGCTCGCCAGGCCTCGCAACCCTGGGCTATAGGACGTAACTCCTTCGGAGTAAAAACCAAA
>CAZDGB010000328.1:0-7656 GCA_964504645.1 uncultured Planctomycetaceae bacterium | reverse complement strand
ACCGAAATTCGCGACGACCCAAGGCGATCAGCATCGACGCTTGTTATTGACGCCCACCGCGCCGGGCAGGAGGATGGTGGCATGGATGGAAACGGCATCGTGTTGGCGGCAGGCCTAATAGCGGTCGCTCTCCCGGTGTTCCTAATTCCGCGCTTTCGCAGCGTCGGGTTCGTGCTCTCCGTTCTGCTTGGCTGGGGAATCGTCCATATCACCAATTTGGTCCTGTCCGGCGGCCCAACAGCCGCAATGGCGAATGGGATGTGGGTGGTATTGGGGTGGGTGCCTCTACTGATCTGGAGCTTGATGGTCTCAATTGGAGTGGGAACCTTTCGATCGTCCGAAAGGCCGCAACCGCCGCCGAGAACGGCGAATGATCCTGATCCTTTTCCCGAAAAATAGGTTTCGGAATTCACGATTCGACCCAGCGGGATGGGGGCATGACCACTCAGCCAAATGACGGATTGCTCTATTTGCAAGACTATCCGAAGTTATGGAAGTGGGTGAATCGTTGCGTCATCTGCGGGCGGCTCGGATACAAACCGGAAATGCTAACTGCCGAGTCCCGGCCAGCCGGCGCATCGAATATCCGGCGATACTTCCCGCTGATGGCGGTTGACGAGTCCGGCAAGTGCGACCAATGCGCTGCCGCATGGTTCGGCAAAAATGTTCCCGATTGACGCCCACCGCACCGGGCGGGAGACTGAGGGGCATGGAGGAGAGCGAGCCGATCCACGAACCAAAGCATTCCGTGTTCGCCGTCTGGCACTGGTCGCCGGATGCGTGGCTGAAGGTCATCGCCGTCGCTGTAGTTCTCGGCCTCATCACAAAGGCGCTCATCGGCCCCCACCCTTGGGAACGCATTCTGATCCGACTGGATAACTGGATCGCTCCCGGCTAACCGGGCGGGAGGATGGGGGCATGGATGACATTCGACTACAGCGGCAGGACGTGGAGACGGGCGCGAAAATCGACGTCCACATCGGCGAAATTGTGAAGTCTGACAGTGATCTGCCCTACCGAGACATCTGGTTCCACTATCACGGCGGCAGATTGTTTCACACGCTTTTTTACGCGGAGATAGAGGCGGGGGAAAGCGAGCGAAGTCTATCTTGCCTCGGCGGCTTTCACTCCGTCTGCGCGGCCAACCTGAAAGAGGAGTCCGTGATCAAGGCCGCCGATGCAATGATCGAGCGCAACGCGATTCCGCGAATTTGCCACTACTTTGACGGCCCACCGCTTGCGCCGTGAACTTTTTTCCAACAAAATATCAAAACAGCGAATGCAGCCAGCGGATCATCGGGGCCAAGAGCGGCAACAGCAGCGGCGGGATCGTCAGCACGCAGAAAAAGAATGCGATGGGGTCGGGGGCAATGAAGTAAAACGACTGCTTGCCGTCCTTCTGCTCGCCATCAGCCCAAAGAGACATTTCGGACCTCCCACACGAAACTACATCAAAGATTATCCAGGGCGTCCGTTTTGGCGGCAACGTCAATCACATCATCTCCCACACGTTTCAACATTTCCACCAGCGACCACGGCGCACCGCCCCGTTTTTCTCCGTACTACGAACGAGAATAATCTTTGCCTGCCGCGAAGATTTTCTCCGGTCGCGTTTCTGTGGTTTTACCCCGAAAGGGCCCTGAAAGGGTTGCGCCATTCAGCGCCCGCGGGTGAGTTGCAGTGAATGGGTTTCCCTTCTCCCCTGGAGGGAGAAGGTGGCCGAAGGCCGGATGAGGGGGAGGTCTTACGCGCGGCCTGCAGAAAACCTGTCTTTGACAACTCCAGACGCGGGACGCATCGCCCCTCACCCTAACCCTCTCCCCCGCGGCGGGGGAGAGGGGACCGGAAAATCCACCTGTCACCAATAACGGCGCCTGCCCTTCATAATTCCGCCGGCCTCATTCATAATTTCCATTGTCAGCCTCCCGGTTCCGGCTCGGCGTAACCGGGATTCGCTTTGTCGACTCGCGGAAAAAGCCAAACCCGGTTATCAAAGCAGAACCGGGTTTCTGATCCGTTCCACTCCGGCATCATTTCATGCGTCCTGTTCGCTGGCCCGCGTTGCCGACGTTTCCGCTGTTCAGCAAGGAGCTGATCGAGCAGTCGAATCGGCGGCGGACGTTCGTCATTCGCACGCTCTATGCGCTCTTGATGTACGGGTTCATCACGTTCTACCTGTGGGAGCGGCTGGGGGGGTGGAATGAGAGTTCGCTGGCGCTGTTGGGCCGCGGCGAGGAATTGTTTCAGACGCTGGTCGGCCTGCAGTTCTTCGCGATCTACGCGTTTCTGCCGGGATTGACGTGCGGCGCCGTCACGTCCGAGAAGGAGCGCGACACGCTCTCGATGCTGCTGCTGACGAAGCTCGGGCCGTGGACGATCCTCATCGAGAAGCTGCTCAGCCGGTTGATGCCGATGGGGCTGCTGCTGTTGTTGTCGCTGCCCATGATGGCGGTCGCTTACAGTCTGGGGGGTGTGGAAGCGCGGATGATCGTCTCCGCCGTGTGGGTGTTGGCGGTCACGGCTCTGCAGATCGGCGCGCTGGCTTTGTTCTGTTCGGTATGGTTCCGCACGACGGCGGGAGCGTTCGTCGGGACGTATGTTATCGGGTTCTGCCTGTTCTTCCTGCCGGCGATGCTCGCCATGCGCGATGAGTTGCTCGTCGCCTTCGGACCCTATGTGCTGTTTGCGCCGCAGATGCGGAATCCCAGCGGCGGAAGCGTGCCGTTAACCGGCTGGCCCTCCTTCGTCGGGCTGCTGTTCGAACTGACGGCACGCTCGACCGCGATCTGGTTGTCGGCGGTAGCGTTCCTCGTGGCGGCGCGGTTCGCCTTGTGGCCGCGGGCCTTTATCCAGCCGAAGCAGCGCGTGCTGCAATTCTTCCGCTGGCTCGACCGGCAGTTTCACGAATTGAATCAGAACAGCTTCACGAAGGGGATCGTGCTGATCAACGAATCGGTCAGCCTGCCGTTGTTCCAGCCGATCTCGTGGCGTGAAACCAAAAAGAAGACGCTCGGCACGACGCGGTATCTCATCCGGTTTTTGATGGTCATCGAGCCGCCGCTGTTGTTCTTTCTGCTGCTGGCCGATACGTCGCCCCACTACGGGTACGATTCGGGCCGCACGCCCGGCGCGGTGCCGAACGCTTTGTTGTGGGTGATTCTGACGCTGGCGGTCACCGTCCTCTCGACCGGCCTGATCGCCACGGAGAAAACGAAGCAGACGCTCGACGTGCTGCTCGCGACGCCGTTGACCACGCGGGAGATCATCGGTCAGAAATTGGCCGGCGTGCGGAAGTTCATCTTTGTGATGTGGATTCCGCTGCTGACGGTGATCGCGTTCGATGCCTGGTGGCGGTACCACGTCCTTTACAACGCGCCGTCTACGGGGATGGCGTTCCTGATCTACCATCTGCTGCCGATGATCGTCTATCCGGCGCTCCTCACGTGGATCGGTTTTCATTTCGGCCTGTGGATGCGGACGCAGGGGCAGGCGCTGTTGGCGACGATCGGCCTCGTGACGGCTTGGTGCATCGTGCCGATTGTCTTGCACGAGGCATTGAATTCCGTGCGGACGCTCGGCCAGGAGCTGTTCGGCACGGCGGGGTGGATGGTCTTCTCGCCGCTGCTCTACTTGTCGGAAGTTGTCTGGCAGGAATCGTGGCGCTCGTGGAACCGGGGACAGGGAAACTATGTTTCGAACTCGCAGGAAACGCAGGCCGCGGCGTTCTTGCTGCATTTCGCTTTGTGCGGCGCCGCGTGGTTTCTCTTGCGCTGGTGGGGCTACACCCGCTTCGCCCGCGTGGTAAACCGCAATGAAGGCGGCCAGGATGACCCGCCGCCGCAATGACCCGGCGAGCGTCGCGGCGTCAGCCCGACGTGTTCTTCGCAGCGGCGACTCGAACAACCTTGTCTACGAACACCCTCTGAAAACGGCTTCCTAAACATTCCCAGCTACCCCGCATTGTGCAGAGTGGCGGAAATGGGCCTTGGAGAATGTTTCCGAATGCGCCGGCGCGCACCGAGCGACACGGGAGCGACACGCAGCGCGCATCCAGCAGCCACGCAGCGGCCACGAATTGGCAATCAAACAGCACCAAAGTGCGCTAGGCTCGAATTCGTAAACGCCACCGAAAGCGCGATTTTCCCGGAGATTTTCACTCCTCCGCCCGCACGCGGTCCGCCAAACCCTTCTCAAACGACGAACAAGAGCCCCCCGATTTTTCTTTTTGGGACTGTTTTCAGACGGCGCGCAGCGCAACTTCGTTCGCCTCAGTGGGCGAATCGGGTATCCTGAGCGCACTTCACCGGGAGAACTGGGCCATGAGAATTCATCTCGCCGCGCTAATCGGGTGCCTGACCTTCGTTCCGCTGGCTTCGGCCCAGGATTTCGCCTTGCCGGCGATCGAAACCGCCGGCGTCGATGACCGCGGGCGGATCACCGTCAACGGCAAGCCCTTCTTTCCGATCCTGATGTACGATGTCCCCGTCGACGTCGAGTCGCTGCGGCGCTTCCGCGAGCACGGGTTCAATGTTCTCTCCGCCCCGCGAGTGGAAGACGCCGAGGTCCTGCGCACCAACGGCTTCTACGCCGCCGCTCATTCCGGCAGCGAAGGTCAGAACCTCGACGGCGTGCTGTTCGGCGTCGGCATGGACAGCCCGGCCCTCAATTGGAAGGACGACCTGCTCGCCAAGTGCAAAAATGACTTGGCCCAGCTCCAGCAGAAATTCCCGCAGCGACCCATCTTTCACGCGATCGGTTACTGGGAGAACGAACCGGACGGCGTCTTCGCGAATCAGCTTCCGTCGCAGGAACGCTACGACGATCTCGTGAAGACGCTGGACGTTTCGGCCCCGTATCTCTATCCGCTGCCGTATCAGCCGATCACAAGTGTTGGCGACGCAGTCCGCCGGGCGAACGCGGCAAGCGGCGGCAAGAAGGCCCTGCTCCCCGTGCTGCAACTCTTCGTGTGGAAGCCGGAAGACCCGTATCCGATGCCCGCCGAACTCAAGTGCATGGTCTATCAGTCGCTGATCCACGGAGCCGACGGCATCGCCTATTACTCGTACAACTACGTCGCCGGGAAGACCGGCACCAACATCGCCCTCGAGCAGCCCGACCTGTGGCGGAGCGTGAAACTGCTCAACGCCGAGTTGAAGCAAATCGGCGAGTTCCTGCTGGAGGCCCGTCCGGATGCCTCGATTCAACTCACCGCCCCGACGGGCGTCGACCAGCGCATCGCCCGGAAGGACGCCTCCACGCTGATCCTGCTGACCAACCCGACGAAGGAAGACCAGTCGATCAAAATCCGCGTTCCCGCTGAAGTGAAGCGCTTGCGCGGACTGAACGGCGCCGCGATCCCGCTGAGAAACGGCGCCGCCGAGGTGCGACTGGCGCCGAACGAAAGCTTGGGGCTCGTCGCGGAGCGGTGACTTTTCTCCCCTCTCCCCTGGCGGGAGAGGGACCGGGGGTGAGGGGGATGTCACAGACGTGGAGCGTGTGCAACGACCAAAGTTCGTCCGTGACATCCCCTCATCCGGCCTTCGGCCACCTTCTCCCTCCAGGGGAGAAGGGGAAAGCAAGCAGCCGTGAACCCCAACTTTGAGTACCAACGGAGAAACTCGCCATGTCCGCCGATGCCCCTGTCTTTGGTTCGCCCGATCTGAGTCTCCCGGCTGAACTGCGCGGGCCGCTGCTCGCGCATCTCACCCATCTGCGCGAGCGGTATCTCGCCCGGAATTGGGCCGGGCGCGTCGGTTTCGGCGCACGGCCCGCGCTGATCGTGATCGACATGGCAAAGTTCTGGCTCACGCCGGGACAACAGATCGGGGCCGATCTCACCACCGTGCTCGACCAGACGATCAAGGTCCTTGAAGCGTCGCGGCAGGCCGGCATTCCGGTCTTCTTCACGACCTACGCGTTTGACCCTGCCGATCCTCCCAGCCCGCAGAACAAAAAGCTCTGCTTCAATTTTTGCGCAGGCGACGAACACCTGTTCGATCTCGATCCGCGCTTGCAGCACCGTCCCACGGAGAAGATTGTCCGCAAGCGGTACGCCTCGGCGTTCAAAGGGACGAACCTGCACGAGATGCTGACGTCGCTGGGCGTCGACACGTTGATCGTGACGGGCATCAGCACCAGCCACTGCGTCTACGCAACCTGCCGCGACGCCACCGACAGCTTCCGGGTGATCGTCCCGCGCGAAGCGGTCGGCGAGCGGTGCGAATTGTTCCACGAGGTGAACCTCCTGGACATCGACATCGACCTGGGCGACGTGATGCCGGCCGACGACGTGATCGCGCACCTGCGCCGGCTAGGTACTCGCTGACTTCCCGCACGGCGCACTGTCCATGAATGCGCGCCGCAGGGACGCTGTCTGTCCTGTGGACAGAATGTCTGGCCGATGGTCCCTGAATCAAACATTTTTTTCTCTTGACGCGCCTCATCTGTACTATATGATCTAGTACAGAAGGACGGCCGCGATGGATTTTCATGTTGACTCCGCCAGCCGCACGCCGATCTATCGGCAACTCACCGAGCAGATTCGCGCCGCCATCGCCCGCGGCCGGCTTTCGGCGAACGCCCGGCTGCCGTCCGTCCGCGACCTGTCCCGTAAACTGGTGATCAATCCCAATACCGTGGCCCGCGTCTACAGCGAACTGGAACGCGACGGCCTGCTCGTCTCCCGGCATGGCCTCGGCGTCTTTGTCGCGCCTCCGGGCAGCGATCTGACCAAGAAGGCCCGCAAGGAACGACTGATGGTGCTGCTCGACGGCTTCTTCACCGAAGCCGTGCTGCTCGGCTTCTCTTCCGAGGAAGTCCGCGACCTCATCCAAGACCGCGTCGCCCATTTCCAATGGCAAGCCGGAGGCTGATTTTATTTTTATCGATGTTCGCGGATTTCATTCTTCAAATCTGCGTTCGTCTGCGAAATCTGCGGATCGTTTCTGATTTCAAAGCGGGATGACATGTCTGACGAAACTCCTCCCGACGCCATTGTCGTCGAGCACCTTTCCAAGGCGTACGGGCCGAAGTGGGTCGTGCGCGATTTGAATCTCAAAGTGCCGAAGGGCTGCGTTTACGGGTTTCTTGGCCGCAACGGAGCCGGGAAATCGACGACGATCAAGATGCTCACCGGCATGGCCCCGCCCGACGCCGGCCGCGTCACGCTGCTCGGCGAGGACGTCTCCACGTTGCCGCCGCGAACAAAGTCGCGGATCGCCTACATGGCGGAAGGGCATCCCCTCTATGCGTGGATGTCGATCGGCGAGATCGTGAAATTCACGCGGGCCTTCTACGAAGACTGGGACCAGACGCTCGTCGATCAGATCCTCGACCACTTCGAACTGTCGCGAAAACAGAAATGCGGCCGCTTGTCGCGGGGGCAGCAGGCGCAGGTCTCGCTCGCCCTGGCGATGGCCCCCGATCCGGAACTCTTGATTCTCGACGATCCGACGCTCGGCCTCGACACCGTGGTGCGGCGGGACTTCCTCGAAGCGCTGATCCAACTCATCCAAAGCCGCGGCCGCACGATCTTCTTCAGCTCGCACGTCCTCGGCGACGTGGAGCGCGTCGCGACGCGGATCGGCGTGATGGTCGACGGCGTCCTCCGCGTCGATTGCCCGACGGAAACGTTCCGAGACTCCGTCCGCAAAATCA